>JBBRXE010000048.1:0-11135 GCA_038248695.1 Candidatus Limnocylindria bacterium | reverse complement strand
TCCGGAGGATCGGATAGCGCGGCCACGCGGCCACAGCTCGCCGAGGACCTGTCAGTTGCCCTTCAAGATCGTGCCCCGCCTCCGTCGTTCAGCTTCGCCACCCTCGGATCCCAGTCCTCCGATGGCGTCATCCCGGCGCCACGGCACGGCCGATTGGCTGGTGATCCTGCCCTTGCTGGTGCTGGTGCCTGCCATCCTGGTCCCGTTCATCGCCACGGCGGGGAACGGCGGCAACCTGCTTGCCGGCGGCCCGTCCACCACGGCCACCGCGACGAGCGGCCAACCCACCCCCTCGTCCCTGGTGCCCGGCAGCCTGCCTGCCTCTTCGAGTGACTCGTCGTCGGCGAGCCCCTCGTCGATCGCCTCGCCCTCCGGGGAGACACCTGGCGCCGCGGGGAGCCCGACCGCCAACCCCACCGACAAGCCGACCGCCAAGCCGACCGCCAAGCCCACTTTGGCGCCGCCCAAGGTCCCAGGCGCCGTCAGTGTGGCTGGGTACGGGGCGGGGACCAGGGGAGGGGCTGGCGGGCGTGTGATCGCTGTCACCAACCTGAACGACAGCGGGTCCGGCTCGCTGCGCGCCGCGCTCGCCGCCAGTGGCCCGCGGATCGTGGTCTTCCAGGTGGGTGGCTTGATCACCCTGAGCAGCGAGTTGCGGCTCATCAATCCCTACATCACCATCGACGGCAGCACCGCGCCGGGCAATGGAATCGTCATTCGCAATGACATGCTCAAAATCATCAGCCACGACGTCATCGTGCGGGACCTGCGGCTGCGACCCGGCGACCAGGTGAGCTACCCTGACGATGCCGACGCGGTGACGCTCAACGGTCTCGCCAGCGAGGTCTACAACGTTGTCCTCGACCACCTGACCATGATCTGGGGTCCCGATATCGGCGGCGTCTCCATCCTCGGCAACGTGCACGACGTCACCGTCCAGTACTCGATCATGGGCGAGGGGCTATACCTCTCGCGGCACTCGGGTGGGATCGTGGCTGACGGCGGCCACAGCAAGGGCGCCAGCGTCTTCCAGCTCGACCCGAAGATTGCCTGGCCGAAGCGGATCACCTTCCACCATGACCTGTTCACCACCTCGGACCAACGCATGCCGGTGGTCCAGGGTGCGGAGTGCGTGGACCTCGTGAACAACGTCATCTACAACTGGGGCGTCAACGGGCTGCATGGCAACCCGCGCGCCATGAACGTTGTCGGCAACTGGTTCCGCTCCGGGCCTGAGACGACCAAGAAGCTGGTCTACGAATGGCAGCACCACGTGGCCAACCCGAACCCGTATCCGAGCAGCGTCTATCTCTCCGGAAATGTCGCGGACGGGTTCACCTACGCGATCAAGGCGCCCAGCGGTGTCATCCGCACCAGCCTGGCGTGCGGCGGCCTGAGCGTGAGCGCCACGACTGCGCAGTCGGCGTATAACTCGGTGCTCGCCTCGGTCGGCGCGACCCGGCCGGTCCGTGACGTGGTCGACCAGCGGATCATCGGCGACGTCGTTCACCGTACCGGGGTCTTTTACAACGGCGTCGGCCACGCAGCGCCGAACCCGTACTACCCCTAGGGGTTCCGTCGTTCAGCGGCGGTAGCCGAACGCCTCGAGCTCGTTGCCGCACAGTCGAGCGAAGATCGATCGTGCAATCGGTGACAGGTGTTCGCGCCAGCGATCGATGGCGGTCGGGTCGATGCCATCGCCGGACCCCTTGCCCATGAAGCTCGAGTTGTGGACGACCTGCTCCAGCATGGCATCCGCGTACGGCACGCCCACGAACTCCGAAAGCCGTCGCGCGGTCGGCTCCGGCGAGGTGACCAGGTCCTCGAAGCGCACGAGCGTGTAGTGATCGGGAAAGCGCCTGGCGTAGGCATCGTGCAGGCGGGCCATGGAACGCCAGCTGCGGGCGAGGTTGAAAATCGAATAGGTATCGAAGACCGGGCCGAGCCGTCGGCCGGCCCGGCCGACGCCGGTCAGCTTTTCCGGACGCTCCTTGCGTCGCAGCGAGGTGTACACCGCCCGCGGGTCGCGAAAGGTCTGGATGATCCGGGCCCCGGGGAACCATTCGAGCAGGGTCGGGACGTGATGGACATGGTGCGGCGTCTTCTCGCCACGGATCCGCCGTCCCCGCGCGAAGCGCATCATGGCGAGGTCGAGGAGCTCTCGATCGGTCCGCGCGGAGCCACGCAGGTCGCGCTCGACTGAGTCCCGGTCGCTCTCGGCCGCGAGCCGCGCCCAGAAGCTCTTCCCGCGTAGCGCGTAGATGTGGTCGAGCACCAATGCCAGCCCGCTGTCGGTACCGATATCGCCGATGCGGCGGAATCGCTCGGCATAGCCCGGCCGCCGGACCAGGCCCAGGCGCGTCGGAGCCGAGAAGAAATGCGACTCGCCGGCGACCCAGATCTCCGGCGAGGCGTTGAGAATCCCGCGCGTGAGGGTCGATCCCGTCCGCGGGAGCCCGACGATGAAAATGTGGGTGGTGGTGTCCGATGGGCGACCCGCCGGCCGCCTGGATGAGGTCGCCATGCGGCTCCGCCAACGAAGGACAAGCTTTCGGCGAGTATAGGTGGGCGTGGTCGGCTGTATCCTGCTCGTGCATCACGCCGCCTCGAGGCGTGAACCCAAGGACGGAGCATTCATGACTGTCGGAGCTGCCATCCGATCGCTGCTCACCGCACTCGCCGGCCTGCTGGTCGGGCTCCTCGGTGCGTTGCTGGTGATCAGCGTGGCGACGAGGATCGACCCCGCCGATGTCTTCTTCCGGATGGCCGCCGGGTACCTGGCCTGGTTCCTTATCGCGCTGTTGACCGTCCACGCCATTCGTCGCTTCATGCCGGGCTGGCGCGACCGGGCACCGGCCGCAGAGCGCAGTGATGGTCGGGTGCACCTCAGCCGCATCCGACGCGACGCGCGCAATCCACCGGCTGAGCCGCAGCCTCGAACCGGGCACGATCAGCGTCGGTGACGGAAGCAGACCGCCGCGCCTTCGTCACCGGGGGAGCGGGTTTCATCGGCAGCAGCCTGTGCGAGCGGCTGCTGGCCGACGGCTGGAGAGTCACCGCCTTCGACAACTTCGACCCGTTCTATCCCCGCGCACGCAAGATGGACAACCTGCGCTCCGTCCTCGGCCACGAGCGCTTCGATCTCGTCGAGGGCGACACCCGTGATCCCGACGCCGTCCGCGCCACCCTGGGTGCCGCCGCGCCCGATGTGGTCTTCGATCTCGCGGCGCGCGCCGGCGTGCGGCCGTCGATCGCAGACCCGGCCGGCTACATTGATGTCAACGTCCGTGGGCTGCAGACGCTGCTGGACGGCGTGGCTGGCGTGGGCGCGCGCCTGGTGTTCGCGTCATCCAGCTCGATCTACGGCGACGACGATCGGCGCCCGTTCAGTGAGTCCCAGGCGCGAGGACGCCCGGAGTCACCTTACGGGGCCACCAAGGTTGCCGGCGAGGCGCTGGTCCACGCGCATCATGCTGTGAGCGGGCTGCCGGTCGGCGTCGCCAGGCTCTTCACCGTGTACGGACCTCGCCAGCGCCCGGACCTGGCCATCCATCGCTTCGCGCGCTCGATTCTCGATGGCGCGACGATCGAGCTGTTCGACCGGGGTCACGGACTGCGCGACTACACCTACGTCGACGATGTCGTCGAGGCACTCGTCCGTCTAGCCGCGGCGCCGGATGCGTTCCTGCTGGTCAACGTCGGCAGCCACCACCCGGTCGAGACAGCCGCCGTCGTCGACGAGATCGAGCGGGCGCTGGGCATGACCGCCGAGCGGCAGCTGCTGCCGGCGCAGGCCGGCGACGTACCGGCGACATTTGCCGACGTGTCGCTGGCCGGCGAGCGGCTGGGTTGGGAGCCAAGAATGCCGTTTCGCGAGGGGATCGAGCGGTTCTGCCGGTGGTTGGTGGCGCAGCGAGAGGCCGATCAGCCCTCGGCCGATGAGACGCGCACCTCGCCGGCTGCCGCAGCGCCACCGTCGCCCACTGCCACGTAGCTCAGCCCCGCCGATTCGACCCGGCCGGCGTCCAGGGCGTTGCGTCCGTCGAACAGGACCCTACCGCGCATGACCGCGGCGAGGGGCGCGAGGTCCGCGGTGACATAGCCTGGCCACTCCGTCGCCACCACGACCGCATCCGCGCCGGCTGCGGCCGCCAGGGGGTCCGCGGCCAGCTCCAGCCATGGTTCCTGCTCCGCGACGTGATCAGCGGCCTGTGGATCGCAGCCCACCACTGCTGCTCCGCAGGCGCGCAGGGCGCGCGCGAGGGTGAGCGCCGGCGAGTCGCGGATATCGTCGGTGTCCGGCTTGAAGGCGAGGCCGAGCAGGGCGATGCGCGCACCGGCAAGCGGCCGGTCGATGGCTGCGGCGAGGCGCTCCACTGCGCGGTCGGCCTGGCGCAGGTTGACCGCGTCCACGGCCCGCGCCAGCGGCATCTGCTCCCCGTAGTCCGCTCCCTGCGCGATGATCGAGCGAACGTCCTTGGGCAGGCACGAGCCTCCATAGCCCAGCCCCGGCGTCAGGTAGTCCCCACCGATTCGCGGATCGGACGCGATGCCGGCGATCACGGCGCTCACCGAGGCCCCGGTGGCCTCGCACAGGCCGGCCAGCTCGTTGATGAAGCTGACGCGCGTAGCGAGGTACGTGTTGGCGGCGTTCTTGACGAGCTCGGCGCTCCGTGCATCGATCACGAAGATTGGCGCGTTGAGCGGTCGGTACAGCGTTTCGAGCAGTTCTATCTGTGCATCGGTGGCGAGCGGCGTGCGTCCGAGGACCACGCGCGCCGGTCGCAGGAAATCGTCGAGAGCGCGCGCCGTTCGCAGGAACTCCGGATTGGCAACGACCGGCACGCGCTCCGTCACGCCACGCGCGGCGAGGCGCCGGTTGAGCCGCTCCTCCACACGCTCGGTGGTGCCAACCGGCACGGTGCTGCGCAGGGCAACCACGGCCGGACCATTGATCTGGTCGGCGATCGTGTCGGCGACGGCCATGACTGCGCTCAGATCCGCCTCCCCCGTCTCGCGGGACGGCGTACCGACGCAGATCAGGATGATCTCTGCCCCACGCAGCGCCTCAGCGGGATCGGTGGTGAAGTCGAGCTGCCCGCGCGCCTCGACCAGGGCGCCCTGCAGTCCAGGCTCATAGAAGGGCGCGCGACCGTCCGCCAGCGCGGCAACCTTCGCCGGATCGGATTCGAGGCCGATCACCCGCTGGCCCAGCCTGGCGAGGCACGCCGCGGTGACGAGACCCACGTATCCAAGCCCGACCACCGTAATCCGCATCCGTCTCCCTCCAGCTCCGGCCTAGAAGATCCAGGGGCTGCATGCGTCCCCGGATATGGCACGTCGCGCATGATACTCACCGATTCGTCACGCAGCCACCGGCCGCCGATCAGGCGTCGTCCAGCACGGCCCCTGCGATGAATCCAGCGGCCGACAGCGCGGCGCTGCCCACCTGCTGACCACCCATGCGCAGCGCGCCCACGATCAGTCGGCCGCCGGGTGCCGCGACCACCAGGCTCCCGTCCGCATCGGCCGCCAGAATCTCGCCGGGACGGCCGCGATGTGGTCGGCGATCCCAGCGCACCGTGCCGATCTCCAGCTCGGTCCCGTTGAGCCGGACGAGCGGATACTGGAACGGCGGGAAGATCAGGGCGCGCACCCAGTTGAAGACCGAGCGTGCATCGGCCCGCCACGAGACCTCCCGCCGGCTGAAGTCGATCGAATGCCGGTTGTAGTAGAGCACGTCCGCGTCGGCCTGCGGCGTGCCGTGGATCGTGCCCTGTCGCAGCCCGGGCCACGTGTCGCGGAACAGGGCCACGCCGGCAGCCGCGCACCTGTCGTACAGGGTGCGACCGGTGTCGGCCTCTTCGATCGGCACGGCACGCGAGCGCAGCAACGCGCCGCTGTCGACGCCGGGGTTAATGTGGTGGATGGTGACCCCGGTCGCCGCCTCGCCGTTGATCATGGCCCAGGCGATCGGCGCCACGCCGCGGTAGCGCGGCAGGGGCCCGAAATGCAGGTTCAGGGTCGCCACGCGTGCCGTCGCGATGAGCGGTGATCGGAGAATCTGCGCCGCCTGGAACGAGAGCAGGAAATCGGGGTGAACAGCATCCACATCGGCCACGAATTCGGGTGCGTTGACGTCGCCCGGCGCGACGACCGACAGGCCCCGAGCCTCGGCCGCTGCGCGGAAGGACGGCTGCCACCCATCGTGGCCCTCGTCGCCCGCGTCGGCAACTGCCAGCACGACCTCGTCGCCGGCTGCAAGAACCACGTCGAGGCAGTCAACCGCCAGGCGGTTCTTGCCGATGACAACGACACGTCGCTGCATCATCGCTCGGGCCAGCCCAGGATCGACCGATCGAGTGCGGTGAGCTCATGCTCCGCTGGCCTGCCATGCGGACGCATACGTATCGCCTGGCGCAGGGGCGCGCCGCTCGACCAGCGCGCCAGGACGGTCAGGGTCATCGCACCCACCAGGGCGCCGAGCGCATCGGCTCCGAGGTCGACAATCGACGGCGATCGTCCGGGAATGGTGGTCTGCACGACCTCGCCCACGATTCCGTAGAACGTCAGGACCACGACGGTCCACCACCGAAAACGCGGGACCTGGAGGCGGATAAGCGCGTGGGCGAGGAGGAACCCCATCACGGAGAAGAACACCGCGTGCCCCATCTCGAAGACGCCGATGCGCAGGCGTTGGCGGCCCTCGTTGTCCAGGTGGGGCTCGGTCAACAGCACATAGACGATGACGGCCCAGCAGATCACCAGCAGCCAGGCGCCCAGGTTGGTAGTGGCAATGACGCGGCGCCAGCTGTCGCCCCCGGTATGCACGGCGCAACCATAGCGTCTCGCGCCCCACCCGTCTCTGCGGTTAGCATGTGCGCTCACATCCGCCCGACGGGGGAGAAACGTGCTCGCCCAGCGCAGCCTGCGCCACTGCATGATCGTCGACAACTCATATCCGGATATCCGTGTCGAGCGCGAGGCCCGCGCGTTGGTCGCCCGCGGCCACGAGGTCGACGTCATCTGTGCGCGGCTGGAGGATGAGCCGCGGCACGAGGTGATCGATGGCGTCCGCGTGCATCGCGTCCCGGTGCGGCGCCAGCGCGGGATGGGCCTGCGCCGGCAGCTGACCGAATACCTGTCCTTCGGCGCGTGGGCGGCCGCGGAACTCCTCAGACTCCAGCTGCGCCGTCGTTACGACGTCGTCCAGGCGCACAACGTGCCCGACTTCCTGGTCTTCGCCGCGCTGCCCGCCCGCCTCGTCGGCACGCAAGTCATGCTCGACCTGCACGATCTCATGCCCGAGTTCTACGCGAGCCGCTTCGGCGGGGCGATGGACGGCCGGATGGTCCGCATTGTTCGCTGGCAGGAGCGCCTGAGCATAGGGTTCGCCGACCACATCCTGACGGTGACCGACCTGTGGCGCGACTCGCTGATCGCGCGCGGGGTGGCCCCTGACAAGGTCGACGTTGTCATGAACGCGCCCGACGAAACGCTCTTCGCGCCGCGTCCGCCGACCACGGGCGGGAAGCCGCCGGTGACCGTGATCTACCACGGCACGCTCACGCACCGGTACGGCATCGACCTGCTGGTACGCGCCATCGACCTGGCCCGCCGTCGCGTGCCGCTGCGCCTGATCCTGCACGGTCGCGGCGAAATGCTGCCGCAGATCGAGTCGCTTGTCGCCGAGCTCGAGCTGCAGGACGTCGTCAGTCTGTCCATCGCGCTCGTCCCGACCGCGGAGCTCGCTCGCACGATCGCAACCGCCGACATCGGCGTGGTCCCGAACCGGAATGACGTCTTCACCGACGGCATCCTGCCGACCAAGCTGATGGAATACGCCGCGCTCGGCGTGCCGGCGGTCGTGGCTCGCTCCAGCGCGACCTGCGCGTACTTCAACGACCAGATGGTGCGCTACGTCGAAGCGGGCGATGTGAACGCCATGGCGGACGCGATCGTCGAGCTGGCGAATGATCCGGAGCTCAGGCTGCGGCTGGCGACCAACGCCCAGGAGTTCACGCGAGCTCATCCATGGACCGATGAGGCCGCGCGCTATGTGGCGATCGTCGAACGCCTGGCAGGGAAGCGTCGATCACGGTCACCACATTCCGCCGCTGGAGACGCGCCAGAGGTCATTTCGGGGTAGGCTAGCGGCTCCGTTCGGCGACGTCGTGCTGCCCCAGTGTCGGGGCTCTCATTCGAGGAGATCCAACCGTGATTCCGATCGCGCGGCCGCAGGTGGGCAAAGAAGAGAAGGAGCTGGTGTGGAGCGCCATGGAATCCGGGCAGCTGGCCCAGGGCTCGCGGGTCCATGAGTTCGAGGACCAGTTCGCGGCCTTTGTCGGCGCGCCCCACGCTGTCGCCACCAGCTCCGGCACGACAGCGCTGCACCTTGCGCTGCTGGCGCTGGGCGTTGGCCCGGGTGACGAGGTCGTGACGGTCTCATTCACGTTCACGGCGACCGCAAGCCCGATCCTGCACGTCGGCGCGCGCCCGGTCTTCATCGACGTCGATCCGGTGAGCTTCACGATGGATCCGGAGCAGCTCGAGGCGGCGATCGGGCCGAAGACGAGGGCCATTATCCCGGTCAGCCTGTACGGACATCCAGCGAACATGCCCGCAATCCTGGAAATCGCCCAGCGGCACGGCGTTCCGGTCATCGAGGATGCCTGCCAGGCGCACGGAGCAAAGCTTGACGGGCGCTCGAGTGGCGGGTGGGGAATCGGCGTCTTCAGCTTCTACCCGACCAAGAACATGACGACCGGCGAGGGTGGCATCATCACGACTTCAGATGCTGACTTGGCTGGCAAGGCGAGCCTTCTGCGCGAGCACGGCATGCGCGAGCGCTACCGGCCGGAGATCCTCGGATACAACTTCCGCATGACCGACGTGCACGCCAGCATCGGGCTCGGCCAGCTGCCGAAGCTACCGGCCGTCAATGAGCGGCGGCGAGCGATCGCGGCGCGCTACGACGCCGAGCTGCAGGGCGTGGTGACGCCGCATGTGCCGGCAAACGTCCACCATGTCTACCACCAGTACACACTCCGGGTTGCACATCCTGAGGAGTTCGCCAGCCGTCTCAAGGAGCGCGGTGTCGGGTCGAACATCTACTACCCGGTGCCGGTGCACCGTCAGGATCCGTTCCGCGCACGTGGTTTCGGCGAAGTGCATCTGCCGGTCACCGAACGGCTCGTCGAGGAGATCCTGTCGATCCCGGTCCATCCGGCGCTGTCCGACCAGGAAGTGGTCACGATCATCGATGCCGTGAATGTCACGGCTCGTGAGCTCGGGCCCCTGCCATCGGACGGGTAGCTCCGCAACCAGCATCGATTTGAGGGGGTGATGCGCGCGATGCGATACTTTGCGTCATCCACAGTCGTATGAGCCCATCAGCCGTCGTCACCGTACCCTGTGATCGATGCGGTCGCCCTTGGCCGGCCGAGGAAGGTGGAGCCGCACCCTTCTCGTTCTGTCCGTCATGCAACCTGTTCGTGTGCGCCACGTGCTGGTCAGCTGGCGCGGCGACCTGCGATGCGTGCCTCGAATCGCAGGACGCGGAGGCGACGCGGGCTGACGAATCGACGACGGACGGTGGGCGCCGGGCGGCGCGGCGGCGGTCGAGGCTGGCCTCCACTGCGAGCCGTGGGGTCGACCGAACCTCCGGTGGAGCGGCCGTCGAGCGTGCAAAACCCGACGCGATCGCGACGAACGGCGTAGGCAGCGGATCCGTTGGCCCACGGCGGGCCACGACCGCCAACCTGCTTCCGCTCGGGCCGGGCGACGCAACCTCGACGCCCCGATGGGTGCGACGGCTACCCGATCCAAAGATCGTCCGTCTTTCCAACAGGCTCACCGATGGACACGCCTTCAGCCTCATCGTCCTGACGCTGGTTGGTCTCGGTGTGCTCGTGGGTGCCTGGGCGCTGGCGGTCGGCAGCCCGTTTCAGGAGCGGGTCCCGATCGTGGTCCCGAGCTCGGCGGACCCTTCGCCGCAGGGAACCCTCGCGTCGCCGATCGCATCCCTGTCGGTGTCCGTGGCCCCGGCCTCATCGGCCGTCGTCCCCTCGCCGAGCGAGCCGCCACGCCGCTACTTCGTGCGTTCGGGCGACACCCTGGCCAAGATCGCGGGACGTCTGTACGGCGATGAGTCGCTGTGGCCGCTGATTCTCGAGGCGAACCGGGATCAGGTCGATGATCCGCAGCTGCTTACTACTGGAACCGGCCTCTGGATCCCGGATCCGCCGAATCCCTGAATCGTGGCTGAGACTGCCGCCGGACAAGCCGCTGCCGCAGTTTTCGTGCCTTCCGGTGCGGTCTTGTGCCTTCCGGTGCGGTCTTGTGTCGTCAGGTGGCGAATGAGATACTCGCGCCCGTCCTGTCATGAGAGCAAAACCCGCCACTGTTCCCTGTGACCGCTGCGGTCGCTACCCGTTGCTCGAGGCGACTCGTTCGCCCTTCTCGTTCTGTGGGTCATGCGGCATGTACGTCTGCGCCCGCTGCTGGTCGCCGGCCGGCCGTTGCAGGGCCTGTCTTGATCCGCTGCCCGCGGCCTCGTCATCGTCGCTGACGATCGCGCTGCGCGGCTCGCCGACGGCGACGCGCATGCCGAGGCTGTTGACCACTCCGCTATCGCCGAGTGGTCGGCCGCGTCCGAGGCCCACGGGCGCGGCGGTCGCCGGGGTGCGTTCTCGGCAACCGGGGAAGCTGTCACTGACCATCCGGAGTGCCAGGCGTGCGGCGCTGTTCGCGACCGACGACCTGGGGTTCCGGGTGGCGCTGGCCACCCTGCTGGCGGTCGGCGCGATGTTCGGCGTGTGGGCCGTCGACCTCACGCTGAAGGACGCCCACATGATTCCCGCCGGCAACGTGCCGGCAGCCAGTCAGACGCTGGTGCCGGCCGTACTGGCGACGCCAGTCCAGGAGGTCGCGGCATCGAGGGTCTATGTGGTGCGGCGGGGCGACACGCTCCGGGGCCTTGCCGCGCGGGCGTACGGCGACGAGTCGCTGTGGCGCCTGATCTACGACGCCAATCGCGACCGAGTCGCCAACCCAGCGAGCCTGTTGATCGGAACGCGGCTGCGCATCCCCGACCGCTCGGCAGCCACCGACGCGCCTTAGTGAAGTTCCCCGGG
>JBBRXE010000047.1:0-11166 GCA_038248695.1 Candidatus Limnocylindria bacterium | reverse complement strand
GATCTCTGCGCCCAGGGCGGCTGTGCCGAGCAGCAGGGAGACGAGCGGCATCAGCACGGCCAGACCAAACGTCTCGAGCAGCCGGCTGGTGAATCTCTGGCTCTCGAAGCCGCCGTCGGCCCCGGGATGGCTGAGCAGGTAGATGAACGCCACCAGCACCAGCAGCGCTCCTAGCAGGAGCAGCAGCAGGACCCGTCGACGGCCGAGCAGTTGGCGCAGGGTGAGGCGCGCGATCACCGCATTCACGCGCGTGGCTCCTGGTGGTGCATCATCCGCGGACCAGGTAGCTGAACACCGATTCAAGGGACTCGTCGGTCGGCAGCAGCTCGTGGAGGGTGACGTTGGCCCGTCGCGCCAGGCCGCTCACCGTCCGGCTGAACGCACCGAAGTCGTTGCTGCGCACGGTCAACAGTCCGTCATCGAGTGACACGCCGGCGATCGTCGGCTGGGTGACGAGCACCGCCGCCAGGGCCCGATCGTCCGAGGATCGAACGGTGAAGGTATGCGGCCGATCGGTCATCAGGCGGCGGATCTCGCGGAAATCGCCGGATGCCGCCAGCCGACCGGCCACGATGACCAGCACCTGCTCGGCGAGGCGTCCGACTTCCTCGAGGATGTGCGAGCTGAAGAGGATGGTGCGACCCTCCCTGCCCATGCGCCGCAGCAGCTCCATCATGTGCAGCCGCTGGCGCGGATCCATGCCGTTGAACGGCTCGTCGAGGAGCAGGATGGGCGGATCGTGGACGAGGGCTGCGGCGACCTTGGCGCGCTGCCGCATCCCCTTCGAGTAGGTGCCGATCGGCCGATCCTGCGCTCCCTCCATCTCGACCAGGGCGATCGCGCGCGCGGCGGCAGCTTCCGGCTCTGGCAGCTTCTGGAGCCGCGCACCGGCGATGACGAACTCCCTTGCGGTCAGGAAGGTGTAGGCCGACTCGCGCTCGGGGACCAGGCCGATGCGTCGATAGAGCTCCGGATCCGCCCAGGCTGGCTTGCCCTCGACCTCGACCGTGCCCACCGATGGGCGCAGGAAACCGCTCATCATGTGCAGCAGGGTGGACTTGCCCGCGCCGTTGGGACCCAGCAGGCCGGTGACGCCGCTGTTCAGCGTGAAGCTCACGTCGTTGATCGCCACCACGTTGCCGTACCAACGCGCGGCGTGGTCCAGCACGATCGCTCCAGGTCGCTCGCTCGCCGGGTTCGTCGCCGTGCCCGCCCCGCCGGTCAAGCCTGCATCCGCCGATAGCGCAGCGCGGTGATGGCGGCCCCCACCACCAGAATGGCGACCAGCATGCCCAGGTATGCGATCCCGGACAGGTCCGGCGTCAGGCTCGGTGGGTTGCGCGGCGGGCCGAAGGAGAAGCCCGGACCGCCAAAGATCGTGTACGTCACCCCGACCAGCACCTGTCCGACGTCGATCAGCTGGGCGTACGTGCTGATCTGCCCGGCGTCCATTGACGCGAGGATCTGGCCCACGATGGAGGTCACCAGGAAGAAGGCGATGATGCCGCCGGTGGCGAACGATCGCCGGGGCGTGAAGGCGGCGATGGCCAGGCCGATCACCGCGTAGGTCAGCGAGTAGATCAGCGACGAGACGGCGATCTGGACCAGCTTCGGCGCCTCGTCGCCCAGCGCCGCCAGGACATCGGTTGCGCCCAGCACCTTGCCCGCAAAGATGACCAGCTGCGGGATCACGGTCAGGGTCAACAGAGCGGCGGTGAGTGCCGCCAGCTTCGCCGCCGCGTAATCGACGCGCTGTATGGCGTGACTGAAGTAGAGCGACAGGACGTGGTTGCGCTGGTCGCCGCCTACCAGCTCGGGCGCCTGCGCAGCCACGAACAGGCCAAGCGTGATGGCGATCTGCGGCAGGTAGTTGTCATACGTGAACGGCTGTACGGCGTTGCCCACCAATGCGCTGATGCCAACCGCAACCGCCGCCGGCAGCAGGGCCAGCACGGCAAGCCCCCAGGGCACGATCTTGGCCTTGCCGCTGCGGCCAAGGCCGAACGCGGCTCGCCAGCTTGACCAGAACAGGGTGACGATCGCCGCGAGGCGACCGAGCCGCGGACCCTCGTAGCCCTGGTACCCCAGATCGTAGATCGCGCCGGTGCGAGCCCGCGCGGCGACGGAGACGTCAGGCTGCATCGTCGGCCGCTCCGCTGAACAGATCTTCGAGCCGGTGCCGCCGCTGCTCAAGCCGCAGCAGGGACAGGCCCAGCTCGTCGACGGTGTCGCGCACGATGTCGTACGGCTCGGCATTCGGCAGGTCGACGAGGACGCTCTGGCCATCGAGGCGAGCGGTCAGCCCATGGTCGGCGAGGCGTAGGACGAGTGTCTCGGCGTTCTCCTCGACATCGATCGCCAACGTCCCGGTTTGCTCCGTGAAGCTGGCGATGGGGGCCGCCCGCAGCAGTTTGCCGCCGTCGATGGCGAGCAGGAAGTCGCAGACGCGCTCGATCTCGCCGAGGAGGTGGCTGGCCACGATGGTCGCGATCCCGAACTCGGTCCCGGTGCGCTTCACCAGCTCGAGCATCTCATCACGACCCGCCGGGTCGAGGCCATTCGTGGGCTCGTCGAGCAGCAATAGCTTCGGGTCATGGACGAGCGCCTGCGCGAGCTTGACGCGCTGCTTCATGCCCGTCGAGTAGCCGCCGATGGCCCGGTAGCGTTCCTCGTACAGTCCGACATGCCTGAGCACCTCCGCCGTTCGCTCGCGAGACGCATCGGCCGGGAGCCCGGCCATGCGGCCCATGTGCGTCACGAAATCGGTGGCCGACAGGTCAGGCGGCAGGCAGTCGTGCTCTGGCAGGTAGCCGACGAACTGGCGGATTCGGGTGCCCTGCGTAACGACGTCCATATCCATCACGCTGACGCTGCCGCTGGTCGGCTTGATGAGACCCAGCAGGATCTTGAGCAGCGTGCTCTTGCCGGCGCCATTGGCGCCCACCAGGCCGATGATGCCTGGCTCGACATCCAGGGTCAGGCCATCGAGGGCGGTGACTCCTCCGGAATAGCGTTTGGTCAGGGCCTTCGCGGCGATGAGCGGCATCGCGGGTCAGTCTAGCGGGCGTGGCCGAGTGTGGTGCCAGGGCGCTGCCCGTCGCGTCAGCTGACGGCGGCCCCCAGCAGCGTGCCGATCCCGAAGGTCAGTGCCGCGGCGGCGAGGCCGAAGCCGACCTGCCGCAGGCCGGACCGCAGGGCGTGCTTCCCGGTCATCACGGTGATCGCCGCGCCAAGGCCGAAGAGCGCCAGGCCGGAGAGGATGGCGGCTGTCACGATGGCCCAGGTCCCCGAGCCGACCAGGAAGGGAATGACCGGGATGATCGCCCCCAGCGCGAACAGGGCGAACGAGGTGAAGGCCGCGACCCAGGCCGATCCACCCAGCTGGGCGGGATCGATGCCGAGCTCCTCGCGGGTCATCGTGTCCAGCGCGATCGCCGGGTCGCCGCTGATGATCCGATGCGCCAGCATGCGTGCCTCGTCCGGTTGCAGCCCCTTCGACTCATAGATGAGCCGCAACTCCTCTTCTTCCTCCTGCGGAAAGCTGGCGAGCTCGTCGGCCTCGGTCGCGATCTGGTTGGCGTACAGCTCGCGGGCGCTCTGGACGCTGAGCCACTCACCCAGCGCCATTGACAGTGACCCCGCCATGAGGCCGGCGAGGCCGGCAACCAGCACCGGGGCGCCACCCGCGCTCGCGCCGGCGACACCCATCACCAGGCTGAAGTTCGAGACGAGTCCGTCGTTCGCCCCGAGCACCGCGGCGCGCAGCACGTTGCCGCCGATACCACGGTGGCGGCTCTCGAAACGCGCCAGTGTCGTGCCGCTGGCACCGCCGGTGACGCCGCGCAGCAGGCGCGCGTGCGACCGCTCGTCGGCGGGCAGCGACGTGCCGGCCGCCTCCGGCTGATCGTCGTACATCGTGCGGCCCTGCTGCTCCTGGCTGGCCATCACCGGCGCCACCAGGCTCGCACCGAACCGCCGCGCCACGGTGGCCAGCAGCCGGGCCCGCCACGACGGGCCCGCCACGCCATCGGCCGACGCGTCGGCCAGGCGCGATCGCCACAGCGCCGCGTGCCGATCCTCGACCTCCGCCAAGCGCCGGTAAAGGTCGGCGAGACGGTGGTCGTCCGCGCCGTGTGCCATCGCCCGGTAGACGTGCGCACCGTCGACCTCGCCCTGCAGGTTGTCGCGCCAGCGAGCCTCATCCGTCCTGGTCATTCGATCAATGCATGTGCGGGACGTAGTCCGGGGCAAAGAAGCGCTCCGGCCCATCGGCGAACTCGAGCAGGCAGCCGCGGCTGCAGAAGACGTGTTCCCTGGCCTCATAGGTCGCCGAGCGCCCATCCGCGCGTGCCTCGGCTGGGTCGACGGCCATGCCGCAGACCGGATCGGTCTCCGGGTTGAAGCGCTGGTCCAGGTCGGTCATCGAATCTCCTCTCGCGTTCAGGCGGGGTTGAAAGTGCGCAGACGCAGCGAGTTGCTCACCACGCTGACGCTTGAGAGCGCCATGGCGGCGGCGGCCAGCGCCGGGCTGAGCAGCAGTCCGATGATGGGGAACAGCACACCGGCGGCCACCGGTATGAGCAGCAGGTTATAGCCGAATGCCCAGCCAAGGTTCTGGCGGATGGTCCGCATGGTCGCCCGCGAAAGGCCGATGCTGCCCGCCACGCTGCGCAGGTCCTCGCCCAGGATGGTGATGTCGGAGGCCTCGAGTGCCACGTCGGCGCCCGTGCCGATGGCGATGCCGAGGTCGGCCTGCGCCAGCGCCGGCGCATCGTTGACGCCGTCGCCGACCATGGCCACCACGGCACCGCCCGCCTGGAGCTCGGCGACCTTGGCGGCCTTCTGACCCGGCAGCACCTCCGCGAGGATTCGATCCGGACCGATGCCTGCCTGCCGCGCGATGGCCTGCGCGGTCGCGGTGCGATCGCCAGTGATCATCCACACCTCCAGGCCGCGCTGGCGGAGACGGCGCACCGCTTCGGGAGCCTCGGGTCGAAGCGTGTCGGCAACGGTGAAGACGCCCGCGAGCCGACCGTCGATCGCCACGAACACCGGTGAGTCGCCGAGTTCAGGGGCGCCGGCGTCCACAGCGATGCCCGCGTCGTGCAGCAGCCGTTCGGACCCGATCAGGAGCGCCCGGCCCTCGACCGTGGCACGCACCCCGCCGCCGGGGATTGCCTCGAAGTCGCTCGCGGTGACCGCGGTGACCGCGGCGGCCGCGTCGGGGGGAGTCGCGCGCCGCAGGATGGCCTCGGCGACCGGATGCTCACTGCCGCGTTCGGCGGCCGCCACCAGGCGCAGCAGCTCGTCCTCGGCGAGGTCGCGCGTCCAGATTCCCGTCACGCTCAGCACGCCGCGCGTGAGCGTTCCCGTCTTGTCGAGAATCACCGTCGTCACGCGCTGCGCCTCCTCCAGCGCGGCGCCGTTGCGCACCAGGATGCCGTGCTCGGCACCCTTGCCGGTTCCGACCATGATCGCCGTCGGCGTGGCGAGGCCCATGGCGCATGGGCAGGCGATGATCAGGACGGCGACCGCGGCAGTGAGGGCGAACGGCAGCCGCGGCTGGGGACCGATCAGCATCCACGCGGCGAAGGTGAGCAGCGCCACGCCCATGACCGCAGGCACGAACCAGCCGGTCACTCGATCCGCGACGCGTTGGATGGGCGCCTTCGAGCCCTGCGCCCGCTCGACCAGCGCGACGATCTGCTCCAGGGCGGTCTCGCTCCCAACCTTCTCGGCACGCATCACGAACGACCCGCTGGTGTTGAGCGTCGCGCCGATGACGCTATCGCCCACGCCCTTCTCGACGGGGAGCGATTCGCCGGTGAGCATCGACTCGTCCAGGGCGGAGGCGCCATCGGTCAGGACGCCGTCGACCGGCACCTTGTCGCCCGGCCGCACACGCACGAGATCGCCGACACGCACCTGTTCGAGCGGCAGGTCCAGCTCGACGCCGTTGCGAACGACGCGAGCCGTCGCCGGTCGAAGCTGCAGCAGGGCCTTGACCGCGCCCGCGGCCTGGCCCTTGGCGCGAGCCTCCAGCCATCGACCGAAGAGAATGAGACCGATGATCACCGCCGCGCTGTCGAAGTACGTCTCGCCGCGCACTCCCACATCCGGCAGCAGGGTCACGACGACCGAGTAGCTGTAGGCGGCCAGGGTGCCCATGGCCACCAGCGTGTTCATGTTCAGGTCGCCGTGCGGCAGGCCCTTCGCCGCCGCGACCAGGAAGCGCCGGCCAAAGACGAACTGGACGACCGTTGCAGGTACCAGGAACCAGACGTTCACGCGCTCCATGGGCCATGGCACGCCGCCCGGCCAGAGCATGACCGCCATCATCGCCAGCCCGATCCCGGTCGCGGCCAGCGCCTGCTCCAGCAGCCTGCGCTGCTCATCGGCGTGACCGTCGCCATGCTCTCGCGTTGCGCTCGTGGCTTCGCGGACGTCGTAGCCCGCGTCCCGGATCGTGTTCACGATCGCTGTCCGGTTGATGACGGCCGCGTCGAAGCGCACCGTGGCACGCTCGGTCGCCAGGTTGACCGTTGCCTCGGTCACGCCATCGGCCTTGTTGAGGTAGCGCTCAATGCGGTTGACACACGACGCGCATGTCATCCCGATGACGGGGATATCGAGTTCAGCCATACTACTGGGGAGTATACCGCGCGCCGTGTCTTCCGGCTTGACTCGTGGTACGAGCCAGTACCGGAAGCAGGCACTGAATCGGCCTGCTCCTTCCGATTCGACTCGTGGCGCGCCGCGAATTGAGAAAGAGCTCGAGCTTCTTCTCGTACTGACTCGTGCTGCGAGCCACGGCCGTTTACAGGAACACGATGCCGTTCGCTCCCGGATCGCGACCGACCCGGAGCGCGCTGAGGACGGCTCGGGTTCCGAACGGAAATGCGGTGCGCAGGCTGGGGGAGGCCCGCACGATATCGCGATTCCGCTCCGTGTCTCGGATCAGCAGAATCATCCGTTCGATTCCGGAGTCACGTCGCTTCAATTCGAGGCGCCGTTGCAGATTCTGCAGGTCGTCCAGGAACGTCTCTGCCTCGACGGCAATGAGGCGAGGTAGGCCCCCGAGCACGAGATCTACAGCTCGCGGATCGCCAGGAATCGGAATTGCCCACTCGCGCCGTGGTCGGAAGGTGGCTGCGATTGTCTTCTCGAACCTGGTGAGTAGCTGGTCATGGACCGAATCGCGAATGGAGCCCGCTGCCGCAAATCCGCGCACCGACAGGTCGAGTCCGACGGCCGCGAAGGCGCGACTGGCATTTGCGACGGTGAGCCACGGGGCTTGACCGCGTTCGATCCGGCCGATTTCGGCGCCGGAGAGTCCACACGCGGCGCCGACGGCGTCCTGGCTGGCACCCAGCACTCGCCGGGTCATGCGTACCTCGCCTCCGACCGTCGCAAGGGCCCGCCGTGTGATCCTGCTGGCGCGATCCATGCGCCGCTCCTTGGCACTCATGGGGAGGAGTTTCCACGGCGCCTCTTACTGCGCTCTTATCACGCGCTTACGTGGGTTTTGACTCGTGGTGCGAGCCAGTACCGGAAGCAGGCACCGAATCGGCCTTCCCCCTTCCGATTCGACTCGTGCCGCGCCGCGAATTCGGAAGGAGCTCCGCCCTCTTCCCTCACTGACTCGTGCTGCGAGCGAGGACGGCGATCGCAGCGGCTCCTCGCAGCGGCTCCTCGCAGCGGCTCCTCATCCGACTCCCCATTGCGAGGCGAGTAAGCGCGAACAGGTCAATCCCGCTGCTAGCCTTGCAGGTATGCGTGCGCTGATCCTGACCAACGAGTTTCCACCGAACGTCTACGGCGGCGCCGGGGTGCACGTCGACGAGCTGACGCGCGCGTTGCGCAAACTGATCGAGGTCGAGGTGCGCACCTTCGGCACCCAGGACGAGGCCGCCGACGGCTGGCGCGTCCATGGGTTTCCCGCGAGCCACGACCTGGCGGCCATCGACGACCGACTGAGGCCGATGTTCTCCGCGCTCAGCCGCGACATCGGCATGGCGGCAGCACCTATTCATGCGGACGTCATCCACGCCCACACCTGGTACACGCACCTCGCCGCCATCCTGGCGAAGCTGGCGTACGGCATCCCGCTCGTCATCACCGTCCACTCGCTCGAGCCGATGCGGCCCTGGAAACGTGAGCAGCTGGGCGGCGGCTATGACGTATCGGCCTGGGTTGAGAGGACTGCGCTGCAGATGGCGGACGCCGTCGTCGCCGTCAGCCGCGAGACCCGCGAGGACGTGCTGCGCCTGTTCGATGTGGTGCCCGAGCGAGTGCACGTCATCTACAACGGCATCGACACCGAGTTCTATCGCCCAGACACACAGACCGATGCGCTCGAGCGCTACGACATCAATCCGTCACTGCCGTACGTGCTGTTCGTTGGCCGCATCACCCGTCAGAAGGGGATCGTCCACCTCGTGCGTGCCATTCGTCACCTCGATGCGGGCATCGGGGTGGTGCTGTGTGCGGGACAGCCGGACACGCCAGAGATCGCGAAAGAGATGGAGGAGGGCGTCGCCGAGGCGCGGCGGCATCGGTCGAACGTGGTCTGGATCCCCGAGATGGTCAGCCGCGAGGTGCTGCGCCAGCTGTACAGCCACGCGGCCGTGTTCTGCTGCCCATCGGTCTACGAGCCGTTCGGGATCATCAACCTGGAGGCGATGGCCTGCGAGGTGCCTGTGGTCGCCAGCGCCGTGGGCGGCATCCCCGAAGTTGTGATCGACGGCCAGACCGGCGTCCTGGTGCCGCTCCAGCTTGAGGCGCCCATGCAACCTGCCGACGCTGGTCGGTTTGAGCACGACCTGGCGGATGCGATCAACCGCCTCATGGCGCAGCCTGACCTTCGAGCTCGGATGGGCCTGGCCGGACGCCGACGGGCGGTGGAGTCATTTGCATGGGACGCGATCGCGCAGGCAACGGTCGACCTGTACCGATCGCTGGGGTGAGGTGGGGTGAGGTGCAGTCCGTTGCGCGCCGGCACCGTCTGGCGAGCGCGCGCTTGACAACGGGCTCCCCGAGGACGAGACCAACTTCAGGGCTTGCGTTGCCGTTCGTCGGCGTGCGCTCCCCCTCGCCAAGCACCTGTTCCAGGTCAAGCATGGCGTCAAGACCGAGCTGGTCGCCGGACAATTGAGCGCCCCGGGGACGTGGCCGTCGCCCGAGACGGGACGGTGTGCGTAACCAATTGGAGCGTCGCGCCGGGCATCGGCCAGGTGTTGGCCATTCGGCCATAGCTGCAGCGGGTGCCGGCCTTCCGTTCCGTCACCTGACTGTTGTGGGAGCCATAGACGATCTGGGGCTGGGCACGGGAACGTGCTCGGCCCCTCTTCACGCTCGCCGCGCGGCTCCCCGCCGCTTGCGACCGGGGCATCCCACCGCCTGACGCTTCCAGAACGTGCAGCTGACGGAAACGTCCGGTCCGCGTGCCTCGGTCGCGACGGCACGCCCTACGTGACGAATTGGAGCGTTGCTTCTGGCATCGGCCAGGTGCTCGCCCTTCGACCGTCGCGCGTTGGCTGAGCCATGCCGTCGTGGTGCGGCCCAGCCCCACTTAAGCGGCATCACTTCCTTGCTTTGAGTTTCCGCCAGCCGCCGGCCCGATTATTGGCGATGATCTGCTTGAACATGGCCGTCAGCGCCGGCGCGTTGATGCTCTCGCCCTGGCGAACGCCGACGGTGCGTGCCGTCGTGTTGTCATGGCCTGCGGTGATGATGCCCGCCGGGTCGTCGGTGATGCCGCCGTCGTACATGAAGATGTTGACGTGGTGCTTCGCGGCCAGCAGTGCGCAGATGTTGCCCTGCAGCACGAAGTACGGCTGAACGGTGCGCTTGACGGTCTCTGACACCTCCGGGTCGGCGGCGTGGACGAGCTCGCGGACCTCGCCGCAGATGTCCTGCTGCCAGGCCGGCAAGGCGTCGATGTAGGCATCCACCCGAGCGTCGACTTCGTAACCCATAGCCTTCTCCTTCCGGATGTCCGGCGCGCGCCGCCCGCCGCACGATAGGTCAGCAGCTGACCGTCGCGCCGGCCACATCGGGAAGCTGCTGCCGCGCAGTACGAGTCAGAACGGCAAGAATGGCCGGCTCCTTTCCCCGTTGGTGGCGCCGCACGAGCCGAATCGGAGGAAGGTCGGTCCCCGGCGCGCCTTCTTCCCCTGGTTCCTCGGGCTGGGAGCAGACGGCCGAGGCCGTCAACCGGCACGTGCTCGCGAGGTGGGACCCCGCCGACGGCGACGCAGCACGCCGGCCACGCCGAGACCGCCGAGGACGAAGATCACGCCAGCCGCCGGGAAGATCCCATCAACGCCACTCACCGCCGCGACCGCCGCGCCCAGCGATGGACCAATGATCCCGGCCACGTAGAGCGGCAGCAGCACCAGGTTGAGCGTCGCCGAGCGTCGTTCGGCCGGCGCCTCGGTGGCGATCAGGCCGAATATCATGGCCTGCACCGCCGCCTGGAACACGGCGTACGCGGCGGCCAGCAGCGCGAGCAGCAGCACGCCGCTGGAGAGCGGCATCAGCCCGACCACTACGCCGCCGCCGATGAGCGACACGGCCAGCACCGGCCTGAAGCCGATGCGGTCACCGATCGGCCCAGAAACCGGCGCGACCAAGGCCCCGACCAGCGCCGCGGTACCGGTCACCAGAGCGATGGCACTTGCCAGTCCGGCGCCGCTGCCGAAGATGCGCTCGACCAGGATCGGCAGGAACGGCCGATACATCTGGTTGGCCAGGATCGCCACGCCGAAAATGATGAACAGGCGTCGCACGCCCGCATCGCGCATGACGCCGACGATCGCGTCCCGGGCGAGCGTCACCACGCGGCCGGTCGGCACGACCTCGGGGCGAATCTCCCGCGTGCCGAGCAGGAGGATGAGGACGATCGCCGCCGAGAAGCCGGCCGACAGCCAGAAGACCGCGGTGAGGGTCAGGTGCAGGCCGTCGATCATCAGTCCGGCGATGACCGGTCCGACCGCAAAGCCGATGGGACTGGCTGCCCCGAACAGCGCGGTCATCGTTCCGACCCGCCGGCGCGGCGTCACGTCGCGCAGCGCCGCGAGCATCACGCCGGTGTTGCCGAGCTGCAGCCCGGTCAGCAGCAGCGCGGCCGCGAGCTGCCATGGTTCGCGTGCGAGGGCGACGGCG
>JBBRXE010000046.1:0-11292 GCA_038248695.1 Candidatus Limnocylindria bacterium | reverse complement strand
TCCCAGAAGGTTGAACGAGATGACCAGGATGACGAGCAACGTGCCCGGGATGAAGAGGTACGTCGGCACAACCGCGAAGTAGGAGACCGAGTTGGCGAGCATGGCCCCGAACGTCGTCTCGGGCGGGAGCACGCCAACACCAAGGTACGAAAGAGCGGCCTCGAGCCCGATATACGCCGGCAGCGTGAGCGTCCCGTACACCAGGATGGGTGCCCACAGGTTCGGCAGGATCTCGGTGAACAGGATCCGGCGCTTGCTCGATCCCATCGCGACCGCGGCTTCGACGAACTCCCGTTCACGCAGGCCGAGCACCTGCCCGCGCACGATCCGGGCCAGGTACGGCCATCCGAAGACGCCAAACACGAGGATGAGGTAGAGGATCCGCGACGGATTGCCATCGGGGACTCCCAGGTCCGTGAGGCGCTGCGTGAGTGGATTCGAGAGCGCAATGAGGATCAGCAGGAACGGAAATGCAAGGACCAGGTCCATCAGGCGCCCGATGATGTTGTCGGTCCAGCCGCCGGTGTAGCCGGCGATGATGCCGATGATGGTTCCGATGGTGACGGTCAACAACGTGGCCGTGGTTGAGATCACCAGCGAGATGCGGAGGCCGTAGAAGAGCTGGGACATGATGTCTCGGCCGGTCCCCCACTCCACCCCGAGCGGGTGAGTCGCGCTGATTCCGCCAAATGCGCCGTTTGGTCGACCGCCCAGATCGCTGATCGCGGAGGCATCGAAGGTGTACGGACTGAATCCCAGCATTCCGAGGACAGCCGGGCCAAGAAACCCGACGACATAGAAGATCACCAGCACGACCAGCATGAACATGGCGAAGTGGTCGCGTCGGAGACGGGCCCAGATGATCTGGCGCAGGCTTCGGCCGCTCGTGAGGGCTCCGCTCTGAAAGCCGGCGGCAGTGTCCTGAACAGCGGTCATGGCCGCAGAGTATCACGCGTGTCGAGCATCCGACCAGCGTACTTCACCAGGCTCGACTCTCGGATCGCCAGCGTAGGTCCGGGCGGCGAGCGGCACTCGCTTCATCCAGGCGCCCGACGGGCGTCGTCAGTGGGGCCTTCCGCAGCGCATCGGGGTCCGTGGTCGCCTGGTCGGCGATCCGCTGCATGACGCCGATGAAGCGGTCGAGCGTCTCGAGAGACTCCGTCTCGGTCGGCTCGATCATGAGTGCCTCCTCGACGATGAGCGGGAAGTAGATCGTCGGAGGATGGATCCCTGCATCCAGGATCGCCTTGGCGATGTCGAGCGTCGTCACGCCGTGCTGGCGCTTCTGGCGGCGCCCGCTGAACACGACTTCGTGCTTGCAGATGCGGTCGTAGGGCAGGTCGTAGGCATCGGCCAGGCCGACGCGCAGGTAGTTGGCGGCCAGCACCGCGTCGTCGCTGATCTCGCGCAGCCCTTCAGCGCCGTTCGAGCGGATGTACGTGTAGGCACGCACGAACATGCCGACGTTGCCGGTGTACATCCGCACCTTGCCGATGCTCTGCGGGCGGTCCCAGTCGAGCGCGAAGCGCGCCCCCGGCGTGGATCGGCCGTCCCAGGCGTCGCGGCGGACCTCGTCGGCGTCCCCTTCGACGAGGGTCGGCAGCGGCACCGGCAGGAACGGCTCGAGGCGCTGGCTGACGCCGACCGGACCGGCGCCCGGTCCCCCACCGCCGTGTGGTGTGCTGAACGTCTTGTGCAGGTTGAAGTGCATCACGTCGAATCCCGCCTCGCCGGGCCGGAAGCGACCGAGGATGGCGTTCAGGTTGGCGCCGTCCATGTAGGCGATGGCCCCGGCCGCCTTGACCGCGGTGATCACCTGGTCGATCTGATCCTCGAAGATGCCGAGCGTACTGGGATTGGTGATCATCAGCGCGGCCACATCCGGGCCGAGCGCGGCACGCAGCGCCTCTAGGTCGATGCCGCCGCGGTCGTTGGATGGGATGGTGACTGCCGTGTACCCGACCATCGTGGCCGTCGCCGGGTTGGTGCCATGCGCGCTGTCGGGCACCAGCACCTTGGTGCGCTGCCCGGACTCTCCACGAGCCCGGTGATAAGCACGCGCCATGAGCAGGCCCGTCAGCTCACCCTGCGCACCGGCCGCTGGCTGCAGGCTCACCGCGCTGAAGCCGCTGATCTCCTTCAGCTGTTCGGCCAGCAGCCACTCGACAGCTAGGCTGCCCTGCGCCAGTGCATCGGGATCGAGCGGGTGCGACTCGGCGAAGCCCGGCAGCCGCGCGGCCCATTCGTTCACCTTCGGGTTGTACTTCATGGTGCATGAGCCCAGCGGGTAGAAGTTGAGGTCGATCGCATAGTTCAGGTGGGCCAGCCGGTTGAAGTGACGCAGCAGATCGAGCTCGCTGACCTCCGGCAGACGCGGCGCCTGCGATCGCATCGCCGATGCCGGCAGCGCCGGCTGGCCAGCGGCGGCCTCTTGCGCTCGCGACGAAGGTTGCGGGAAGCGGACGCCACGACGTCCCTCGCGAGACGCGTCGAAGATGAGCCGCTCGACGATGGTCAGCTCCTCGCCGCCCGGCGACGAATGGAAGGCGGCTCCGCGCCCGCTGGCGTCGTCCGCGGCCGTCGGTCCCTCGGCGATGCTCATGCCGTGGCCTTCAGTGCGTCGACCAGGCGTTCGACATGCTCGTCACTGGTCAGCTCGGTGGCCGCGAGCAGCAGCGTGTCGCCGAGCTCGGCATAGTCGCGCCACAACGGATGACCAGCCACGATGCCCTGCTCTGCGAGCGCCGCATGGCGGCGGGCGGCATCGGGGACGCGCACGGCCACCTCGCTGAAATAGGGAGCCGAGAAACGACGTTCACCCAGGCCGGCCTCCTCGATGGCCGCCGCCAGGTGGCGCGCCTGCACGGTCGACAGCTCGGCCACCTCGCTCAGTCCCCGGGGACCGACGGCTGACAGGTAGGCGGTCGCGGCCAGCGCGCAGAGCGCCTGGTTGGTGCAGATGTTCGAGGCCGCCTTCTCGCGCCGGATGTGCTGCTCGCGGGCCTGCAGCGTCAACACGTAGCCGCGGCGCCCTTCGACGTCGTGGGTGGCACCCACCAGCCGGCCGGGCATCTGCCGCACCGCGCTCATGGGCGCTGCCATCAAGCCGACGTACGGGCCGCCGTAGGAGAGGGGGATGCCGAGTGGCTGGCCCTCGGCGGCCACGAGGTCGGCCCCGTAGGCGCCGGGCGGCTCGAGCATGGCCAGGGAGACGGGCTCGACTACCGCCACCAGCTGCGCACCAACGGCATGTGCGGCGTCACCCAGCTCGAGCATCGGCTCCAGGCCGCCGAAGAAGTTGGGATGCTGCACGATCAGGCAGGCGACTCCCTCGTCCAGCACGGCCGCGGCGGCCCCCACCAGGGTGAGGCCGCTGCCGCCCTCTGCCAGATCGGCCGGCACCTCCACGATCTGGATGCCGGGGCCGGAGCAGTAGGTCGCCAGCACGCGGCGCAGCTGCGGGTTCACCGCACTCGAGATGGCGATCCGATCGCGGTGCGTCAGCCGGCAGGCCATCAGCGCCGCCTCGGCCGTGGCGGTCGCGCCGTCGTAGTGGCTGGCGGTCGCCACTTCCATCCCCGTCAGCTCGCAGATGAGTGACTGGAATTCGTAGATGCTCTGCAGCGTGCCCTGGCTGACCTCGGGCTGATATGGCGTGTACGAAGTCGAGAATTCGCTGCGGCCGATGACCTCCCAGACGACCGACGGGATGAGGTGACGATACGCTCCGGCGCCCAGGAAGCTGATCTCCGGGATTCGGTTCAGGTTCGCCAGGCGTGCCAGCTCGGCGCGAACCTGCTGCTCGACCATCGGCGGCGGAAGCTCGAAGCTCGTAGGCCGCACCGACGACGGGATGTCGGCGAACAGGTCGTCGACCGATGCCACGCCGATGGCGGCGAGCATCCGCTCGCGGTCGGCATCGGTATGCGGGGAGTAGGCCATCGGCTCAGGCGGTCAGCTCGGCGTAGGCGCTCGCATCCATCAGCTCGTCGACCTGCGACGCATCGCTGAGCGTCAGCCGCGCCATCCAGCCTGCGCCGAAGGCGTCGCTGTTGAGCAGCTCGGGATTGTCGGCCAACGCATCGTTGATCTCGGTCACCTCGCCCGAGACCGGCGCGTACAGGTCGCTGACCGCCTTTACCGACTCGACGACGCCGAAGCTGGCGAACTGCTCCAGCCGCGTGCCGATGGCAGGCAGCTCGACGAAGACGACGTCGCCCAGCTCGTCCGCGGCGTAGCTGGTGATCCCGATCGTCGCGCTGGCGCCGTCAACGCGCACCCACTCGTGTTCTTTCGAGTAACGCAGGTCGTCCGGGTAGCTGGACATCGATACCTCGCCGTGTGCTCGGGTGATTCAGGCAGTCGGTTCGGGGCGCGGCCGCCGGTAGAACGGCAACTTTACCTGCTCGGCACGGAACGGGCGGTCACGGACGACAACCTGCACCTCCTCGCCGACGGCCGCGGCACCGGTCGGGAGATGGGCCATTGCGATCTTCTCGCCGAGCGTCGGCGACAGCGTGCCGCTGGTGACCTCGCCGGCGGGCCGTCCTTCGACCAGCACCGCGTAGCCGTGCCGCGGGATGGCGTTCTCGCGCATGACCAGGCCAACCAGCCGCCGGCGCGGGCCTTCCTGCTGAACCCGCTGCAGCGCCGCGCGCCCGATGAACTCCCCCTTGTCGAGCTTCACCACGCGGCCGAGGTTGGCCTCGTACGGGTTGACATCGAGGCCAAGCTCATTGCCGTACAGCGGCATGCCGGCCTCAAGTCGCAGCGTATCGCGGCTGCCGAGGCCGCACGGCACGATGCCGAGCGGGGCGCCCGCGGCGAGCAGCGCGTCCCACAGCCGGGGTGCCTGCGGTGCGGCGCAGAACAGCTCGAAGCCGTCCTCGCCGGTATAGCCGGTGCGCGCCACCAGGCATTCGACACCGGCGACGCTGCCGCGCATCGAGCGGTAGTTGCGCAACACGGCGAGGTCGAGGTCGGTCAGGCCGTCGAGCAGCTCGGCGGCTCGTGGTCCCTGCGGCGCCACCAGCGCGGTGCGATCGCTGCGGTCGTCGATCGTGGCGTCGAAATCGCCGCGCTCCAGCAGCTCCCCGAGCTGCACCACCACCGCATCGCGGTTCGACGCGTTGCAGACGATGAGATAGCCGTCATCGGTCCGATACACGATCAGGTCATCGATGATGCCGCCCGTGTCGTTGCACAGCATCGAGTACTGCGCCTGGCCCGGCTCGAGGGCGCCCGGGTCGCTGACCACCGCATAGCGACAGAAGGCCAGTGCCTCCGCCCCTTCGATCGCGACCTCGCCCATGTGCGACAGGTCGAACAGGCCGACGGCGCTGCGCACCGCACGGTGCTCGTCGAGGATGGAGGTGTACTGCACCGGCATCTCGTAGCCCGCAAATGGCACCATCCGGGCGCCGAGCGCCACGTGCTCATCGCGCAGCGGTGTCTGGCGCAGCTCGGCCGCGCCGGTCATGCGCTCGCCTGCCGGCCCGTGGCCAACACGGCATCGGTCCCGCGCAGCATCAGCACGGCGCGCTCCACGACGGTGCGCTCGGTGGCGTGGCTCATCAGTTCGAGCGCCTCCTCAACCTGCAGCCAGCGCACCTCGTCGAACTCGTGGTCATGCTGCTCCAGGCTGCCGCCGCTCGGCCGCATCAGGAAGAAGTGGACCGTCTTGTGGTAGCGCGTCGAGCCGTGGACGAAGAAATAGCGGATGGCACTGATCGGCCTGTCGAGCTCGACCTGCAGGCCGGTCTCCTCGCGCGTCTCGCGCAGCGCGGTCTCCTCCAGCGTCTCGCCGGCGTCGGGCGTGCCCTTCGGCAGGGCCCACAGCACGGGCTTGCGGCGGTGGACCAGCACGATCTCGGTCCGGCCTTCGACAGACCGATGGACGACGCCGCCCGCCGAGGTCGCGCGGGCGTTGCGCAGGACGGGCACGCCGCGAAACAGCCGCTACGCGCGGCGCGCGCGGGGCAGCCCCAGCGACGGCGCAGCACGACGGGCACGAACACGCCCGATGTGCCCCACCGACGGGAAGCGGAAGCGGCTCGTCTGTGAGCGCAGCGCACCCACGGTCGGCGCCGGACGCCGGCCATGCCGCGGCCGATGATAGACGACCGTGGAGCGGTCGAGCCCGAGGCGCGCGCGCTGCGCGTCCGCGCGCCGCGGACCGAACTGAATGGCCGGATGAGCGATGTAGCGCGCCATGAGACTCACTCGCATAGCCCGCATTGTACGCCGGCATGTGGCCGGCGCAACCCGCATCAGACCTCGCGATAGACCGATGCGACCTCGGCGATGCGCCGGGCCACGTCGAACCGGTCGGCCCCCGCGGCGGCGGCGGATGCCAGCTGCCCGCGGCGCTCGTCGCTGGCGGCGAGGTCGACCAGGGCGCCCGCCAGCTGGCCCGCCGACGCCACGATCAGCCCATCCACGCCGTTGCGTATCGACTCGGTGATGGCAGGGCCGTCGAGGGCCACCACCGGAAGGCCACAGGCCAGTGCCTCGGCCAGCACCAGGCCCTGCGTCTCGGTGCGCGACGCGAACGCGAAGATGTCTGCGCCGCGCAGCAGCGAGAGCGCGTCCAGACGCGGCAGCGGGCCGGTGAGGTGCATAGTCGAGCGGGCCGCCGCACGGTGCCGCAGTCGCTCCTCCGCCGGTCCGCCACCGATAAGCAGCAGGCGCAAGCGTGGCTGACGCACTGCGGCCCGCTCGAAGGCATCCACCAGCTCGGCGACGTTCTTCTCGGCGGCGAGCCGGCCGAGCGACGCGACGACCAGGGCATCGTCCGGCCAACCGGACAGCCGCCGAGCGTCGATGCGCGGCAGGCCCCGGATGGCGGCGACGTCGATGCCGGTGGGCACGACCCGAACGAGCGGCCGGTGGCGGCGTGGATCAAGCCGCTCCTCGATCTCGGCGGCCAGCTGCGCGGATGGGGCGATGATCGCGGCACAGCCCGCCCACCAGCGCCGCAGGTAGGCGTCGGTCACGGCCGCGCCCGGCCTGGCCAGGGGACCGAGGTAGTGCCCGTAGTCAGCGAAGCGGGTGTGATGGGTGAAGACCAGTGGCGCACCGACGCGCCGCGCCAAGCGTCGCGCCATGACCCCGGAGACGAATGGCGACTGGGCGTGGACCACGTCCGGCCGGAACCGCTCGGCGACGCGCAGTGCGCCAGATGGCAACGGCCACGGCATCCGGTAGCCCGCCGGCACGATCCGCGGCAGCTGGTACGAGGCCAGCCAGGCCACGTCGGAAGCGCCGCGCGGCGCCGGACCCGCGGGCCGCGGCGCCACCAGCAGGACCTGGTGTCCGGCGGCGACCAGGCCACGGGCGAGCGTATCGGTCGAGATCGTGACCCCGGACAGGTACGGCAGCGACGACTCGGCGAAGATGGCGACCCGCATCAGGCCGGCGGACCGATACCATGCGGGTCCGCCGCGGCCGTGCTCGGGGCGAGCAGGGGCGCCGTGCCGCGCTCCGGGTCGCGTACGCCGGGCACGAACAGCAGGGCACCCATGAGCAGGCTGCCGACCACCCCGGCGGCGATCATCGTCGGTCCGGGGCCAAGGGCCGCGGCGGCCGGCCCGGTCAGCGCGAACGAGACCGGCACCAGCCCCGTTGACACCAGCCAGTCAAGGCTCGACACGCGGCCCAGCAGGTCGCGCGGAACCAGCTGCTGCAGCAGCGTCGTCCAGATGATCTGGCCCAGCTGGAAGAGCGCCGCGGCGACGAAACCCGCCACGAGCGCCATCCATAGGTCGGTCATCAGGCCGTAGACGACGAAGATGGCCACGCCCGAGGACCAGGAGGCGTACATGACGCTGATGCGCAACCTGGGCAGGCCGGTCTGGCCGATGAGCACCGCCGACAGGATCGAGCCGACGCCGCTCACCGCGAAGATGGTCCCGAGCGCCTCCGGTCCAAGCCCCAATTGGTTCTTGACCAGGTACGGCAGCAGGACCTCCATCGGCCCGAAGAAGACGAGCAGGCTGAGCATGGCCGACAGCAGCGTCGCCCAGCACCACGGGTTGGCACGCACGAAGGTAAAGCCCTGGCCAATCTCGACGAAGGTCTGTCGCATGCTGTGCCGCGCCCGTTCTCCCGAGAGCGGACGAGCGGTGATGGCCCATACCGCGGCCGCCGAGACGGCGAAGCTGGCGGCGTCGATGGCAAACGCCGTACCGGACCCCACGCCGGCGACCACGAAGCCGCCGATCGCCGGGCCGACGAGCCGCATCATCAGCGGCCGGATGAGCCCCTGCAGTGCGTTCGCCTGGGGCAGCATCGCCTCGGGCAGCAGATCAGGGACGATGGCCGTCGACGCCGGGTTGAAGAATGCGTCGCCGACGCCCACGAAGGCGATCAGGGCGATGACGTGCCACAACTGCAGCGCGCCGCTGATCGACAGGAGGGCGATCAACCCGATCGCGGCAGCACGCAGCAGGTCCGCGCCGATCAGCAGCCGGCGCCGATCATAACGATCCGTGAACACACCGCCGAGCAGGATGAACAACACCAGCGGCAGCGTCCATGCGACGCCGACGAGCGACAGCGCGGTGGGCACATTGGACAGCTCGTAAACCTGCCAGGCGAGCGCGATGAAGAAGAACCCGTCGCCTAGCAGCGAGACGGTCGAAGCGGCGGTGAGCAGGGCGAAATCGCGCCGTGCCAGCGGTTTGAGGAGTCGGATGGAGCGCAACCGGTCGAGCATCGACTGAGCAGGATAGCGTCAGCGGCCGCGGAAGTAATGGTGGGCGATACTGGATTCGAACCAGTGACCCCACGGATGTGAACCGTGTGCTCTAACCACTGAGCCAATCGCCCACCGACCGGATGCGCAGTATAGCGATCGGGGCGCTCAGAGTCGCGTCAGGGCCTGGGTGATGGCGCCCAGCAGCAGCAGTGCGATGAGCGGCGCCCAGTCGATCCCGGCCGACGGCGGCATGAAGCGGCGGATGGGCGCCAGCAGCGGTTCGGTGGCCTGGTAGATGAAGGCGACGATGCCGCCGCCACCCATCGGCATGACCCAGCTGATGATCACGCGGGCGAGAATCAGGATCCACAGGACGAAGGCCAGCAGCTGCAGGAAGTTGACGACCACGATCGGCATAGTGGGGTGCAGGATAGCAAGGGGGCCGGTCGTCGACGGATGCGGCGTCCGCTCAGCCCGGTCGTGCCCCAAACAGCGCGGTACCGATGCGCACCAGGGTCGCGCCCTCGGCCACGGCCGCCTCCGCATCTGCGCTCATGCCCATCGACAGCTCCGGCAGCGGCACGCCCAGCCGGTCCTGCAGCGCGTCACGCAGACCGCGCAGGCGCGCGAAGGTCGGGCGCGGATCCTCGTGGTGTGGGCCGATGGTCATCAATCCGCTGACCCTGGCGCCGCGCAGCTCGGCAATGGCGCGGGTCAGCTCGTCGAGGCCCAACGTGTGCGCGTCGAAACCGGACTTCGACGCCTCGCCGGTCAGGTTGACCTGCAGCAGCAGCTGGGGCCGGTGATCCAGGTCGTGGGCGGCCACCTCGATGCGTCGCAGCAGCCCGATCGAGTCGACCGAGTGGATCATCGAGAACGCGCCGATCGCTCGACGGACCTTGTTCGACTGCAGATGGCCGACGAGGTGCCATTCCGCATCGGGCAGTGCCGCGAGCTTGGGCAGCGCCTCCTGAACGCGGTTCTCGCCGAAGCTGCGCAGTCCGGCCTCCCATGCCGCCCGAACGACCTCGATCGGAAAGGTCTTGGTGACCGCCACGATGCGAAAGGCATCCGGATCGCGTCCCGTGCTCTCGGCGACAGCGCGCAACCTGGCGCGCAGCGTCTCGTGGCGTTCGCCGATCTGCCCGGCATCGGGCGAAGTCATCGGCCGACGACGCGAAAGCCCCGGCATGCGCCGGGGCTCATCGGTCCATGGGGAGCGTGGGGTCAGTCGCTCTTGCGGCGCAGGAAGCTCGGGATGTCGAGGTCGGCCTCGCCGTAGGCCGGACGATCCAGTCCCGAAGGTCGCACCGGGAGCGCCTGGCGCTCCGGGGCGCGTACCTCGGTAGGCTGGCCGCGCGCGAACGGCGACGGCTCATCCATCTGTGCCTCGAGCGCCTCGCGCTCGGTGCGATCGCGCTCGATCTCGGCGAGAATCTCGCGGCTACGCTCGTCGAGCGTCTGCTCGATCCCGCTGGCCGCTTCGGCGGCGGCGCGACGGTCGGGCTTCGACTTCTTCGTCGCGTCGAAGCCGGTGGCGATGACGGTGACCTTGACCTCGTCGCGCATCCGGTCGTCGATGACCGTTCCGAAGATGATGTTGGCTTCCGGGTCCGCAGCTTCCTTGATCACCTCGGCCGCCTCGTTGACCTCGAACAGGCCCAGGTCGCTGCCACCGGTGACGTTGAACAGGATGCCGCGCGCGCCCTGGATATTGACCTCCAGCAGTGGGCTCATGACCGCCGCCCGGGCCGCCTCGACGGCGCGGTTCTCACCGGTCGCGGTACCGATGCCCATCATGCTGGACCCGGCGTCGCGCATGATCGTCTTGACGTCGGCGAAATCGAGGTTGATGAGGCCGGGTACCGTGATCAGGTCGCTGATGCCCTGCACGCCCTGCCTGAGGACGTCATCCACAACGCGGAAGGCGTCGAGGATGGAGGTCTTCTTGTCGACCACCTCGCGCAGCCGGTCGTTGGGGATCGTGATGAGCGTGTCGCACTTCTCCTTGAGCAGCTCGGAGTACTGCTCGGCGACGAGCTTGCGGCGCACGCCTTCGAAGCTGAACGGCTTGGTGATGACGCCCACCGTCAGCGCGCCCAGGTCCTTGGCGATCTCGGCGATGACCGGCGCCGCGCCGGACCCGGTGCCACCGCCCATGCCGGCGGTGATGAAGATCATATCGGCGTCCTTGAGCGCCTCGTAGATCTTTTCCGAGTCCTCCTCGGCGGCGCGCTGGCCAACGGTCGGGTCGGCACCGGCGCCCAGGCCGCGGGTCATCTTGTCGCCGATGCGAATCTTGTGCGGCGCATCGCTCTGCAGCAGCGCCTGCGCGTCGGTGTTCACCGCGATGAACTCGACGCCCATCATCTCGGCGCGAATCATCCGGTTGACGGCATTGCTGCCACCGCCTCCGACGCCGATGACCTTGATGAGTGCGAAGTTTTCTGCGTCCGACCGGAGCGGCATGGGGGTTCTCCTGCGCCTGATGGAGCTTGCAAACCCGGGGCTCGCGGGTTTGACCGATTCTAGCGACTGCCGACCGGGCCGCGTCGGCAGTTTTCCACAATGGGCGTGGAAGTTATCCACATTGT
>JBBRXE010000045.1:0-11450 GCA_038248695.1 Candidatus Limnocylindria bacterium | reverse complement strand
CGACGAAGCCGGGGATCGTGTTCGACGGGAACTCCTCGAGCACTCCGAGGTCGACCAGGAGCTTGACCGCCGGCTCGTAGCTCCAGTAGCTTGGACCGCGGTAGACACGCGTCTGGAGGATGCGCAGCGTCGGCGCCGGCCTGCCCGGGACCTTCCGTCGCGGCGCCTTGGCGGTCGTCATTCGCTGGCCTCCTCGGCGCGTCGAGCGCGAAGGGCGCGGCGACGTGAACGCTCCGGCGCCGTGTCATCGGCGCCCTCCGCTGCGATGCGCCGGATGAGCCGCTGCGTGCGATCGCCGGCTGTGCGCACCGAAGCGAGCTCGCGTTCGGTGGCGCTCACCGGGCGGAGCGGCGCGATCAGGCTGCGCCGGCGAAGGTCGAATCGGTACCCCGAGGAGAGGGAGTGGAGGAGCACCCCGGAGACCATGATCGGCTTGTGGCGCTTGACCTCGTACGCATCGGTCTGCAGGTGGGCGGGGTCGAGGATGGTGACCGATCCCTTGCCGATGACCTCCAGCACGCCGCCCGGGCTGACCAGCCCGGCGGTGTCCTCGTCCAGGCCGATGCCCAGCAGGGCCGGCGACAGGGCCAACAGCGCCAGCAGCCGGCCGATGCGGTTGCGCTGCTCGAAGTGCTGGTCTATCAGCACGCCCGGCAGCAGGCCAAGGCCGGCGCTCATCTGGGTCATGCGCTGCTTGGGCGTCGCGCCACCGGTGCCGAACGCGACCATGTGGCTGCCGAGTGCCGACGCTCCTGCGCTGGTGCCGGCGATGATCGCCCCGCCACGGTGCCGCGCGGCGATCGCGCGGCCAAGTCGCGTCCCGGCGATGACGCTCGACAGGCGCAGCTGGTTGCCGCCGGTCATGAAGATGCCGCTGGCATCCTCGATGGCTTCGACCGCCGCCGCGTCATCCGCTTCGTCGCGGGTCAGCGGCCGCAAGGCGCGGACGTCGGTGACGCCCATTGCGTGGAACAGCGAAACGTAGAGTTCGGACGCCTCGTCGCCCAGCGAGGACGCGGTGGAGATGACCGCGATGTGTCCCTCGCTTGCGCCTGCCAGCGAGATGAAGCGCGACAGGATCTGCCGCTGGCGCAGCTTCTCCTCCGCGCCGCCGATCATCAGCAGGTGTCCAACGCGGCTGGAGCTGGAGGGCATGACGTGCAGCATACCCACTTTTCCGAATGATCAGTGCCGACGCTAGACTCAGCCGGATGGTGTTCGAAGCGGCCACCGATGCCATGCGCATTGAGCGAAGGGACTTCTACCAGGTGCTCGGAGCCGAGCCTTCGGCGACCGGCGCCGAGTTGCGCGCCGCGTTCCGTGAAGCCGTGCTGCGGCACCACCCTGACCGTGCCGCGACGTCAGACCTCGCGACGCGGCGGACGTCCATCCTGAATCGTGCCTGGGCCGAGCTGCGCGACCCGCTTCGGCGGCTGCACTACGACCATGCCCTCGAGAACGGGATGGCCGCGACGCTGGAGTGGCCGCTCGAGGAGCACGAGCAGCCGGCGCCGCGGAGTTTCCGACGCCTCGACGAGCGACCGAGTCGCTGGCACCAGCCGCAATGGCGCAGCGTGGCCGGCTTCCGTGTGCCGGCCGAGGTTTTCCTCGCCGGCCCAGCGTCGCAGGATGGCTGGATCATCGAGCACCACATCGCCGGCGAGGACTGGCGCGAACACTCGGAGCGGTACTGGCTGCGCTATGCGGCGGCCCACTACCGCGAGCACGGCCGGCTCGACGATTGGCTCGGCGCGCTCGAGCGGCTGGTCACCCTCGATGCCAGCCACGACACGCTGGTGCGCGCACCGCTGCGCGAGGCGTATGCCCTGACGGGACAGCGGCTGCGCGGCGCGGCGTTCCTGCGGGGTTTGCTCGACCGGTACGAGTCCGGGACGAACGCACGGCGCTGGCTCGAGCGTGAGCTACGCGCGCTGCTTGGTGAGTTCCGCGATGCCCACGTCCGCCGCGGGCCGGTCGGCGACCGTGCGGAGAACGCGGAGCTGCTGCTCAACTATCTGGAGGCGCTCGACATCGAGCCTGCCTTCTCGGACGTGCGAGCCGCGATCGCGGCACACCGTCGCGCCGGCCACCTCGCCCGCGCGTCCGAGCTGCTCGAACGAGCCGCCGCAGAGCCGCCGGCGACCCCGGCTCGCTGGTTCAGCCTGGTCCAACTGCTGACCGAGGTTGGGCAACTCGACCGCGCGTCGCAGCTGCTGGCTGCAATCGCTCGCGGCGAACACCCCGAGGCGCTCGATCGGAAACGGATCGGCGGTGACCCCGTGCGGCGCATCAGCGCGGCGCGCCGGCGCCTGGCGCGCGCCAGGGAGCGAGCGGCCGTCGGGGCGGCGCGGTGATGCTGGGCCGCGAACGGTCGCAACGGAGCGGACTGCGCCCCGGGCGGAACCCGATCCTGGGTGCCTTGATCGGCGCAGGCAGCGCAATCATCTCGACGTTCCTGGCGGGTTTCTTCGACGAACTGTTGCCGTTCACAGGACTGCTGATCCTGATGATCGCACTCGTCGGCCTGGGGCTCGGCGCGGCCGCCGCGGCATACGCCTACGGAGCGGCGGGACTGATCGTCATCGTCCTGGCCCTGCTGCCGCACGATCAGGCGGCGGTCGGCGTCGACGACGCGATCCGGCTGCTGTCGTTCATTCTCGGTTCGCCACTGGTCGTGCTCATGGCGCTGCGCGCCGAGCGTGAGATCCGCGCCCAGGAGCAGGCTAGCGAGGCGAGCCTCGTTGCCGAGCGCCGCGCCGAGGGTGAGCGAGCAGCGGCCGAACGCGCTCGTCGTGATCTTGACCTCGCGCTGCGCGCGGCGGACCGCGAACGAGCCCGTCTGGAGGAGGTCGCCGAGGCGATCCCAGAGCCACTGATGGTCTATGACGCGGATGGCGTGGGTACGTACGGCAACCGTGCCGCTTTGCGCGTCTTTGGGCGAAGCTTCTTCGAGCGAGGAGTCGACGAGTGGGCGGGAACCGCCGAGCCACGCGACGAGGCCGGCAACCGGCTGCCGCGCGCGGAATGGCCGCAGCTCGCAGCGCAGAGCGAGCCGCTGCGCCGCCGCCTCAATGTCAGGGTGCCGATGTCCGGCCGCGACCTGATCGTGTCGGTCGAGGGCACGCCGATTCCGGGTGGCGGCTGCGTGCTGCTCATGCGCGACGTCGGTAAGGAGGAGGACGAACGCCGGCGGCTGTCGCGCTTCGCAAGCTTCGTGGCGCATGAGCTGCGCAATCCGCTGGCCGTGGCCAAGGCCCGCATCGAGCTGTCGCGGCGCGACCCGAATCCCACCAATGGTGGTGCGCACTCACGCCGCGCGCTCGACTCGGTCGACGCGGCCATCGGCATCCTGGAGCGCCTGGAGCTCTTCTCGCGAGCCGATGCCGGCCAGGTCGTGGCGCGCCGCGAGCCTTTCGACCTGGCCGCTGCGCTCGAGTCAGCACTGGAACGCCTTCGGGCGCGCGGCAGCGAACGGGAGGTCATCTTCCGCATGCGCGGTCGGCCGTCGGTCATCGGCGACCACCACTTCGCGGAGCAGGCGATCACCAACCTGCTGCTCAACGCCGACCGCTACTCGACGCCGGGCACGCCCATCCGGGTCGAGGTCTCCAGTGGTGCCCAGGTCGCCATCCGGATCATCGACGGTGGTCCTGGCATCTCCGACGAGACCGCGGAGCGCGTCTTCCGCGACCGGGTCACCGCCGGGGGCGGCCTCGGCCTGGGCCTCTACCTGGTTCACGCGTTGATGCAGGCGCAGGGAGGCACGGTCGAGCTGGAACAGCGGCGCCCGAGCGCGATCTTCACCCTGCGCTGGCGGCGCGCGCCACGCACGAACGCCGCGGAAGCCAAGAGCGCAACGGGTCCAGGATGAACGCCGCTAGTCGGCCTGGATGACCTGCATCGGTCCGAACCCGGCCTTGGTCAGGCCATCGGCCAGCTTCGCGGCGTCACCTGTCACCAGGATGAGCAGACGGTCGGGATTGATGAGCTGCTTGGCCGCGGCGTGCGTGTCCGCCGGCGTCACCTCCTCGACGTGGCCCCGGTACTGCTGCCAGTAATCGTCGTCCAGGCCGTAGATCGCCAGCGGCTCGATGGCACCCGCCACACCGCCGGTCGTCTCGAAGCGCAGCGGGAAGACGCCCACCAGGTAGTCCTTCACCTCGCCCAGCTCGCCCGCGTCGGGTTCCGCGGCACGGATGCCTTCGAGCTGGGCGAGGAGCTCGGTGATGGCCGGCACGGTGACCCCGGTCTCCACGGCCGCACGAGCAACGAACGGACCGGCCGCCCGGCGCGCATCGAAGCCGGCGCTGGCGCCGTAGGTGTAGCCGAGCTCCTCTCGCAGCCGCTTGTTCAGCCGCGACCCGAAGACACCGCCGAGCAGCGCTGCCATCACCGAGGCGCTGAAGTAGCGCGGGTCGTATCGATCGATGCCGATCTGGCCGACGCGCAGCTCGCTCTGCACCGATCCCGGACGGTCGACCAGCACGACGCGCCGATCGCCCGCCGGCTGCGGATTGATGGACCGATGCCCAGGGGCAACCCCCTTCCAGTCGGCGAGATGGCGCTCGGCACCGCGCAGAACCGCCTCGCGATCGAAGCTGCCGGCGACGACGAGATGCGCATGGCCCGGCGCCCAGTGCGTCGCGTGGAAGCCCACGACATCGTCACGGGCCAGCCCGCTGACGCTCTCCGGCGTGCCGGCCGATGCCCGTCGGTAGGGGACCTGCTCGGCGTAGAGGTGGTGCAGGAACATCTCGTCCGCGAGGCGTCCGGCATCGGCCCGCGCCTGGAGGATGTCGGCCAGCCGCTCCGCTCGCAGGCGCTCGAACTCGCCGGGGTCGAAGCGTGGCTCGCGCACCATCTCGGCGAGCAGGCCAAGACCCTCGTCGACGTGCTGTGGAAGTGCCTGGAAGGCCGCACGCGCACTGTCCCAGCTCGACTCGCTGCTGACCTCGATGCCCAGGCGCTCAGTGGCCTCGGCAAAGGCGGCCGCGTCCAGCCGATGTGTGCCGGTGACCAGCAGCCGGGCGGTCAGGGCGGCGACGCCGCCATGCACCTCGTCCTCGGCTGCGGCGCCCGCGTCGAACAGCAGGTGCACGTTGGTGACACCGCTCTCCGGCAGCGGTATCAGCCAGATGCTCAGACCGTTGTCCAGCGACTGTCGCTCGAATTCGGGAAAGTGGTACGGCCGCGGCGTGGTGGCGGTCGGACGGTTAGGGTTGGCGACGGTCATCTGTTCTCCTCGATGCCCGTCGCGCGGGCGGCCCCGACTTCTGCGATCTCCGCTGCATCTGCCTCCGCGACCTCCGCCGCTTCGGCTTCCGCCTCAGCCTCGGGCAGGTCTGCCGGCAGGTAGGTCAGCACCACGCGATTGTCGACGCGCAGCGTGTCGGCCATCGCCCGGCGCACGCGTGCCGCATCGACCGCCTCGTAGCGGCTGACCTCGGTGTTGATCATCTCCGGCGCGTCGAACAGGACGGTGTACATGCTCAGCCGGTCCGCCCGCTCGGCAAGTCGCTCCAAACCCGACTCCACGCCGGCGGCATGCAGGTTGCGCACGCGTTCCAGCTCATCGGGGCTCGGGCCGTCGATCGTGAGCCGCCCGATCTCATCGAACAGCGCGGCTTCGAGCTCTTCGTGGGTCACGCTCGGTCGCGCGGTGGCCCACAACGCAAACATCGATGCACCGCCAACCACCGGGAAGGCGAAGGCGGTCACGTCCTGGGCCAGCTGCCGCTCGCGCACGAGGCTGCGATACAGCCGCGACGCGCGGCCCGATGCCAACAGATCGGCGGCGACCTCGAGGGCGTCCCAGGCATCGGTCCCAAAGGTCGGCATGCGGTAGACGACATAGATCCTGGGAAGAGGCACGCGGTCGTGAACGATCTCGCGGACCTCGCTGCCAATGTGCGCCGCGACCGCCATGTCCGGCCCCGGCGGGAGGTCGGCGTTGGGGCGAATCGGGCCGAACTGGCGCTCGATGGCCCCCAGCGCCGCGTCCGTCTCGAAGTCGCCGGCCACCGTCAGCACCGCGTTGTTGGGGGCGTACCACGTGGCGAAGAACTGGCTGACGTCCTCGAGCGATGCGGCCGACAGGTCCTCCATGGAGCCGATGGTCGAGTGGTGATATGGATGGTCCGCGGGATAAGCCAGCTCCTGGAACTTCTCGTCCCAGGTGCCATACGGCTGGTTATCGACTGACCAGCGTCGCTCGTTCTTGACGACGTCACGCTGGTTGTCGAGCTTCTCCTGGGTCATCGCCGACACGAGGTGGCCCATCCGGTCGGCCTCGAGCCAGAGTGCCAGCTCGAGCTCATGCGACGGCAGGGTCTCGAAGTAGTTGGTGCGGTCGAGCCAGGTCGAGGCGTTCAGGGTGCCACCTGCGGCCTGGATCTGCGCGAAGTGCTCGCCCTTGGCGACGTTCGCCGATCCCTGGAACATCATGTGCTCGAAGAGGTGGGCGAAGCCGGTCTTGCCCGCCTGCTCATGCTTGCTGCCGACGTCGTACCACAGGTTGACCGCCACGATCGGCGTCCTCTCGTCGCGCGACAGGACGACGCGCAGGCCGTTCGCCAGTCGGTGACGTTCGATGGGTACGTGCGGCAACGTCGTCTCCTTGCCTGGACCATGGTGCCACGTGGCCGATGGGTCGACCGATGACGCGTCGGCACGCGAGAACGAGGTGGTGAGCGGCCAGGGATTCGAACCCTGAACCTAGTGATTAAGAGTCACTTGCTCTGCCGTTGAGCTAGCCGCCCACTGATTCGCTACCGATTCACGCTCAGATCGAGTCTGTGACTGTGATTCAGTCCGGATCGGCGGTTGACCGCAGCGCTTGTCGAGTCTATAACTGACGACGTTGGAACCCCGTCAGTCAAGAGGCTCACGCCATGGTCAACGCCCCGCCCCAGGTGGCCGATTCTACCCAACTTGGTGAGATCGGTCTACTCCGCGAATCATTCCTACGTCACCTGGCCGCCGAGAACAAGAGCCCGTCAACGCTGCTGACCTACGGCCTGGCCGTGCAACAGTTCGCGGAGTTCGTGCAACGCTCCGGGATGCCGGCCAGCGTCGGCGGGCTGCACCGCGAGCACATCGAAGCCTTCCTGATCGACCTGCAGGGCCAAGGCTGGAAGCCGTCGAGCGTGGCCAACCGCTACCGCAGCCTGCAGCAGTTCTTCAAGTGGCTGAACCAAGAGGGTGAGATCCCGGCCAGCCCGATGGTCAATATGCGACCGCCGGCAGTGCCCGAGACGCCGCCCGCGGTGCTCGAGCCCGGTGAGCTGCGTGCCCTGCTCGGCACCTGCAGCGGCACCAGCTTTGACGATCGACGCGACGCCGCCATCCTGCGCCTGTTCCTCGATTCTGGCCTGCGCCGAGCCGAGCTGGCGGGACTGCGCTTGGAGGACGTTGACTTCGCCAACAAGGTCGTGATCGTCATGGGCAAGGGCCGCCGGCCGCGTGCCACGCCGTTCGGGCGTAGGACGGCCCAAGCGCTCGACCGCTACATGCGCGCCCGGGCTCGGCACGACGCCGCTGCGTCCGAATGGCTATGGCTCGGCAAGCAAGGCCGGCTCAACGATTCGGGCATCGCCCAGGTCGTGAAGCGTCGCGCCGCGCAGGCGGGACTCAAGGTTCACCCGCACCTGTTCCGACACACCTGGGCGCACACGATGCTCGCCGACGGGATGCAGGAAGGTGACCTCATGCGCCTGGCCGGATGGCGCAGCCGACAGATGGTGGGCCGTTATGGCGCTTCGGCAGCAGATGAGCGCGCCAGAGCCGCCTACGAGCGCCACAGCCCCGGTGATCGGCTATGACCGACGATCGTGCCGCACTCGGGATTCCACCGGATGCCTCGCTGTGGACGGCAAGGCGTCCAGCACCCGAGGACTGGGAGATCGATGAGATCGGCATCCGCGTCGAGGACCCGCCGCCGCGGCCGTGGCCGTGGCCCTACGGAATTATCGGCCGACGTGGACGAGTGTTCGCGGTCATCCAGATGTGGCGCCGAACCTTTCTCCGGCCAGGCTTCGCCTACTCTGTGCTGTGGCACCCCGAGCGTGGCCGGACCTATCGTGTGGAGAGCGTCGATCCCGACATTCAATCTCTGGTGAGGGATGCACAGCGGCTGTTTCGCCGCGAGACGCGAGGTCGCAAGAGGCGCCGGCCGACCGTTGAGCAGTTCCTCTCAGATCGTACTCGGATTCGCCATGCGAACGGTGGTATCCCGCCATCGGCTGCGCGCATGGCGGAGGAGTATGGGGTCAGGACTACCACCGTCGACCGCTGGCTGCAGCGCCCTGAGTGGTCGAGAGTCAAGCAGGACAAATAACGCGCTGAATTTGTCCGTCATCGTGCCCCGACCATCAGGGCACGATGACGCCAGCACAGCGCTCCCTATACGGACGGATCGGCGCAGCCGTAGCTCGGAGTCGGCATGATCCACGCGAGCTGACGAGCAAGGCGCGCCACAGTTTCCTCAGCCGATTCGAGGCACAGGTCCGCGCCGAGTCGCCGGACCTGCCCGAGTCGGAGGTGCAGCGACGGGCCACTGAGCTTCGCCTCGCGTACTTCCTCACGCTCGCGGCCAAGTCGAGCGTCGCTCGGGCACGAAAAAGGGTCGTCACCCCGCCAAAGGTGACGACCCAGGAGGCACGCGACCATGCATCGCGACCGCCAACCGCCCGACAATAGCACCTTCACAAGTACGGTCGGCATGGTGTTCGCCGTCGTCATCGAGGCTATCGAGCTGGCACGTCACCTCGAGGTCGACCCCGAGCGCCAGCCCGACGCGCTGGCTGCCTACGGCATCGCCAGCAGGCTGAAGGTCGTGCTTCGACGGGAGGCCTACCGATGAGCACCTGGCGGATGCCCACCGCCCGCGAGCGTCACCATGACGAACACCTGTTCGCCGCCTTCCTGGAACCCAGTCTCGCCGCCGAGATCGCCTCGATGCCGGTGGTCAACTTCACCGAGACCGTCGCACCGTTCGCGCTCCGAGCGGACGCCTGGCTCTGGCGCACGGCTCAGCTGCTCGAATGGTCTTACCGGAAGGTGGATGAGGAGGTGGCCGCATGACCGCCGCGCTGTACGAGTCGGTGTTCCCGATCGACGCCGCATCCGATCTCTCACCGGTCGCCCGCGTCGTCCCATCTCCGCGTAATCCCATGGGTGTCGCACGGGCCATCGTGGCCGCCCTGTACGCCCGCGACGGCGACGAGCTGCTGCTGCGATCTCGGTCGGGCGACTTCCACCACTGGGATGGCCGCTGCTGGCCCGAGGCCGAGTCCCGTGCGATCCGTGGCGCGGTCTATACGTTCCTGGAGAACGCAACGTTCAACACCAAGGATGGCCCGGAGTCGTGGGCACCGACGCGTCACAAGGTCGATGACGTGCTCGACGCCCTTCGCGCCGTGGTGCACCTGGGCGCCGATGTCGAAGCACCCGCCTGGCTGGACGACTGTGACCTGCCGGCCACCGAGATGGTCGCGGTGGCCAATGGTCTGCTGCACCTGCCGTCACGGCGGCTGTATTCGCATCGCTCGGCGTTCTGGACGCACCACGCGCTCCCCTTTGACTATGACCCGCAGGCACCTGCTCCACATCGTTGGCTTGCCTTCCTGCGCGAGCTGTGGGGCGACGACGAGGAGTCCATCGCCACGCTGCAAGAGGAGATGGGCTATCTGGTGGGCGGTGACACACGGCAGCAGAAGATCTTCCTGCTGGTCGGTCCTAAGCGGTCCGGCAAGGGCACCATCGGTCGCGTGTTGACCGGGTTGCTCGGTCACCACAACGTCGCGGCCCCGACGCTGGCCGGACTGGCCACCAACTTCGGATTGGCGCCGCTGATTGGTCGCCCGCTGGCGCTGGTCTCCGATGCCCGACTCTCGAACAAGGCCGATAACTCCATCGTCGTGGAGCGGTTGCTGTCGGTCTCCGGCGAGGACAGCATCACCATCGACCGCAAGTACCGAGACCCATGGACCGGGCGCCTGCCGGCGCGCTTCCTGGTCCTGACCAACGAACTGCCGCGCCCGACGAATCGGTCAGGCGCCCTCTCTTCGCGCTTCGTGCTCCTGATCCTCAACCAGACCTTCTACGGGCGTGAGGATCCCACCCTCACCGATCAACTGCTGACCGAGGCGACCGGCATCTTGTCGTGGAGCCTGGGCGGCCTCGACCGTCTCACGCAGCGCGGGTACTTCACCCAGCCGGCGACCGGCGCCGATGCGATGCGTCAGCTCGAAGACCTGGCGTCACCAGTTGCCGCCTTCATCCGGGAGCATTGCCGGGTCGCCGCCGACGCCAGCGCCACCGTTGATGAGCTGTGGAGCGCGTGGAGATCGTGGTGCGAGACAGACAACCGGCACCCTGGCACGAAAGCGGTCTTCGGTCGCGACCTCCGCTCAGCCGTCCCGACGCTGAAGCGCGTGCGACATCGTGCCATCGGGCGCCAGGCGAGCTACGAGGGTATCGGGATTCGTAGCGACCACTACATTGCCGCGGACCTAGGGACACTAGGGACAGCTGCCGATTCGGACCCGACTGTCCACGGTGTCCCTAGGGATTCAGCGATGTATATGTCGCACAGCAGCGCCATCGCTGACCCCGACGAGTCCGAGGAAGAGCTGCTCGTGCAGCTCCACTTGGAGGCCGGATCGTGACCACCTGGCAACCGCTCCGTCACCCACCGCGACACCTGCTCGTCTGCTGCTCGATCTGCCAGACCGGCGCCCCGAACAACGACCGGCTGCTGCGCCAGGCCGGATGGACAGAAACGGTCACCACCCGCCCACGTCGGACGTTCCGATGTCCGCAATGCTCAAACCCAGAAGGAGATCCTCGATGACTTCCCTATTCACGCGCCGTCGCCCTGGCACCGATCCAATCCCGATGACCCGGCTCAAGCCGCTCGGGACGATTCGGGGCCAGCGATACGGGACGGTCGACGGCCGCGAATACGTCGTCGGCGAAGGGACGGCCGACACGCCCGACGCCTGGGCAGGCGATGATCACGCCATCGTGCTGGCCGCGCCGCGCCTGGTCACCGATTCGGCTACGGGTCAAAGCATGGCCGCCGGCAGTGTCTTCCACCATGCCGTCGAGGTGCCGACTGGCACGTTTGAGGCCCTCGCGGCCAGGAAACGCGCGCGCAGCTCACCGGCACAGCAGCCGCTCGACGCGCTCGACGTGATCATCCTGTTGGCGGCGCGTCCTGAGCGCATCATCGGCATCGCCCACGGTTCCTCGTCGGCTGTCTCGCTTCGCGGTTCCGGCGCTGGGATGGTCGACGGTCGCCCAGCCGTTCGGGGCCGAGCCATCATCGACGCGCTGCAAGCTCGGGGGATCGCGCTCGCCGCCGTCAACGGCCGGTTGCTGGCATCGGCCTCTGGTGGCCATGCTGACGATGATGTGCGGCGCCTGCTCGACATCGGTCATCGGCTGTT
>JBBRXE010000044.1:0-11952 GCA_038248695.1 Candidatus Limnocylindria bacterium | reverse complement strand
TGCCGCCGAAGGGCTGCGCGCCGATGCCGTGGCGCTCACACCCGCATCGCTCGCCGGGCTGATCGTCGAGGTCGAGGCCGGGCGGGTGAGCGCCACGAATGCAAAGGCCGTCCTGGCGCGCACCTTTGCCTCGGGCGAGTCGCCAGCCGCGGTGATCGAGGCCGAAGGGCTCGGCCAGGTCACCGACACAGGGTTCATTGGCGAAGCGGTCGCATCCGTCATCGCCGACCATCCCGAGCAGGTGGGGGAGTATCGGTCGGGAAAGCAGCAGATCTATGGCTTCCTGGTGGGCCAGGTCATGAAGCGCACCCAGGGCCGCGTCGACGCCAAGCTGGTCAACGCGGAGCTGCGCCGCCAGCTCGGCGCCTGACGCCCGCCGACTTGCGGCCGACCCGCGCCATCCACGCGGGGACGCTTCGCGCCGCCTACTCGCGCGGCGAGTGGAGTCAGGCCAGCCTGCGCTCGACCACGCGGCGCAGCACCTCGAGGGGCAGCGCGCCGGGCTCCAGCACGGCGTCATGGAAGCGGCGGATGTCGAACCGATCGCCCTGTCGCGCCCGCGCCTCGTCGCGCAGGCGCAGGATCTCGAGCTGCCCGATCTTGTAGGCGAGCGCCTGACCTGGCCAGGCGATATATCGGTCGATCTCGTTGGCGATGTTGTTCGTGCCCAGCGCGGTGTGCTCGGTCATGAAGGCGATGGCGCGGGTGCGTGACCAGCCCAAGGCGTGCATCCCGGTATCGACCACCAGGCGTGATGCGCGCCACGCGTCGAAGCTGGCGATACCGATGCGATCGAGGTCACCCGAGTAGAGACCCATCTCCTCGGCGAGCCGCTCGGCGTAGAGGCCCCAGCCTTCCACGTACGCCGTCGTCAGGGCGTGGCGGCGGAACGCGGGCAACGCGCCGAGCTCCTGGGCCAGCGCGACCTGCAGGTGATGGCCGGGCACCGCCTCGTGAAAGGCGAGCGCCTCCGCCTCGTAGCGCGGCCGCGTCTCGGGGTGCGAGCGATTGATGTAGTAGCGCCCCGGGCGGCTGCCGTCGGCGGCCGGATCACGGTAGTAGGCGATGGTCGAATGCTCCTCTTCGTGCGCGCCCATGGGGACGACTTCGCACGGCGCTGCCGGCAGCCGCCCGAACCAGCCGGGCACCGCGGCCTGCGCGTTCGCCAGCGATTGGGTCGCAACCTCCACGATCTCATCGGCGTCCGCGAAGTGGAGCGACGAATCCGAACGAAGGCGTCGCAGCGTGTCGGGCAGGTCGGCGGCGCCCAGCAGCCGCTGTCCCAGGTCGATCAGCTCGGCGTCGATGCGTTCGATCTCGGCGAGGCCGATGGCGTGCATCGCATCGGGCTCGAGATCCGTGGTGGTGTGTGCTCGGGCCAGCGCGCGGTAGGTTTCCTGCCCGCCGTCGAGTGCGCCAATACCCACCGCATCGTCGCCACGGGCGGCGCTGAGCGCCTCGTCGCGCAGGAACGTGCGGTAGCGCTCGAATGCCGGCCGTACGCCGTCTTGCACAGCGGCGGCGAGGTCAGCCGCGAACGCTTCACGGTCGCGTGCGCTCCAGGAGGGCCGCAGCTCGGTTGCTGGCGTGAGCAGTGGCCAGGCGGCATCCGGTTGAGCCAGCACGGTGTCGAGCTCGTCGATGACGCGCTCGGTGAGGGCGCGGACCGGCGGCCGTCCATCGCGGATCGACTGCGACTGCCGTTGGATGAGCGTGTCGACCCACGGACCGATCCCGCGCCAGCGCTCGACCATGTCGCGTCCCTGCGCCACGCTCGTCACGGGTTGGTAATCGGGGATGTCCAGCATCTGGACCTGCGGGCCGCCGAGCGGATCGACCGTGTAGGCGGCGGTGTCGGCGACCACGAACGCGAGCTGCCCCTCGATGGCGGCCAGGAGCGCATCACGGGTGACGAGCTCATCGTCGTCGAGCCGGGTCACGTCCAGCACCGCGGCCGCATCGTGCTGTTCGCGCAGCGTCGCCGCCAGGGTGCTGAGATCGGTCGGCTCCAGCGGCGGCAGGGCCGCGTCCCGCGAGCGATCGCCGATCGCGGTGGCCATCAGCGGGTCGGCGTCGAGCATGCTCGTCCAGAAGCGGTCGGAGAGCTCGGCGAGAGCTGGTGAAGGGTTTGGATCGGTCATGCGCGCATGCTACTCAGTCCTTGCCCTGGCGCGCCTTCGGGGGCTCGAATTCGCGAAGGAGCAGCGCGATCTGCGGGCGATGGCGGACTCCGGAGGCATGTCGGCTCAGCCAGCGCAGGTAGTCGATGTCGCGACGGGCGACCTCGCGCAAGGTCCAGCCCTCGTAGCGGCCGAAATCGAGGCGCGCGTCGTCACGCGACGGGTCCGAGCGACGCGCTCCCGACGTTGGCTCGGAGCGAGCCGTCGACGGCGCGACGATCATGCCGCGGCGTTCGCGATCATAGGCTGCCCGTGCCGACGGATCGCGCAGGACGCCGTAGGCCTGGTTCAGCTCAGCCATGCGGGAGGCGCCGGGTCCGCCCTGGTCGGGGTGCAGCTTGCGCGCGAGTACGCGGAAGGCCGCCGCGATGACGTCGGGATCGGCCGCTGGATCGACGTGCAGGACGTGGTACAGGTCGCGCATCGCCGGCCATGCTAGGCCGCCGACGCAGAGTCCATGGCGCAATCGCGCGCACGGTCCGGTTCCGACCGGTTTCCGGCGTGCCGCGGCGTGGCGATTGCGTACTCTCGGGGCGTGGCATGGCAGCTTCTCGAGCATCCGCTCATCGGCGCGGCATATCTCGTCAATTTCGGTGTTCGTGCGCGCCGCGCCGTCATCGGCCACAAGCGACACAAGGGCGATGCCCGGCAGATCGTCGCGGAATGCATCGACGACTGCTGGGATGGCACCCGCTACCGTGCCAGCCCCGGCTACTTCCGGCAGTTCTGGACACGCGACCTGTGTTTCAGCGCCCCCGCGCTGGCTCGCCTCTCGCCCGCGCATCGGTCACGGACGCTGGGCTCGCTCGAATGGGCCATCCGGATATGGCGCGAACATGAGAGCCATATCACAACCACCATTCACTTCTTCGACCAGCCGGTAGACGTATTTGACTACGGCGTCGACTGCCTGCCGCTGTTGCTCGCGGCCTTGCATCGCCTCGAGGCGAGGACCCTGCTCGACGAGCACCGCAGTTGGCTCGAGGCGGAGGTGCTTCATTACCTCGATGAGGTGACCAACCCGATCAATGGCCTGGTGCGCGACGACCGCAAGTTCTCGGCGCATCGCGACACGCTCGTCAACCGATGCAACGCGTACGGCAACAGCATGGTGGCGCTGCTGGCCATGACCCTGGTCGATCTCGGCTGGGAGGTGCCCGCGCCGATCGAGCGGTTGGCCGCGGAGCCGCAGCACATCCTGATGGAGCACTTCTGGGACGAGCGTGGTTTCTTCGTGGATGTGCATGGCGACGAGCAGCCGTCAGGCGAGGGCAATATCTGGCCGTTCTGGACCGGCGTGATCACCGACCCAACCGTTCTGCGCCAGTCGCTGGGCATGCTCGAGATACGCGGCTACGCGGATCCGTTCCCGTTGAAGTACGAGGTCCATCGGCGCCCGGAGCTGGAGCCGTTCTTCGTGCGCCACGTCATGCCCGACTACCAGGGCGCCACGGTGTGGACCTCGCTCGGCTCGATGTACCTGCAGCTGCTCAACTCGGTGGACGCCACGCAGGTCGCGTCCGAGATCGACGCATACCGCACCTGGATCGAGCGTGATGGCACGTTCTGGGAGGTGATCGACGACCAGACCGGCCACGAGTACGACTCGACGTTCCTGACCCAGAGCGACGAGAGCATGCTCTGGTCGGCCATCTTCCTCGACCTGCTGGAGCACCCGACTCTGCCGCCGGCCACCATGCGCGACTGGCCTGCGCCGGCGAACCCATCGGCCTATCCTGCGGACCATGGAGGAGCCTGAGGTGGCATTGGTCGAGACCGATGCGCACCGTCCCGACCCAGCCATCCTGATGCGCACCTGCGCGAACTGCGGCTCGACCATGGAAGAGCGCAAGTGCAAGCTCATCTGCCACGGCTGCGGCTACTTCCTTTCCTGCTCGGATTATTACTGAGGACGCCCGTCGCTCCGCGAACGTCGATGTGACAACCCGCCGGTCGATCACGGCGCGCTTAGGGCGTGATCTCCACCGGCGTCGCGTGCGTCCGCGCGAGCTGTGCAATGACGACCCCAGCCACGACGCACGCGCCACCCAGCAGCTGGAGCGGCAGGAGCGCCTGGTCGAGCAGCAGCCAGGCTAGCGCCGCGGCGAAGACCGGCTCGAACGTTGCGGCGATGCCCGCCAGCGGCGCCGAGATGACCCGCACCGCGGCGACAGCCAGCAGGAACGGCACGAGCGTGCCGACGATCCCAACGGCAAGCACGCGGAGAGCGATCTCCGGATCAGCCAAGCGCACAAACGGCCAGCTCGCCCATGGCTGGACGACGGTCCACACCAGCGCCGCGACGACGAAGCCGATGAACAGCACCGACGCCGGATGCGCACCGCGCCGGCCCGCAGCCTCGGCGGTGAGCAGGTACGCCGCGAAGAAGATCGCCGCGCCCGCGGCCGCGATCAGGCCCGACCCATCGAGATTGCCGAAACCGGCGTAGGCGCCGCTGACCAGGACCGCTCCGGCAAGCGTGATCAGGCCAGCGATCCAGGCTGGCGCTCCCGGCGAGCGACGCCCCACGATGGCGGCGACGATCAGGATCAGCACGGGCGCGGTGTACTGCAGTGACACCGCGACTCCGACGACCAGCCGGTCGATGGCGACGTAGTACGACCAGTTGACGACGACCACCGAGACGCCGAACAGGACGATCATTGGCACCGCGGCACGTGGCGGGCGGAGCAGTGGGCGCCGAAACGCCACCAGGAAGATGAAAAGTGGCACCGCTGCGACCACCACGCGCGCCTCGGCCATCTGTTCCGGCGTGATGCCGCGCTCGAAGGCGCCCTTGGCAAAGATGGCGGCCAGTCCCCAGCAGAATGCCGCCAGCACGACCCCGAGCGTGGCGAGCGTCGTGACGCGGGTGTCGGTTGGCGCTGTCAACCCTCGGGGCGGACCGGCTCGGCGGGGACGTGCTCATCCGCGGCGGCGGCCATGCCGCGCATATGCAGGTAGGTCTCGTTCGATGGTGCCCGGCCGAGGAACTCGAGCAGCATGTCGTCGGCGGCCCGCGAGCCGTTCGGCTCCAGGATGGCGTGGCGATAGGCATGGCCGACCACCGGCGACAGGATGCCCTCCTGCACGAAGCGGCCGAACATGTCGTCGCCGATGACCTCGGCCCACAGGTAGCCGTAATAGCCAGCGTCGTAGCCGCCCACCAGGTGTGCGAATCCTGACAGGTAGAACGTCCGGTCCGGATACGCCATGCCCGTGACCTTGAAAGCGTCGCGGATGATGGCGTCCATGTCCAGGATGCCCGTGGAGGTGTGGAGCGCGATGTCCATCGCGCCGAGCCACACCTGGCGCGTGGCGCGGATGCCGACATCCAGCCAGCGCGACCCGGCCATCTGCTCGGCCAGCGCTCGCGGGAGCGGCTCCCCCGTCCGGTAGTGGCGCGCGATCCGCTGCAGCACGCCGGGATCCCAGACCCAGTGCTCCATGATCTGCGATGGCGCTTCGACGAAATCCAGCTCCGTCTCGGCCGCGCTGAACCGCGTGAACTCTGCCCGGGTCAGGCTCATGTGCAGGATGTGTCCGAACTCGTGGAAGAGCGTCTCGACCTCGCCGTGCTGTCCGTGCCGCAGCAGCGAGGGGCGATCGCCGGATGGCGGCGTGAAGTTTGCGACGATGGCGTTCACGGGCGTGGCGTAGCTGCCGTCCGCGCGACGATGTCCGATCACCAGCGGGAACGCGGCCGCGTGGCCGTACTTGCCATCGCGCGGGAAGAGGTCGGCATAGAAGTGAGCCAGCAGCTCGCCACTCTCACGGTCGAGGACCTCGAACAGCTGAACCGAGGGGTGCCAGGCCTTGGCGTCCTCCACTCTTCGGTAGTCCAGCCCGAACACCTCGCCGGTGAGGTCGAACATTCCCTGCAGGACACCGTCGAGCGGCAGGTACTCGCTGACCTCGTTCTGGTCGACGCCGTGCTGATCGCGTGCCTGCTGCGTGTCGTAGTAGAGCCAATCCCAGGTCTGGACCGGCGGGCTCTCCCCGTCGGCGGCCAACAGCATCTCCATCTCGGCCATCTCGCGTCGCGCCGCCGCCTGCAGTGGCGGTACAAGCTGCTGATAGAACGCCTCGACTCGCTCCGGTTCGCCGGCCATCTTGACTTCCATGGCGTGGTGCGCCCAGGTCGGATGGCCGAGCAGCACGGCCATGCGCTGGCGATGCTGGATCGCCTCGTCGAGCAATGCCCGATTGGCGTCGACCGCCTTGTTCCAGTTCTTGCGGCTCAACCGTTCGCGCAGCGAGCGGTCCCGTGCCTGCTCCAGGAAGGGGTTGACCTCCGGATAGTCGAGGCTTACACGATAGGTGCCGGGCCGCTCGCCAGGCTTCAGCCGCCCAACGAAGTCATCCGGCAATCCGGCGAGCTGGTCGCGGCTGACTTCAATCGAGTCCTCGTACTCGTTGACGTTGCGCTGGAAGGCGATCTCGATCTCGATCATGCGGTTGCGCAGCTGTTCCAGCTCTGAGCGCTGCGCGGGCCCGAGCTCCTGTCCCGCGCGCCGGAAGTCGCGCAGCCAGAACTCCAGCAAGCGCTGCCGCTCGCCGTTGAGCTGCCTCGCATCGTCAGTGTCGCGATACGCCCGCACGGCGCGGTAGAGGTCCTCGCGGAACGCGAGCCCGACGCGCCACTTGTTCAGGCGTTCCTCGGCGTCCTGGCCGGCATCGCGCACCGCCTCATCGGGATGAACCTGGGCCATGAACGCGCCGCGACCGTACGCATCCGCGGCAATCGCGCCGGCAAGTTCGAGCGGACGAAGCGTCGCGTCGAATGAGGGCGCCGCGGTAACAGCCTCGGCCACGAGACTGTCAGCTTCGGCAAGGGCGGCATCGGTCACGGCTCTGACAGACTCGGGGGTTACGTTGGTGTAATCGTGAAGCATCGCGGCGAATGGTACTTCAGCGACTCCGCGGAGTTTCGGTGCGGACGAGACACGTGGGGGCGCGCATTTCGTAGACGCGAACGCGTCTGGCCGCGCGACAGGCTGGAAGCCCCTGACCTGCACTTCGGCTCAAGTCATCGCCCGCACCGGACCGTCAGTATGCGCCCACGATGCAAGCCCCACCCTGGCCTCCCGTCAGCCGGATGGAGGCGTTCCTTCTTTCCGACGATCCGCGTGCAGTCCAGGGATACTACCGTCGCATGCCGCCCCCGGTTCCAGGTGCAAAGGACGTAAATCTGACCCTGCGGCCGGGAAGGCCGGATGACGCCGCGGTGCTCGCGGAGCTGTTCATCGCCGCACGCGATGCGTCATATCCGGCGATGCCTCACGGCATCCACACTCCGCACGAGATCCACGCCTGGTTTCGGCAGGTGGTCCGCCTGCCGCAGGGCGACCCAGGGCGCAAGGGCCGCGAGACGTGGGTGGCCGAGCGAGACGGTGACGCCGTCGCCTACGTCATCCTTGACGCCGAATGGCTCGACTCGCTGTACGTCCGTCCTGACCAGACCGGCCAGGGGATCGGGTCAGCCCTGCTCGACCTGGCAAAGGAGCGGCGGCCAGGCGGGTTTGACCTGTGGGTTTTCGAGACCAACGTCCGCGCCCGACGGTTCTATGCACGGCACGGACTTGTGGAGACCGAACGCACTGATGGTTCCGGCAACGAGGAGCACGCTCCGGACATCAAGATGGTGTGGCGACCGCAGGCCGTGGCTGCTGAATAGCGGCGGCCTGAGTCTCGCCAAGCTTCTCGGCACTCCCAAAAGACGATTGAGTCAGCCGTCCCTCGTGTCCCCGATCTTCCCGCTGTGGTCCATGGCGGCATTGATCCAGGCGAGGAGCTCTTCATCGGTTTCGATCCCAACGGCACTGACCCGTATCCAACCCTTGCCCATTCTCCGGCCGCGCATCTCGGCCCACTCGGCCCCCGGCTTCTCAATGAGGTCCACCACCCGGTCGGGGTCACAGCGAACCAACAGGTCGCCACGCCTGCCCGCGCTCAGCGCGAGCTTGCCGTTCACCATGAACGAGAGTCCGCCGAACATGCGCACCTCCCGAACGGCGCGCTGATCGACGAGCGCTTCTCGGACGCGTTCCGCGAGGGATCTGTCAACCGCCATTTCTAGCCATCAAGCGCCGCTCGACGCCGCCCAGACCGAGCCACGTCGCCAGCATCTCGAGCTCGGTCTGCACGGCTGCAGAAATCGCGGGTGTGAACTCGACGTCCTCGTGAACGGCAATCACCTCCAGGACCGATGCATCGCGGTCAACCGACGCATTGACTTTGCCGACCAGCTGGTCCCCGTGGAGGATCGGAAGGGCGTAGTAGCCACATCGGCGCTCGGCTGCCGGTTTGTACATTTCGAGCGCGTAGTCGAAGTCGAACAGTTGCAGTGCTCGCGTGCGGTCATGGATCAGCCGGTCGAACGGGGAGAGCAGCGCCGTCCGGCCAGTGAATCCGTCGCGCAGCGCAGCAGGATCGACGCGCCATTCGCCTTTGACGCCTTCCACGATCGCCGGCTCGCCCACGTCGCCCACGTCGATCCGCTCGACCGGCATTGCCGTCGTCTTGCGCCGCGCGATGCCCAGGGCCGCCAAGCGTCGTTCGTTCTGTTCGCGGGCCGCGGCCTCAGCGGCGGGTATCTCCACCGATGGGTAGACCCGCTCGGGGAGGTCCCAGACGCGTTCTCGCCCGACCCGTCCGCTGATCGCGACCTCGCCGCGATTTGCCAGGAGCTCCAGCATCTTGGTGACGTTGCGGTTGTTCGTCCAACCACTCGACGGCCATGCCGCGGCCGACGTGTCGGGAATGTCGCGCGACGTCAAGGGACCTGAGCGTGCGAGGAGATCGAGGACGTCGCGCTGGAATCGCTCATTCGCGCGCAACCAGGCCCGCTGCTTCTCATACGAAGGGCGATCGGATGCACCAGCCAGGTAGAGGCCAAGGTCGCGCATTGGTCGCACGGTCGCATTGAACTCGAACAACGTCCGTTCCTGCTCGAGGGCCTGCTTCAGTTGTTCGGGCCGATAGCCGTTCCCCAGGCGACTCCAGGCGACCAGATCAGCACTCGGCGCGATGGCGGCGGTTGGGTCGAGTTGCAGCATCGTCAGCCCTTCCACCAGTGCGACCAGATTCGTCGGCCGATGCGCCTCGAGCTGCTGCGCCCGCACCGCAATCCGACGCGCCTGCTCTTTCGTCAACTGGTGCGGGGTGGATGCCTCCATCACCGTCATTGTCGCCGATCTGGGGCGCTCAGGCCCCCTCCAGGACTTGGTGGAGCCTGACCGCGAACGCCTCCGGCTCACCGGCCCAACCGGACTCACCGCTCAGGAAGCCTCCGTGGTGGCTCGGGAAGATCACTGCCTGCTGTCCGAGGCGCTCGGCGGCCGCGTGACCGCCGCGATTCGCCATCTCGCCCTCCGACGCCGAACCCGCCGCGATGATGATCCGCGTGGGGGCCCGCCGTAGAGCGTCGAAGTCGGGCTCGTAATGCGTCGTGCCGATGAGGTTCTGCCCGAGCATCACATCGGTCCGGTTGCCGTCATCCTCGGTTGGCATGCCGAACATGGCCGGATCAGGCGCGGGCTGTTCAGCGATGTCGTCGGGGAACGGACCTCGATGGCTGGTGATTGCGATGAAATGGGCCATCCCTGCGCCCCAGCCACGCGTCTGGTACGAGTTCGCGATCGCCCGCACCGCGGCGCTGGCGCTCTCGCTGTCGGGCAGCAGGCACGCGAGCGGCGGTTCGTGGGCAACGAGGATCCGGACGTCGTCCGGATGCTCCGCCACCAGAGCGAGCGCGTTCACCGCGCCACCGCTGCTGGCGAACAGGTCGACCGGCGCCCCGACCTCCTGGATGATCCGATGCAGGTCATCGGCGTGTTGATCGGGATTCGACGGACTCGTCGGGTCGTCCTTGCTGCTGCGCTCCGCGCCGCGCGGGTCGTAGGTGATGATCGTCCGGTCCGGGAAGTGGCTCGCGAGGGCGGCGAATCCGGCTGCGCCCATCGGCGAGCCGATCAGGAGCAAGGGCAACTGGTCGGCGGAGCCGCCGCACCGGACGTCGTAGGTCAGGGTTGCGCCGGGGGCATCGATGGTGTGCGTCGTCGCCTGGGTGACCGTAGGCCCGTCCTCGGCGAGGATCGTGTCGATCTGGCCGACGGCCTCGGTCATGCCTTCTTGCATGCCCATCGCGACGAGTTGTTCCATCGCCTCGCGGCTCGGGAACAGGCTCTGGATGGACATCCGTGTGCGCCCGCCGTCAATCGCCTCGATCGTCACTCTGCCCTCGTTGCGCGGCAGCTCGTCGTTGGGCGTGCCGTCGTCGCTGGCGAAGCCGTCGCGGTAGACGAGCCGGTGCGGGGGATCGCTCTCGAGGATGTCCCAGTAGCCGTGCGGCTGGTCGCCGTTTGGACCTGTCATGAGGTACTCGACGCGGCTGCCGGGCGCGAGGTCGTGCTTCGTAAAGGTTGCGGGGTAGGTCGGTGGCCCCCACCAGCGTTCGAGCTGGCGCGGATCGGCCCACAGCTGCCAGACCCTTTCCGGTGAGGCGTCGAACTCGGCAGTGATGGTCAGTGTCAGGGCAGTGGGGTCCTTAAGGACCGCGGTGACAGTCATGCGTGCGTCTCCTGAGTGGTCTCGTGGATGAGGTCGGTCATGCGGTCGATCCGGTCGCGCCACAGCTGCTCGTACCGGTCGAGCAGCCGCTGTGCCACGCGGAGCCCTTCGACGTTGGTGCGCACGACCTTTCGTCGACCGATGCGCAGCTTGGTGACCAGGCCGGCCCGTTCGAGCACCGCGACGTGCTTCTGCACCGCCGCGAAGCTCATGGGGTAGTGGATGGCCAACTCGGCGACGCCCTCCTCGGCATCCATCGCGCGCCGCACGATGTCGCGTCGGGTGGCGTCCGCCAGCGCGGCAAAGAGCCGGTCGTGATCGAAGTGCACCTGCATAGGTACAACCATACGGTTGTATTAGCTCGACTGTCAAGCCCTGGGCGAGCTGCCCACTTGATCCATCAACGACCGGCGTCGATGAAGTCGAGGATCAGCCCGCCGCGCAGCAGGATCATCGGGCGCCCGGTGCCGTGGATCTCGTAGGAGAGATTGATCCCGTTGACATCGATGATGTCCATCCCCGCTGTTACGCCGATGGGGGATCAGCTCGCTCGCGGCCGGTTGCCCTGGCGAATGCCCACAGGTCGATGTCGGGAGGCTCGATCCCGAGGCTCGTCAACCCGGTGCAGATCTGGCTGCGATGATCGGTCCCGTGGTGGACGACCTGGGCGAGGCGCACGCCCACCGGTGAGTGCAACGTCCAGCCTTCGTCATGCTCGACGATCTCGCGGTCCGGATCGTGCTCCTCGGCGACGACCGCCAGCCACGTCGCCGCGTTCGTGACGACGAGCGAACGCAGCCCGTCGAGGTCCATTGCATCCATCTCTTCATCGGTCAACGTGGGTAGCTCCGTGAAGAAGGAGAGATACCAGTGGTCAGAGTGGACAAGGTGTCGCAGCGTCTCGATGATCGGGCCACGCGTGCCGATCACCGACGTGGCGAGCTGCTCGTCGCTCAGCTTCGCGCACGCCTCGGTGAGGCGTTCATTGGCCCAGGCGTGGTGCGCGAAGGCATCGCCGAGCATGGAGCTCATTCGTCGTCCTCCTGCGACTGCGCCACGTCACCGATGATCTCGGCCAGTTCGTCAGGGCGTGACCACATCGGCCAATGGCTGGTCGGCAGGTCGATCCAGGTCACGTTACGAAGCTCGGGGATGCCGGCGAGGAACGCCCACTCCGGGTGCTCCCTGGCATAGGTGCGGT
>JBBRXE010000043.1:0-12281 GCA_038248695.1 Candidatus Limnocylindria bacterium | reverse complement strand
TCCCCGCCCTGCATCGGCGAACGAAACCCGCAGCGCGCGGATCTTGAGCCTCAGCCTCGCATCGGTCGTGGCCATGGGAAAGCGTTCCGCATGGAACGTGCCCGCCGGCGTTGCCCCACGCGAACCCGCACCATGACCGCGCGGGTCTACCAGAGCACCTCGACTTCGTAGTCGGCCAACTGGCGATCTGCAGTGACCAAAGCGAGACGTTCTGGGCCTGTATACGAATGCGGAGAACCTGGCATCACGCGTACTCGTGGACGTGGCAGGAGCTCCAGAGGTGTTCGCTCACAGCGGTCGAATGGCGACGGGAGTGGATCTCTATCTCGGCGCGAATTCTGACGTTGCGGCCAACGGCGGGTTGCTGGGACTCTCGACCTGGTTGCATGACCTCGGCAAGAGCATTCCGTCGATCCGCGATGCGACTCGCTCGGCCATCAACTTCAGGAAGGGCGGCGACAAGGCGCTCGGCGACGAGTTGATGGCAATCATCAAGCCTCACGACGAGATCGGCGCGGGTATCGCTGAAGCCAATGGGTCTGCGCCGAGGCTTGCGCGCTCGTCGGAGGACACCATTCGCCGCCATCGACGACCGAGGGCGCGATCCTCCAAGCGTTCGACAGGTTCGATGCCATGACCGATCCGCTCCGCAACTACCACCAGGGAGATCCGATGAGCCCCGTGGACGCCGTCAGGGCGATCCAAGGGCGCATGCCCCGACAACGCGGCATGGCAACACGTAGCCGGGTGGATGGCAAACGACCCAGACTGGCTCTTCAACCAGATGCGGGCCGCCAATCCTCACGTCCCCAGCCCCTGACCCTCCCATGACGACCAGCCCGTTGCGGTTCAAGACTGTTCGCGAGAGGATGCAGGCATGAGCGACGTCAGCACCTCGTCCGTCGATCTTCTGCTCGACGCCTTCCGACGCCACGTCAAGCACCAGCGCAGGGCGGTGGCGGGCACGTCCTTGGCTCACGAGTGCACGTGCACATGCGCGGCAGATACGAGCGCCCGGCTTGGTCGGCGAGCCGGATTGTCGGCCACAGACCTAAGAAGATCTTGGCTCGCCCACTGGCAGCAGGTGCCCGTCTGGACCTGGAACACCTACGCCATAGAGGACACGGACCATCGCTGCACCGAGGCCTGTATGAACGACGTCGTCTCGCGTCTCTGATCTGACCGAGGTCCTACGCCCGCCCGAGCATGTAGCCGAAGCAGGCGACCTCGAGCCAGGCCCGCGCGCTCTCGACGGATCCCTCGAAGCAGCGCGACGGCGGCCGCCATCGTCCAAGTTGGGCGAAGGTCGTCTCGACGCGCCAGACGAGCGCCAACGGCTTGCACCCGACCGTGCCCGGCGGTCGGGAGCGAACCTCGAACCTCGCGTTGTGGCGCTGAGCCGCCTTGTCGAGCGCCCGAGCACTAGCGAGACACGGGGCAGGTCCGGCAGGGCGGCGTGGAGCAGCAGCCGGCCGGCGACGACATCGTGCGGCTTCGCGGAGTCCACTCGAACAGCGATCGGCAGCCCGATGCGATCGACGAGGATGCTGCGCTTGGCCCCGTTGGTCCGGCCACCCCCACCCGCCGGCCTGGTGGAACGTCCGCCCTGCCCGTCCGCCGCGCCAGGTCTGCGCGTCGATGACCACCATCGACGGCATCGGGTCGCGGCCCTCCTTGACCCGAATGTGCCTCGCCAGGCACGTCATCGCCTTCGCCCATACGCCGTTGTCCCGCCACCGTCGCCACTGCTGCCAGACCGCACCCCACGGTCCGAACCGCTCGGGGAGGTAGCGCCACTTACAGCCGGTCCGGGCGAGGAAGTGCATCGCGTCGACCATCTTGCTGCGATCAGTCTTCGACGGTGCTCCACGTCGGCGGGGAGGGTCGAAGAGGTCAGCGACGAGGGTCCACTGCTCGTTCGTCAGTGCGATGGAGAAGGCCATGGATCCAGCCTGTTACCGCGCGCGACATCGAACAATGGCCCGAGAGGGTGAATCTGAACGGAGACATTCGTACACAGGGCATGAGTCTGCGCTTCTGCGATAAGCATGCGGTCGAATGGGTCGCGATGGTGTGGCGGAAGCCCCGGCAACCTGCAGCATGACCGTGCTCAATCGACAGGGGATGCACGCCTGAGGTGACGATCGCTTCTTCCAAGGAGCGGCGCGGCCCCGCCAGCCAGTTCCAGACGCCCGGCGGCCGCCTTGACGACGATCTCCAAGGTGCTTGCCGGCGATAGGAACAGCTGATTATCGGGATCGCTGAGTGCGGCATGTGAGGCACGGCTGAGCCGACCTGGATCGGTCAACCACCAGAGCCACACCTGCGTGTCGAGCAGCAGCCTCACGAAACGCCTTCGAAGGAATCCAAAATCTCGTCAGGTAGGGGCGCGTCGAAGTCTTCGCCGATGTGAATGCGGTCGGCGAACCCGCCCGGAGTGAAGATTGGGCAGGTCTCCAAGAGAACGAGCCGCGCGCTTGGTTGATCCCGACGCGCGGTGATGATCTCTTCGCCGGCGGCCACCCGCCGAAGCAGCCGTGAGAGGTGCGTCTTCGCCTCGAGCACGGAAACGGTCTTCATCGCGCCACCGTAGACCAAGCCAGTGGTCTGATCAACAACGCGACTCCCAAGCGGCTCCTTACCCCGGCGGCCCCACGAGCCGCGGGCTATCGTCGCCGCCGACTACGCAACCGCCTTCGACGGTGTCGCCTGCGCGATAGACCACCTTTCCGGACGCGTCGAGCACGGCCAAGTCGGGGTCGAAGCGCGCGCTATACCCCGGGGGCCAGACGATATCGCTTCGCGCGCCGTTGGAGAGAACCAGCCATGCCACCCGAGGATCGGTTGAGCTTCCCGCCAGGGTCCCGCTCAGATGCACGTCCGCGCAAACCTGGACGTCTGAATCGAGAGTCGGCAGCGAGGGCCTGGGCGTGGCGCCACAGGCTGCGAGCAAGACTGCGACGGTCCACACGAGTAGTCCACGCTTCATCACTACGGCTGCCTCAGACGGTTCACCGCAACTGTTGTGCAGCCCTGACGAATAAGCAACACCGGCGAGTGGCCGGCTGGATCCGTCTTTCAGCTGCACCTAGCGGATCCTGACACAAGAGTGACAGGGCTACAGGAAGGGCTACGGGGCCTGCGCGGCCCCTCCAGCTAAGCCGTGAGGGGCTATTTCGTGCTCGGACTGCTGGTCGGGGCGAGAGGATTCGAACCTCCGACCTCTTGAACCCCATTCAAGTGCGCTACCAGACTGCGCTACGCCCCGACCGGATGGCCCAGTATAGATGGCACATCGCCCACAGACCCATCGCCCGGTGAGCGCGATAGCGTCGTATGCTTGCCGTCTTTCAGCACGGGGTCGCTCCGCATGCGCGAACTGGTACGTCGACCGGCGGTGTGGGTCGGAGCGGCGCTGGTCGTCGTGGCGATCGGCGCCGCCATCGGCCTCATCGCCAACCACCCGACATTCGTCGCGCAGGGGTCGCCATCGTCATCGGCCTCGCGCTCGCTGGCAGCTGTCGCCCCCTCGACGACTCCCGAGACTTCGCCAACACGATCCGCGAATTCCACGCCGACCGACACGCCGACGGTCAGCCCGACCCCGACCAGCAGCCTGTCAACCGAAACATCGAAGCCGACCTCAGCGGCCACGGCACCGCCGAAAACGTCCCAACCCACCCAGGCAGCCGGGACGGCCGTGCTCGTCGGCGCAGGCGACATCGCGAAGTGCGGCGATCTTGCAAATCGTGCGGACGCCAAGACAGCGAACCTTCTGGCGTCCATTGCCGGCACGATCTTCACCGCGGGCGACAACGCCTACAGCGACGGTAGCACTGCTGATTTCGCCTGCTTCAACCAGACGTGGGGCCGGTTCAAGGACCGCATGCTGCCCGCACCGGGCAATCACGATTACCACATCCCGGGCGCATCCGCGTATCTCGCCTACTTCATGAGCCGCATCAGTTCCGCCTACTACGCGTTCGGGCTCGGTGCCTGGCGCGTCTACAGCCTCGACAGTGAGAACGTGACCAGCAGCCAGGTCGCGTGGCTCAAGGCAGACCTCGCCGCCCATCCGACGGCCTGCGTGATGGCCTATTGGCATCACCCGCGCTTCAGCTCAGGCAAGCACGGCAACGACAGCGACGTGCAGCCGTTCTGGGACGCCCTGTACGCCGCCAGAGCGGAGCTGGTGATCAACGGCCATGACCACGACTACGAGCGCTTCGCGCCCCAGACCCCCAGCGGCACGAGCGCAGCCAACGGCATTCGCGAGATCATCGTCGGAACGGGAGGTGCCGGCCTACGCCCGTTCGCCAAGATCGTCGCCAACAGCGACGTTCGCAACGCGGTCACGCATGGCGTCATCAAGCTGACGCTGAGCCCGGGGAGCTATCGGTGGCAGTTCATCCCCGCCGACGGCTCATTCACGGATGCCGGCAGCGGCACCTGCCACTGATGGCAGCCGGGCGATCGCAAACGGCAGACTGATTCGGCCACCGCCACTACTTCGGGGCAAGCTGTTGCACGATGGCCTGCAGCTGATCGATCGCGATCTCACCCGTGGTGCGCACCACGACCTTACCGCTGCCGTCAACGAACACGAATGCCGGGAAGCTGCTCATGCCGAATGCCTGCAGCGCCGTCGACTTGGCGTCATCGACCAGGACCGGGGGCGACCAGTTCTCGCGTTTCAGCCATGCCGACGGCGGATAGTTCGGCTGCGTCGAGCTGGTCGAGGTGGCAACCGACACGAGCTTGACGCCGGTTGGCAGGCCACCCGCATTGAGCCAGTCCTGGATGCGCGGCACCTCCGCCTGGCAATGGGGGCACCAGTGGGCGAGGAAGATGACCACCATCGGTCCATCCGAAGGCCCGATGCTCATGGGGCTGTTGTCGAAGGTGACACCATTCACGGTCGGTATCGCCACGCCGACGGCTGGGTCGGTGCCTCCGCCTCCCCCCTCCGGATAAGCCGCCAGGGCCTGGCCCGTCACCTTCACCGGCACGCGCGCCGGCTCGCCGGAGCTGCCGCCGCCATCGCGGCCAGCCAGCACGACAGCCAGGATCGCGGCGAGCACCAGGACCACGATCCCGGCGATGACAACCGGGATCAGGGGAAATGGGCGTTTCGTCTCGAGCAGCTGCTGTCGACGTGGCGTGCGTGAGGTTCTGCTGCGCTGTGTCATGCCGGCGCCTCGTCGTCGGCGGGCCGCGCCACGAGCAACAGTGCAGCGATGAGCAGGAAGGCCGAGAGTGCCAGGAACGGAATGGTCACGAAGCCGAATACCTCGAGGTTGATGGCGGTGCATGGCGCATCCACCGAGCAGGAGCCGGTGCTCAACGATGGGAGCCGCTGGATGACGATGTGGTACGTCGAGATTGCGGCGCCGATGAGGCTGAGCGTCATGGCATATGGCCGAATGCCGAGGTCACGTCGCGCCGCGGCGATGCCCAGCAGCAGTACGAGTGGATACATGGCGATGCGCTGGTACCAGCACAGCTGGCACGGAATGAAATGCACGACTTCGGAGAAGTACAGGCTGCCGGCCATGGCAATCACTGCAACGACGGTGGCGGCCATGAGCCAGCTGCGCGCATCGAGCTGGCCAAGGCCTAGCACGTCGCCGGTGCCGCGCCGCGCGAACCACACGCTCAGCAGCGCGACGACGAGCACCAGAGCGACCAGCGCAAGGATGGCGAGCAGGTTGGCAACGACACTCAACAACGACACGGACAGCACCTGATGGGAGACGATCCCGATCCTAGCATCGGGCGCCGCGAAATGTGGCGGCGGGCCTCAGCTAGCCACCCATGGTCGCCAGCTCGTCCTTCGGCACGCGCGCCATCAGCTCGGCGACGGCCTGCAGCGGCGGCCGCCCGCCATGCACCACGGCATCGACCTGGTCGGCGATCGGCAGCTCGACGCCGGCCCGCGCCGCCAGCGCGAGCGCGCCGCGAACGGTGTATTCGCCCTCCGCCACGCCCGACAGCTGCGGCGCGACGACGTCCCACGGCACGCCGGATGCCAATAGTTCGCCGGCGCGCCGATTGCGGGACAGGGGGCTCATGCAGGTGGCGATCAGGTCGCCGACGCCTGCCAGCCCGGCAAAGGTCAGCGGATGGGCACCGACGGCGATGCCCAGGCGCGTCATCTCGGCCAGCCCGCGGGTGATGATCCCGGCCTTGGCGCTGTCGCCGAAGTCGAGCCCGTCGACCATGCCGGCCGCCAGCGCCACGACGTTCTTCAGAGCCCCGGCCAGCTCCACGCCGACGACGTCCGGATTGGTGTACACCCGAAATCGATCAGACGAGAGCAGCGCCGCGAACTCGCTGGCCAGCGACGGATCCGACGAGGCAACGACCGACCCGGAGGGCTTGCCCGCCGCGATCTCGCGCGCCAGGTTCGGCCCCGATAGCACCGCCACGCGCCGTCCCGGCAGCTCCTGGCCAATGACCTGGCTCATGCGCAGGTGGCTCTCCTGCTCAATGCCCTTGACCACGCTCAGGACAGGTGCGTCAGCCAGCACACCTTTGAGGCGTCGCAGGGTGCTGCGCACGTGGGCCGATGGAACCGCCAGTACCAGGTGGGCGTGGGGTTCCGCCAGGGCGCCGTCATCGTTCGCGACCTGCAGGCTCGCCGGAAACCCGACGCCTGGGAGGTAGCGGCGGTTCTGGCGCTCGGATGCCAGCTCGGCCGCGACCTCGGGCGTGTGCGCCCACAGGACGACCGGCCGTCCTGCCTCCGCCAACGCGATGGCGAGCGTGGTCCCCCACGCCCCGGCGCCGATGACCGCGATCTGCTCCGTCACTCGCCCGAGGATAGCAGCGCGGTCAGCGTCGCCGGCTGGTCGCGCGCCGCGGGCGGGATGAGCGACGCGCCGCTTCTTCGGAGACGCGTTGCCGGAAGATGAGTCGGATGGGCGTGCCGAGGAAGCCGTACTCGTCGCGGATGCGGTTCTCGAGGTAGCGCTTGTAGCTGAAGTGGATCAGCGACGGGTCGTTGCAGAAGATGACGAACGTCGGCGGCCCAACGGCGACCTGGGTCGCGTAGAAGACCTTCGGCAGGCGGTTGCGGACGTGGGCCGGCGGATGGGCGCGCACCGCGTCGCTGACGAGCCGGTTCAGCTCGCCGGTAGCCACGCGACGGTAGCGCTCCTCGGCAACGCGACGCGCCTCCCGCAGGACCCGCTCGACGCGTTGCCCGGTCGCGGCCGATGCGAACACGATGTCGGCCCACGACAGGTACGGCGCCTCGCGACGCAGCACCTTGAGCCACTGGTCGGCGGTGTGGCCCTCCTTCTCGACGGCATCCCACTTGTTGAGGACCAGGACGATCCCCTTGGCCGCGTCCAGAACGTGGCCGACGACATGGGCATCCTGCGCGGTATAGCCCTCGGTCGCATCGGTCAGTACCACAGCCACGTCGCAACGCTCGATCGCCTTCATGGCGCGCAGCACCGAATAGCGCTCGATCCCGCGGTCCACGTGGCCGCGGCGCCGTATGCCGGCCGTGTCGACCAGAACCATGGGCTCGCCGTCCACCACGACGGCGGTGTCGATGGGGTCGCGCGTCGTGCCCGGGATGTCGCTGACGATCATCCGCTCCTCGCCGAGCACCCGGTTGACGAATGTCGATTTGCCGGTGTTCGGGCGCCCCACGATCGCCACCAGCGGTGGCGGCATCTCGGTCTCCGCCAGCTCCGCCAGGTCCTCCTCGCTGAGCCCTTCCGGGACCGATGCCTCGGCCTCTGCCTCGCTCGGGGGCGGCAGCCGGTCGACGATCTCATCGGCCAGGTCGCCACTGTTGCGACCGTGCTGGGCGCTGACGGTGAGCGTGGGATCGAAGCCGAGGGCGTAGAACTCGGCTGCCTCGAGCTCGCGTTTTGGGTTGTCGGCCTTGTTGACGACCAGGATCGTCGGCTTGGAGGTCCGCCGCAGCCGGTCGGCGACCTCGTGGTCGAGCGGCGCGATGCCGGCTGCCGCGTCGACGACGAACAGGATGACGTCAGCCTCCTCGACCGCCACACGTGCCTGGTCCTGCACCCGCTCTTCGATGTGCGTGCCGGGTTCAAGCTCCAGGCCGCCGGTGTCGACCACCGTAAAGCGGCGTCCATTCCACTCGGCGACGCCGTAGACCCGGTCACGCGTCGTTCCGGGGATGTCCTCGACGATGGCGACGCGCTCCCCGACAAGCCGGTTGAACAGCGTCGACTTGCCGACGTTCGGGCGGCCGACGATGGCGACGACAGGGAGGGAGGGCATGCGCTCGAGTCTAGCGGGGTGCCCGGAGGTGTGGTAACTGACCGGTAAGGAACGGTAAGCGCCGCCTGCTGTGCCGGCCGGACGCGAGCGAGCGTGCAACAGTGTTGCCCTCTGTTGTGGACCGCCATGCCGGGCGGCCCGGTACACTCGCCGGGTCCATGCCAGCGCTCCGCCTTCGTCAGGCCGCTCGCGCGGTCATCCTCGATCCGGCAGGTCGCGTCCTGCTCGTCCGCTTCACCTTCCCGGACCGCGTCGTGTGGGCCTGTCCGGGAGGCGGTCTCGAACCTGGGGAGACGCACGAGCGGGCGGTCATCCGTGAGCTGGCGGAGGAAGTCGGGCTCGATGAGGTGACGATCGGGCCGTGTATCTGGACCCGCGAGCACGTCTTCCCCTTCCTCGACGGTTCGTGGGATGGCCAGGTTGAGCGCTTCTACCTGGTCAGGACCGATGCGTTCGAGCCAACCCCGCGCTTCACGACCGATCAACTCGCCGCGGAATACGTGACCGCCGAACGATGGTGGACCCCCGACGAGCTCATTGGTTCTGACGAGGTGTTCGCGCCGCGCCGCCTACCGGCTCTCGTCGCTGCCCTGTTGGCGGAGGGGTCGCCTCTGCAGCCAGTCGTCGCCGGCGTTTAATTCGTCGTGCGGCTCGCTCAGGCCCGTCACGCAGTGGCGTCGGCCGCGTCTTCTCCGTCAGAGCCGTAGCGTGGCCACGACTGCCACGAGCACAGCCTGGAGATGATCCGACCGGAGTCAGGCGAGTGACAGCACCCGCTCGCGAACCTCCTCGAGGTCGACCTCCGGAGTCGAGGTCCCGCCGGTGATCCCGATCGACCGGAAGCGTCGCACCCAATCGGCATGGGCAGCCGCCAGCTCCTGTGCATCGGCTACGTGAATGGTGTCAGCGCAGATCTCGCGGCACTTGACCGCCAGCTCGCGCGTGTTCGAGGAGTTCTTGCCGCCGACCACGATCATGGCTTCGACCTCGCGCGCCAACTTCACCGAGTTATCCTGGCGGGTCAGGGTCACCGGGCAGACGGTGTTGACCACGCGCAGGTCGTGGCATCGGCGCAGGCAGAAGGCGGCGAACTCCTCAAGCTTGTGCGGCAGGATGGTCGACTGCGACAGGACGCCGATCTTCTTGGTGTGTGGCACGCGTTCCCAGGTGGATCGGTCCATGTCGTCGACCACGACGTGCTTCTCGCCGGCATACGAGCGCACCCCCTTCACTTCGGGATGATCCTCGTGACCGATGATGCACACGGTGAAGCCATCATCCGCGAGCTCGCGGGCGGCCTTCTGCGACTGCAGCACCCAGGTGCAGGTGGCGTCGATGACCTGCAGTCCGGCGGCACCGCGGACCTTCTCCATCTCGGAGGCCGGGACACCGTGGGCGCGAATGACCAGTGTGCCGCCCTCGACCTCGTCGGCCAGGTCGGCGGTCCTGATGCCTCGCTCGGCGAGATCGGCCTTGATGCCCTGGTTATGGACGAGCTGGCCCAGCGTGGTGACGTCCTGCCCCTGCTCGCGCGCCTGCTTGGCCTTGTCGATCGCCAATCGAACGCCATAGCAGAAGCCTGCACGCTCCGCGATACGCACTTCGGGCTTCGTTTCTGCGATTGCCATCCCCAACATTCTAGACCGATACGCTTCGGACCCCGATTCCGGCTACTTGCGAGGCCCACGTTGCGGCTCGGGCAGCAGCGCGGCGATCTCGCGCATCACGCGCTCGCTCCCCTCGCGCAGCGCTAGGCGGTCCAGACGGCCTGAGGGCTCGTGCGGCAAAGAGAATGGCTGTCCGATGCGCACCCTGATGTCGGCCCGGTGCGGCAGCCGCGAAGTCCCCGGAAAGATGCGCTCGGTCCCGGAGATCGCGACCGGCAGCAGAGGGGCGCCACTCCGCATGGCCAACAGTGCCGCTCCGCCCCTGGCCGCGCCGAGCCCGCCGTCGCGGCTGCGGGTGCCCTCCGGAAAGAGTGCTATCGGTTCACCATGGGCCAGCACCTCGAGCGCCTTGCGCTGTGACGCCCGGTCGCCTTCACCCCGACGCACGAAGAAGACGCCGGACTTGTCCGCCAGCCAGCCGATGATCGGCCAGCGCCGCACCTCCTGCTTGGCCATGAAATGAATGACGCGATGCGTCAGGTAGCCCGCCGCCCAGCCGGCGATCAGCGGATCAGTCAACGAGCGGTGATTGACGACCATGATGAAGGCGCCCTGGCGCGGGACGTTGTCGAGGCCGATGACCGTCGGGCGTCCCAGGCGGCGCAGCAGAAACGCGCTGATCGCCGCGCCGGGCCGATAGAACCAGCTGCTCACCGTGCCACGCGCGGCAGGTGTTCGACGATCGCCGCCACGCAGCCCTCGACGTCGAACTCGCCGGTGTCGACCACCAGCGCGCCGTCGGCCTTGCGCAGCGGCGCGAGAGCGCGGCCCGAGTCCAGCGCGTCCCGTCGCTCGATCTCGGCGAGGTATTCGTCGACCCGGCGTGGATGGCCCATCTCGGCCGCTCGACGCGCGGCACGGACGGCGGTGGCGGCGGTCAAGTAGACCTTCAGCGTCGCGTCGGGCAGGATCACGGTGCCAATATCGCGGCCGACCATCACCGTGTCGCCATGTCGCGCCACGGCGCGCTGAACCTCGAGCATGGCCTCGCGCACCGTGCCGTGGCGGCTCACCGCCGAGACGGCGCGGTCGACGCGCGGAGTCCGCACGTCGTGCGTCACGTCGCGCCCGTTGAACAGCACCGTCTCAAGCCGATCGTGCTCGCCCCGGCGTGGCTTGCGCACCTCGATGGTCGAGCGCGCCGCCAGCCGCCCGAGCGCCTCGCCATCCTCGATGTCGACGTCGCGGTTGAGCGCCGCCAGGGTCAGCGCCCGGTACATCAACCCGGTGTCCACGAACGTGGCGCCCATTCGACGTGCGAGCGCGTAGCCGACCGTGCTCTTGCCCGAGCCCGATGGGCCGTCGATCGCCACCGAAACGTGCGCCGTCAAGCGGCCGCGGCGCGGCGTGACCGCGGCCGGGATGCCGGAGAGTGCCGTGGCCTCGTCGGCGCGCAGCACGCGCCACTCCCCGGCGCGCAGGCCGCCGAGGTCGAGCGGGCCGAGCCGCGTGCGCACCAGGCGGCGCACATGGTGGCCGATGGCGAAGAAGATGCGGCGCACCTCGCGCTTGCGTCCCTCGCCGACGCGCACCCGCACCCACGTCCCGCGCTGTCCCGGCTCGCGCGCCACTTCGCGCGGTGGGCCCACCAGACGGGCGGAGAGCAGGCGAGCTGGACCGTCCTCGAGCTCCACACCGACAAGCAGCGCGTCGACCTCCGGCTGGGTCGGGATCTCATCGAGCAGGACGGCGTACTCGCGCTGCATGCCGTAACGCGGATGCAGCATCCGGTTCGCCCAGTCACCGTCGTTGGTGAGCACCATCAGCCCCTCGGAGTCGACGTCGAGGCGTCCGGCGGGCCACAGATGCGCCGATGGAGACGCATCGACCAGGCTGACCACCGAGCGGCGGCCACGCTCGTCGCGTGCCGACGACAGGACGCCGCGCGGCTTGTGGATGGCCAGATGTCGCGGCGCCTCGACGCCGGGCAGCGGACGTCCGTCCACCGCCACCGTCTCGGTCGCCGGGTCGGCGCTGGCACCCAGCGCGGCAACCTGACCGTCGATCGTCACGCGGCCCTCGCTGATCAGCGTCTCCGCCGCACGTCGCGAGGCAATCCCGGCGCGTGATAGCAGCTTCTGCAGTCGTTCAGCCGGCATCGATGCCGACGGCCAGTGCCGTCGCGGCGGCCGCCTCGCTGGAGAGCGCCGGAAGGTCGTCGAGCGAGGTGAGTCCGAAGCGCTCCAGGAATGCGAAGGTGGTGCCGAACAGGATCGGCCGTCCGGGCGTGTCGCGGCGGCCGATCTCGGTCACCAGCCGCCGATGCAGCAGCGAGCGGATGACGTAGTCGGAGTCGACGCCACGGACGCGCTCGACCTCGCCACGGGTGCATGGCTGGCGGTAGGCGAT
>JBBRXE010000042.1:0-12301 GCA_038248695.1 Candidatus Limnocylindria bacterium | reverse complement strand
GTATCGACAAGGAGCAGGCCGCCGCCCCGATGTCGGTCAATGGCAGCGCGGCGGAGACGCCGGCCGCATCCGGCGCGCCGAGCCTCGAACAGCGGTTCGCCGAGCTTGACAAGCAGCTCGAGCCGGTGCCCGATGCGGCTGGCGCGACGCCGGCGACGGCAGCGGAGCCCGGTGCCGAGGTGTCGACCGCTATTGTCGTCAAGGGCCTGGGCAGCTTCGGCGCGATCACCTCGTTCAAGCAGTCGCTCGAGAAGGTCGAGGGCATCCACTCGGTGACGCTTAGCCTTGGGCCGACCGGTGAGTTCGTCTACCGCGCCGCCCACGGCGACGCGCTCGACCTCGAAGGCGTCATCGGCTCCATGGAGGGTGGCTCCGCCGCGTTCGAGCGCGAACCGGACGGCACGTTGCGCGTGGCGGTCACGCGCCCGCGCTGAAGCGGGATGCTAGACTCGCTTCTACGGCATTGACCGTGGGGAGTACCTCGTCACCGGCCGACGACGGGACCCGTTCGTCGTTCGACGAGCGGGTTTTTGCATGCCGATGACGAGGACCAACGGATGAAGACGCAGACACGAGCCGAGCTGCCACCGCGATATGAGCCGGCCTCGGTGGAGCGTGCGATCTACGAGCGTTGGATGCGGAGTGGCGGCTTTCGGCCGGCCGACGAGCCGGCTGCTGGCGCGCCGCGCTTCGTCATCACCCAGCCGCCGCCGAACGTCACCGGGGCGCTGCACACCGGCCATGCGCTGGTGGTGACGATCGAGGACACGCTGATCCGCTACCACCGCATGCGGGGCGATGACACGCTGTGGCTGCCAGGCGCCGACCACGCCAGCATCGGCGCCCAGTTCGTGCTGGACAAGATCATCGCCGAGGAGGGTGAGACGCGTGCCTCGCTCGGTCGCGAGCGCTATCTCGAGCGCATGTGGCAGTTCATGGATGAGACGCGCCCGATCATTGGTGAGCAGCATCGCCGCCTGGGTGCCAGCCTCGACTGGAGCCGCGAGCGCTTCACCATGGACGAGATCAGTGCGCGGGCGGTGCGCACCGCGTTCAAGCGGCTGTGGGACGCCGGGCTTGTCTACCGTGGCGAAGCGCTGGTGACGTGGTGCCCACGCTGCCTGACGACGATCAGCGACCTCGAAAACGTTCATCGCGACGAGACGGGCACGATCTGGACGCTGCGGTATCACCTCGAAGGGTCGGATGGCGAACCCGACCCCGACGCCTGGATCAGTGTCGCCACGACCCGTCCCGAGACGCTGCTTGGCGATACAGCGGTCGCGGTGCACCCCGACGACGAGCGCTACCGTGCGCTGGTCGGCCGGAACGCCGTCCTGCCCTTCCTCGCACGACGCCTGCCGATCATCGCCGATGCGGCCGTTGACCGTGGCTTCGGCACCGGCGCAGTGAAGATCACCCCGGCGCACGATGCCAACGACTACGAATTGGGCAAGCGCCACGAGCTGGCGGCGATCACCATCCTCGACGAGGAGGCGCGCATCAACGACAAGGGCGGCGAATTCGCCGGCCTGGATCGGTATGCCGCCCGACAGGAGATCCTCGAGCGGCTGCGCGCGCTCGGCGACCTCGAGGGGGAGGCACCGCACACGATGGTGGTCGGCCATTGCGAGCGCTGCGGCACGGTCGTTGAGCCGCGCCTGTCCGTGCAGTGGTTCATCCGTGTCCAGCCGCTGGCCGAGCGGGCGCTGGCATCGGTGAACGAGGGCCGTACCGAGATCATCCCGGCGCACCTCAAGAAGGTGTACGTCCACTGGATGGAGAATATCCACGATTGGGCGGTGGGGCGGCAGCTGTGGTGGGGCCATCGCATTCCGGCGTGGTTCTGCCCGGACGGCCATGTCACCGTGTCCGATGCGGAGGCCGAGCCTGACGCCTGCGCGGAATGCGGCATCTCGCGCGCCGAGCTGACCCAGGAGACCGACATCTTCGACACCTGGTTCAGCTCCGGCCTGTGGCCGTTCTCGACGCTCGGCTGGCCGGAGGAGTCGCCTGATTTCGCGCGCTTCTATCCGACGACGGTCATGGAGACCGGCTACGACATCCTCTTCTTCTGGGTTGCCCGCATGATGATGCTTGGGCTGTTCTGCACTGATGTCGAGCCGTTCCGGATCGTGTACCTGCACGGCCTGGTGCAGGCGGCAGGTGGTGGAAAGATGAGCAAGACCAAGGGCAACGTGGTCGATCCTCTGCAGGTCGTGGACGAGGTCGGTGCCGATGCGCTGCGCGTCTCGCTGGTCGCCGGCACCTCGGCGGGCCACGACCAACGGCTCACACGGGCGAAGATCGACGGCGCGCGCAACTTCACCAACAAGCTGTGGAACGTCGCGCGCTTCGTCCTGGGTGCCCAGCCGGAGGCCGCGCAGGCCAGCGGCGAGCCGACGCTCGCCGAGCGTTGGATTGGCTCGCGCGTTGCCGGTGGGGTGCAACGCGCAACCGCGCAGCTCGACGCGTTCGATCTCGCGGGCTACGCGGCGACGGTTCACGAGCTCGCGTGGAGCGACTATGCGGACTGGTTCGTCGAGCTGGCGAAGCTCGAGCTGCGTCGCGAGGGCGCGACAGCGGGCGAGCGCGCACGAGTGTGGGGCAGCCTGGCCGTCACGCTGGCCGATCTGCTGCGGCTGCTGCATCCGCTGATGCCCTTCGTCACCGAGGAGATCTGGGCGACGTTGCACGCGGCTGCGCCTGATGCCACGCGCGGCGAGGATCTGCTCATGATGGCCAGCTGGCCGGCCCCAGGCCAGGGCGATGAAACGGCAGAATCGGAGATGAGCGACCTGATGGCCGCGATTCGGGATATTCGCAACCTGCGCACGGAGGCTGGCGTGCCCGCCGGGACCTGGCAGGCACTCGTGCTGGAGCCGGCCGACCAGCGGCAGCGGGATGCGATCGAGCGCGGCCTGGGGTACCTCGGCCCGCTGGCGCGCGTCCGCCCCATCACGTTCGGGACATCGGAACAGCGGCCGAAGCTCGTCGCCGCCACGCCACTCGGCGCGGCGTGGTTCGGGGTAGGGACCGGCGAGCTGGAGGCGGCCAGCGAGCGGCGGGTACAACAGGTCGAGGAGCTGCAGGCGGCGATCGACCGGGTGCGCGGCCTGCTCGGCAATGCCGCATTTGTCGAGCGCGCGCCGGAGTCGGTGGTCGGCAGGGAGCGTGCGCGCCTGGCAGAGCTGCAGGCACAGCTGCAGCAGCTCGGCTGAGCGTCCGCGCATGGACGCGGCCGCAGATCGGGCTATGGCGGTCCTGCCGGAGGCGCCTGTTAGAATCGGCCGCCCAAGGGTCACGCATGGAGCTGCAGCATGTCGTTCCTGAAGCGCAGGAAGAAAGACGAGGCGACCCCGCCACCGCCGCCGGTGCAGGAGGACGTCTCCGCGCAGCAGTACGCGCTGAAGCTCAATTTTGTGGCTCGCAGCAGCGACGGCCTGCGCCTGCGGGCCGATCCCGCCGTGCTGGCCAAGCTGCCGAGCATCGTCGAGCCGCTGAGTGAGGGGGCACCCGAGGTCATCGAGCCGCTGCCGCTGGAATACAGCGACGCGGCGCCGACACTCGAACGCTTCAACGAGATGCAGCAATGGGTCCTGGCGCGGCGTGACCTCGGACCGATAGGCCGGCACGGTCTGTACGTCCTGGAGCTCACCGATGCGCTCGACATGACCGTCGATACCTTCATCTGCGGCCTGCTGCATGGCGAGACCGATACGAGCGGCTATCCCAGCTACAACGCCGTCGTGGGCGGGCTTGCCAGCCACTGGGATGAGCTCTCCGGCGAGCTGATCGTGCGTGCCGTGGTCGGCTGGGGTGGCAAGGGGCTGCGCGGGGACACCGAGCGCATCGGTCAAAAGCTCTTGTCGAACCTGTACCAACAGATCGTGGCGTCGGGCTACAGCCTGGGGACCGCCGACCAGGCACGTCTACCGACGGTCGGCGCCCGTTCCGGCCTGACCTGCGCCCATTGCGGCTTCGAGGCCGGCAGCGCCGCCGCCTTCTACTGCCCGAAATGCGGCATGCGCATGCTGCGGGACACGTAGGCCGCCAGTACCTTCGGCTGGGGCACCTGGCCCCCGGTCCCATTGTCGTCCGGTAGGGTCAGTCTGACACTGGTGCAGTCAGTCACCGTACTCCACCGGAAGGATTTCAATGGAGCGACCCACCGTCCTCCTGGCGCTTGCCGGAGCTGCGACTCACTACCTCGGTGCGCTTGATCGCGCCGGCTTCAACGTTGTCCACGACGCCGACCAGGGGCTGGCAGTGGGCGCGACCGTCGACGTTGCGGTCCTCGATTGCGATGCCGATCCGGCAGTGATCAAGCAGATCCATGCTTTCCTGCACGGTGCGAAGCCGACGCCAACGCTGCTGCTCGTCGGCGACGAGCCACCCGACTTCACGGACGAATCGTGGGCGACCGATGAGCTGGCACTCAAGCCACTCTCGGCCGACTCTCTGGTCTATCGGCTCCAGGCACTCCTGATCCGATCCGGGCACAGCCTCTCCGATGAAACGTCGTTGTTGTCCGGCGAAGATGCGGCAGGGGGCGCGATCGGCGAGGGTCGCACGATCAGCGTCTTCGCTCCCAAGGGTGGCGTCGGCAAGACGACGATCGCGGTCAACATGGCCGTCGCACTGCGCGAGCAGACGCGCGAGCGCGTGCTGCTGCTCGACGCAGACGTCGGCGTCGGGAACGTCACATCGGTGCTGCAGGTGCCAGCCAGCCTGGGGCTGGTCGACCTCGCCGACAGCGATCCGAGCGAGTGGAGCGATGCGGCCTTCGAGCACGCCACCTCGACGCACGCCGCCAGCGGTGTGCGGGTGCTCACCTGGGGCAATGAGCCAGGCGACGCCGTCCGCGTGAGCGTCGACCTGCTGCTCGCCGCCCTGAAATGGGGACGTGCTCACCACGACTATGTGATCGTCGACAACCATCCCGGCTACGACGACCGCACCATGGCCATGCTCACGGTTTGCGGCGAGATCTTCCTGGTGGTGACTCCGGAGGTCGGACCCATCCGCAACTCGTCGCAGTTCCTCGACCTTGCCCGCCAGGTTGGTCTGGGCAGCGCCGTGCGCGTCATCGTCAACCGCGCCAATCACGGGGTGGCCACGCGCGACATCTCGCAGGCACTCGGACTGCCGATCTCGGCGACCATCGTCTCAAACGGGCCCATGGCGGTCATCGCCGCGAACGAGGGCACGCCGATCATCACCAAGTTCCCGAAGGACAGGATAAGCACCGACCTCCACAACGTCGCGCGGCTGGTGACCCGCCAGCTTGCAGTCGAGGCTCCGGCCACCACCCGTCGCTGGCGCCTCCCGTTCGTTTCCCGCGCCTCGAACGCGTAACGCTCCGGCCGGCGAAGCCGCCGTTCCCGACTACGCTGGCCGGTCGATCTGTCGACGGCGCGTTGCGTCGTCGCTCCGCTGCTGGCATCATGCGAGATCGGGCCGGGTTCTCGGCTCGATCTCCTGACCACGAGTCCTGATGCCCACCTACGACTACCAATGCCGCACGTGCGGCCACACCATCGAAGTCATCCACCCCATGAGCGAGGACGGCCCGACCAGCTGCGAAGTGTGCGGCGGTCCGCTGCGGCGCGTCATTTTCCCGGCTGGGATCATCTTCAAGGGCTCGGGTTTCTATAAGACCGATTCGCGCAGCAGCAGCTCTTCATCGAGCCACGCCACCGGCCGGACTGGTGGCGGAACGTCATCGGACGGCGAGGCGCCAGCGGCGCCTGCCGCGAAATCGGACGGGGACGCCAAGCCGGCCGCAGGTTCGACCAATGCGTCGAGCGGCTCCTCTTCCGTTACGCCGCCCCCATCCGGGGAATCGAAGAGCAGCTAGGCTGACTGTGCCTGGCGCGTGCCGCATCGGCGGCAGAAGCGCGCGCTTGCGGAGAGCGACAGTCCGCACTGGCCGCAGCTCTGCACCGCGATCGAGCTCATGTTGCCTGCGACCTCGCGAGCCGACGCATCCCAGAACGAGCCGCCTGCCTGTGCCGCTCGCGTCGCACCGGGAAGTGCCGATGGCGAGGCGCCGCTGGATCGATACGGCAGAACATTCGGGCGTGTTGTCCCGAGCGGACCTTCCCCGGGATCGCCGAGGCCGAGCAGGTCGAGCTGCGCCCGCCGAGCGGCGACCGCCGGGTCATCGAACCGCGCCGCGACGAGATCCTCGTCGACTGGCATCGGCTGGGGCATGCGCAGGATGGTGTCGTGGGTCGACGTGATGCTCGGCGCGGGTCGTGGTTCCGGTTCGGCAGTCGCGACCAGCTCGGTGGCCACGATCGGCTCCGGCTCCGCAACGACGACCGGCTCAGGTTCGGGCTCCACTGCGACGACCGGCTCGGCTGCCACGACCGGTTCGGATTCAAGTTCCGCTTCGACCTCGGCGGGGAGGTCCGCAAGCAGCTCGAACCGCGTGTCGTCCTGCCAGGCGACCACGGCGGGCGCCGGGATAGGCTCGGCGACGACGAACGGCTCCGGCTCGGGCTCAGGCTCGGCGACGACGAACGGCTCAGGTTCGGGCGGTGTCGTGGTCGCGATCTCCTCGGCCGGCCATACGAGGTCGGCACGCCCGTCGCCCTCGACGGCGAGGTCGCTGCTCGGCCAAGCCGAGGGCAAATCGCCCAACGCAGCGGAGGGCGCGGCACCGCTGAAGGCAATCTCCGGATGCGCCGCCTTGAACGAAAGGTCCATGCGTTCCGCGAGGTCATCACTGCCCGCGACGGGCGCGCAGCTGCGGCAGCGCCCGTCGGTGTCGTTCCAGCAGTTGAGGCAGGTGTACTGGCGGCAGTCGATGCAGAAGTTGAACGAGGCGTGGAATGCATCCATCTGCCGAGCCGCAATGGTGCCCTCTTCCGAGCGCATTGCGTCACCGATGGAATCGGACAGCGCGTCCTGGCTCATGATGTAGTTCTTAAGGCCGGACATCAGCCCGCGCGTCTTGCGCAGCGGACTCAGGGTCGTGGGCGCGGCGAACTCGTACCGCGTGCCGCAGCGTTCGCAGAAGGATTCAGTCAGCGCTTCGGGCATCGACGTGGTGCAGCTCTCCCCGGTTTTAGACACCGATCAGGGTTGCAAAGTATAGCGACGCGGACCCTCAGAACCCTATCGGCGCATTGGTACCCTGCGCCACGCCGTTCGTACCCCGCGCTCGGCCGTGACGATCGACCAGTGAGGGGAGCGAGCCGGGCGCCCATGCTAGCATCGGCCTCGTGGGCATCCTCTCGAGGGTCGAGGCGTTTCTCGAACGGCTCTTCGAGGCTCCTGCCGGACGCCTCGGGGCCCGGCTGCAGCCCGTCAGCCTGGGCAAGCGCATCGAGCGCGCCATGGACACCAACAAATCGTTCCGAGACGACGGCATCGTCGTGCCCAACCACTACGACGTGCATCTCAACCCTACCGATTTCGCCAGTTTCGCGTCGTACCGGAGCTCCCTCGAGGACGACCTGGCGCACGACCTGCTTGCCCGCGCTCGGCGGGAGCGCTACTCGTTGGTGGCTCGGCCGCGCGTTCGGATCACGGCCGATCCATCCATCCCGCGAGGCGATATTCGTGTGGCCGCCAACGTCATCGACGAAGAGGGTGGCATCCTGCGCCCGGACCGACCAATGCCGGCCGGCTCCGACACGATGGTCTTCACGCATCCAGGCAGTACCCCCGAGGCGCCCGAATCGGCGACGCGAGCGTATCTGCTGGTGCATACCGAGAACAGCGCACCGGTGCAGTTCGACCTGGGTGGGGCACTGATCAGCATCGGGCGCGCCAGCGACAATGACGTGATCGTCGACGATCCACTGGTCAGCCGCCACCACTGCCAGCTGAAGCTGCAGCACGGCGCCTACAGCTTCGCGGACCTCGGCAGTCGTAACGGCTCGTTCGTCAACGGCCAGCCGGTGAGCGAGGTTGCGCTGGGGCCGGGTGACCGGATCGAGGTCGGCGATACCGATATCGAGTTCCAGGTGCGCGGATGACCGGAGAGGTCCTCAGGATCCTGCTGCTGGCCCTGCAGCTCGGCTTCCTGGCTCTCCTGTACCTGATCCTCTTCGGCTTCGCTCGAGCGTTGCTGCGCGACCTGCGCAGCGCCGAGCAGGCACAGCGCGCCTCGCGCACCGGCATCGGGCGGCTGTCGGTGCTCGAGTCACCGGACGACGAGCCGCCTGCCGGGCGGCCCATCTCGTTGGGGCCCATCAACTCCATCGGTCGCAACGTGAACAACACGATCTATGTCGAGGACGACTTCGCCAGCGCGAACCACGCCATGCTCACCTTTCGCGGCCGATCGTGGTTCATCGAGGACCAGGGCAGCACCAACGGCACGTACGTCAATGGGCACCGCATTGAGCGTGCGGTGGCCCTCTCCTACGGCGACGAGCTGACGATCGGGCGCGTGCGCATGCGCCTGGAGCGTTAGGCAGCCATGGCCCGACCGATGCGAGTCACCTGGCGCAGCGCAGAGCTGCGCATGCTCCTGCCGCTGCTGCTGCTCGTCCCGCTGGGCTTCGTGCTGACCCACGTGGCACAGGTCGACAAGCTCGATCCGGGACCGTTGGGGCTGGCGATCGGCTACGTGACGATCATGCTCGCTGCGCACCTGGTGCTGACCTTCTCCGGTCATCGGGGCGACCAGCTCCTGCTGCCACTGGTGGGCACCATCGGCGCGATCGGCATGATCATGCTCAACCGGCTACCGCAGGGTCTTGCCGGCACGAGCGCGTTCGGCATCGACCTGGGCATGGCGCAGACGCAGCTGCTGTGGTTTGGCGTCGGGGTGACGGCCATGCTGGCGGTCGCCATTGGCCTGCGTGACGACGGGATCCTGCGCCACTACAAGTACACCTGGGCAGCCGCCGGCGCGGCGCTGCTGCTGTTCACGTTCCTGTTCGGGACCGAGGTCAACGGCGCACGGCTGTGGCTCGACATCGGCCCCGTGCAGCTGCAGCCGGGCGAGTTCATCAAGATCGTGCTGGTCGTCTTCATTGCCGGCTACCTGGCAGAGAATCGCGCGCTGCTGACGGGAGCCAGCCTGCGCATCGGTCCCATCTCCATCCCGCCGCTGCCCTACCTGCTGCCGATGCTGGCGATCTTCGTGATCGTCATGCTGATCGTGGTTGTCAGCAACGACCTCGGCACCGCGCTGCTGTATTTCGGCATCTTCCTGACGATGCTCTTCGTGGCAACCGGACGGCGCAGCTACGTCCTCATCGGACTCGTGCTGTTCGTGGCGGGATCCTTCGTGGCCTACGAGCTATTCGGTCACGTGCACCAGCGGGTGGACGTCTGGCTCAACCCGTTCGCGGATCCGCTGGGGGCCGGATACCAGACGGTGCATGCCATCTACGCGCTCGGCCGCGGCGGGCTGTTCGGCGAGGGGCTGGGACAGGGCCTGCTGCCCGGCGTGGGTGGGGGCTTCTTCGCGGTGCAGACCGACTTCATCTTCGCCGCGGCCGCGGAAGAGCTCGGGCTGGTGGGCGCCTTCGCGCTGCTTTCCCTGGCGTTGCTGCTCGTCTTCCGTGGCCTGCGCATCGCGATGCTCGCGCATGACGACTTCAGCGCCATGCTGGCGGTGGGCCTGACCACCAGCCTTGGCCTGCAGACGCTCATCATTGTCGCCGGCAACGCCAAGCTCATCCCGCTCACCGGCGTGACCTTCCCGTTCGTGAGCTATGGCGGCTCCAGCCTGTTGGCCAGCTTCGTCGTGATCGGGCTGCTGCTGTCGATCAGCCACCGCGCGGCCCCGATGACGCGCGGCGACGGGCCATGATCGTCACCAACGTCCGGCGGCTGGGCGTCTACCTGCTGCTCAGCTTCGCCATCGTCAGCGCCGGGCTGTCGTACTGGCAGGTGGTCGACGTCCAGGCGCTCGCCGCTCGGCCGGACAACCCGCAGGTGGTCGCGGCGCGCCGCACGGCGCTGCGCGGCACGATCTTCGACGCGCAGGGCAAGGTGCTGGCCTCGACCGCAGTCGTCGGCGGTTTGGCGCGACGGACCTACGCCGACCCGGCATTCGCCCACGTCATCGGCTATGCCAGCCTGCGCTTCGGGACCACGGCCATCGAACGGGCCTGGGATGACATCCTCTCCGGTCGTGCCGATCCGAACCCGCTGCGCGACGTGCTCAATGACATCCTGGCCCGCAAGCCGCAGCCGAAAGACGTGACGCTGACCATCGACCAGCGGCTGCAGGACTTCGCCGCTGCACAGCTCGGGGACAGTGTCGGCGCGGTCGTCGCGCTGGACCCGACGACCGGCGCGATCCTGGCCATGACCTCGACACCGACCTTCGATGCCACGCCGATCTCCGGCGATCCGGGCAGCGCGGTGCACGCGATGGAGGCGATCACCTCGCGCAGGAACGACCCGCTCGTCGACCGGGCGCGTCAGGGCCAGTATCCGCCCGGCTCGACGATGAAGGTGTTCACCGCCGCTGCCGCGCTCGACGTCGGGGCGATCACGCCCGAGACGACCTTCAAGGACCAGCCGAAGCAGGAGACCGATGGCTTCGTGATCGACGGGTTCACCATCACCGAGCACGACCTGTCGCCTGTCAAGCCGGCTCTCTGGCCGCTGTCGGAGGCGCTGCAGGTGTCCAGCAACATCTTCTTCGCCCATGTTGGCCTGGAGCTCGGGGCCGTGTCGTTCCTGGACTATGCGCGGCGCTTCGGCTTCTGCGAGCCGCGTCGCATCGGGAGCCCCGGCCACTATCTGTCGGTCGCCCCGTCGTACGTGACCCGGCCGCAGGACGGCGACTGCTCAGAATTCAGTGACAAGGTCGAGCTCGCGTCGGCGGCATTCGGCCAGGCGCAGGTGGTGGCCACACCGGTGCAGATGGCGCTCATCGCATCGGCCATCGCCAACGACGGCGTCATGCCACAGCCGTTCGTGGTGCGCGATGCGCGGACGCATGCGGCACAGCCGTCTGCCGGGCCGAACGCGTCGATCCTGGAGCGTTACGACGATGGCGGGGGGTCGCAGGTCATCTCGTCGCAGACCGCCGCCGAGGTCCGTTCGGCGATGGTCGACGCGGTGGAGGGCAGGTTCGGCAAGCTGTACGCCGGTCAGGGTGACGTGAGCCTCTACGGCGCGGGCGATGTGACGACCGCCGGCAAGACCGGGACCGCCCAGCGCGGCGAGGGCCAGGCGCCACATTCGTGGTTCATCGGCTTCGCGCCGGGCGGGTCCGACGACACACCGCAGATCGCGGTCGCAGTACTGGTCGAGGGTGGTGGCAGCGGCGCCGGCCTGGCCGCGCCAATCGGCGGCAGGGTCATGGCCGAATGGCTGAAGCTCAAGGGCAGATGAACCGCACCGTAACGTGCTGGGGTATTGTTTCCACGAGGGGACCGAGCCCTTCGACCATCCGCACGAAGGAAGACGCATGGTGAAGATCGTCCAGGAGCCTACCGAGCGCGTCGCCGCGAACGTCGAGCGCGTCATCGTCGGCAAGCACGCTGAGGTGCGGATGGCCCTGGTGTCCCTCCTCTGCGAGGGCCATATCCTCATCGAGGACGTGCCGGGGGTCGGCAAGACGATGCTGGCCAAGGCGCTCGCCAAGAGTATCGGCTGCACCTTCCGGCGCATCCAGTTCACCCCCGACCTGCTGCCGTCCGACGTGACCGGCCTTTCGATCTTCAACCAGAAGACGCAGGAGTTCGAATTCCGTCCGGGACCGATCATGGCCCAGGTTGTCCTGGCCGATGAGATCAACCGTGCCACGCCCAAGACGCAGAGCGCGCTGCTCGAGTGCATGGAGGAGCGACAGGCGACGATCGATGGCGTGACCTACCCGATGCCGTCGCCGTTCCTGGTCATCGCCACCCAGAACCCCATCGAGTACGAGGGCACCTTCGCGCTGCCCGAGGCGCAGCTCGATCGGTTCATGCTCAGGCTGCGGCTCGGCTACCCGAAGGCCATAGAGGAGCTGGTCATCCTGGACGAACAGAAGCGCAGCCACCCGCTCGAGGACATCGGCCAGGTGCTCAGCGTCGACGAGCTGCGCCAGATGCAGGCCGGCGTCAAGGAGGTCTACGTCGACCAGGCGGTGGCGGAGTACATCGTCCGGCTGGTGACCGCGACGCGGGAGCATCCCGACGTGTACCTCGGAGCGTCGCCGCGTGGCTCCATCAACCTGTACCACGCATCTCAGGCGTACGCCGCGCTCGACGGCCGCGACTACGTCATTCCCGACGACGTGAAGCAGCTGGCGGTCGCGGTGCTGGCGCATCGGCTCATCGTCAAGAGCCAGGCATCGCTGCGCGAGATCGACCCGGACGCCATCGTGCGC
>JBBRXE010000041.1:0-12322 GCA_038248695.1 Candidatus Limnocylindria bacterium | reverse complement strand
GCTGATCTCCGGCATGGCGAGCAGCATGCCCGTGGTCATCGTCGGGCGCGCCGTGCAGGGCCTCGGCTCGGGGGCCATCGGTGCGGTGGTCTACCTGGTGATTGCCCGTGCCTACGCCCCGGCCAGCATGGCGCGCATGGTCGCGCTGCTGTCGAGCGCGTGGGTCGTGCCCGGTCTTGTCGGCCCGGCGCTGGCGGGGTTGCTGGCGGACAACCTGAGCTGGCGCTGGGTCTTCCTGGCGCTCGTTCCGGTGGTGCTGCTGATGGGCGGCGCCGTCCTGCGGCCGGTATGGCGCCTCGGCCGCCCGGCGCAGGCTGCCGTCGGCGGCGCGGCTCGGCATGCATTTCGTGCCCTGGCAGTCGCTCTCGGCAGCACGATGCTGCTCGCCGGGCTCTCCGCCGGGAGCTGGCTGAGCGACGCCGCGCTGCTGCTCGCCGGCGCAACGCTGGCACTCTTCGGGCTGCGGCCCTTGCTGCCCACCGGCTCGCTCCAGCTGCGGCGCGGCCGGCCGGCGGTATTCGGGGTCATCTTCCTGGTGGCGTTCGCCTTCTTCGGCACCGAGGCGTTCGTGCCGCTGGCGGTCACCCATGTGCGCGGCGGCTCGACCACATTCGGCGGCCTGGCGCTCTCGGCGGCGGCCGTGACCTGGGCGATCGGCGCCTGGCTGCCGACGCGCCTGGCGACGGTCGAACGTCGCTGGCTGGTGTCCGCCGGCGCTGCGCTGATCGGCGCCGGCGTGGCAATCACCGCGCTGGCGCTGATGCCGCAGCTGCCGGTGCTCTTCGCCGCTCTCGGCTGGGCGGTCGCCGGGCTGGGCATGGGCGTCGCCTATTCGACGCTCACCCTGCTGGTGCTGCAGACGGCCGAGCCGGGCCGCGAAGGCGCAGCCTCGTCGGCCCTGCAGCTGATGTTCACGCTCGGCACGGCGTTGGGCGCCGGAGCCGGCGGAGCCTTCGTGGCGCTCACCGAGGTGAGCGACCTGTCGGTAGCATCCGCCATCGCGGCGGCCGACGGCCTGATGGTGGTGGTCATCACCGCCGGCGCGCTGCTCGCCTGGCGGCTGCCGATGGGTGCCAGCCTGCTGCCGCACCCCCCGGAGACGCACCTCGCCTCACCAGCAGGCGCGCTCGGCTCCTACGACGACGCCTGAACCGATCCTCCCCGGACGGCAGGCAGGACGATTTCATCGACGAAGCGCTGCGAGGCTCGGCCGTCGGCGACGTCGAACGACGCGTCCCGGAAGCGACGCACGCGTTCCAGGTCGAACGTGCGGGCGCGCAGGTGCTCGGCGAGCGGTCGGGTCGCGGTGAAGATCGGTCCCGGCACGCCGCGGCGGTAGTCGAAGTAGAAGCCGCGCTCGCGCTCGTACTCGGGGTAGTCCGGCGCGAAGAAAACCATCGGTCGATCAAGCAACGCGAACTCGTAGATCGCACTGGAATAGTCGGTGATCAGCACGTCGCTGACGAGCATCAGCTCGTTGATGTCGGGGTAGTCGGAGACGTCGATGGCGAATCCGGTGAGCTCGCGATCGAGCCGCATCCTGGTACGGATGAACGGATGCAGCCGCACGAGCAGCACGTGGTCCTGCCCGAGCAGCCGGCGCAGCAGCGCCAGGTCGAGGTCGTCTGTGGCATGCGCATCCGAGATCCGATCGCCGCGGAACGTCGGCGCGTAGAGCAACACGCGTTTGCCCGCGGGGATGGCGTAGCGCTCGCGAATGGTGGCCATCGCCCGCTCCTTGCGCGGCTCGTCGAAGAAGAGGTCGGTGCGCGGGATGCCCAGTCGCGACACGAATCGGTCAAGGGGCTGCCCGAATGCCTCCGCGTAGTGCGGTGCGGCCGTCTGCGAAGCAACCAGGCAGATGTCGTAGTTGGCGTGGATGCGCACCCGGTCGACGAGTGCCGCATCGGCTCCAAAGGACTTGTCGAGGACGCTGTAGCCGACCTTCTTGAAGGCGCCGCAGGCATGCCAGGTCTGCGCGATCGTGGTGCCCGGCCGGGGCTGAATGACGTAGATCGGGAAGAAGTAATCGTCGACCACGAACAGGCGCGCGGTGGCCAGGTGATAGGCGGCGACCGCTGCGTACGCGGCTGCCAACAGCCGGCCACGCAGCCCGCGCGCAGGCGGATGGGCCAGCACGACCACCTTGATCTCCGGATGCGCCGCAGCCAGCTGTCGGCGGATGAAGCGCAGGTTGCCGCCGATGTGGCCGGCGTGCGCGGTGGCCAGCACAACGCGTGGACGCAGCGGAAGCAGCGAGGCGGCACCGAACGGCAGCCGCACCAGCCAGGTACGGATGATGACGAGCAGCGTGCTCACCTGGCCAGGATCAGCTCGTCGATGACTCGGTCGGTGGAGCTGCCGTCGAGATGATCGAAATGGCGGCGGGCGAAAGCGGCCACCTTCTCGGCCGCGTAGTCGTCGTGGCGGATGGCGTCGAGCAGCTCGTCGAAGGTGCGCACGATGCGGCCGGGCACGAACTCCTCGAACGGGACGTAGAAGTCGCGCGTGGCGACGTACTCCTCGAGGTCGTAGGCGAAGAAGAGCATTGGACGCCCGAGAGTGGAGTACTCGAACACGATGGACGAGTAGTCGGTGATCAGCAGGTCGACCGCGAAGAGCAGGTCGTTGACGTCGATGCTCGAACGCGACCCATCCAGGATCCGATCGGCGAATTGGTGGGGGATCGAGAGCGGTTGCCGGATGAACGGGTGCATCTTGATGATGACCACCGCGTCTTTCTGAACCGCCAGCCGATGCAGCGCCTCGACGTCGATCAGCGCCTCGTCGTAGTACGCCTCCCTTGGCCCCTGCCCGCGAAACGTGGGGGCAAAGAGGATGGTTGTCCGGCCCGCGATCTCCGGGAACGCGTCAGCTGCCGCCTCACGGGCCGATGCGGCGGCCAGCTCGTCGAAGAAGCGATCCATGCGGGGTATGCCGGTCGGGATGACGCGCGCCTCGGGGATGCCGAAGGCCTCCGCGTAGAACGGGATATCGAAGTCCGAGCTGACGATGGCTCGCGTGTAGTTCTTGTGCGTCCGCGACCAGGGGCTCGGTCCACCGAGCTTCCCAACGCGGCTATAACCCACCGTCTTGAATGCGCCCGATGCATGCCACAGCTGGATGATGCGCACGGCTCGCGACGGCCTGATCCCATAGATGACCGGTTGGTAGTCATCCAGCACGATGACGTCGGCGCTGGCCAGCAGGCGCGGCATCCGAAAGCGATCCTTCCAGGTGCGCGAGGCAGTTACGCTCGGCTTGAAGAGGCTCAAAAGCCGGTAGTCACGGTCGAGGCCGCGTTCCACCATGCGATCGTGGACCACCTTCAGGTTGCCGCTCAGCTCGTCGTGCGAATCGGAGGTGAACAGGATTCGTCGTCCGTCACGCCGGTGCAGCGCGCCGTAGAAGCGGTAGAGGACCTCGAAGACGCGCCGCCGCATCCCGCGAACGTGGGTGAGCCGTCGATACCACGCCGCCAGGCCGTGCCAGGGCGTCGAGCCGCCGAACGGCAGGGAGCGTGACAGGCGCACATCAAGCACGAGGGTGGCGTCGAACGAATCGACCGCCGGCTGGACACGATACAGGCCGCGGCTCAACGGAAACTCGCGCTCGTGAGCATTGATGTCGAAGGCCCGGCCGTTCGTGACGCCGATCTGCGTGGCGGGCAGGTCCGGCGAGGCGCTGCTGCTCAGTGCCCACCGTCCGGGTGCCAGCGGCTGTTGCCCTGGGCCCTGCATGACGTTGAAGCGCAGGTACAGCTCGTCGGCATGCAACCATGCTCGGGTCGGTCGCATGGCGGTCTCCACGCGATCCTCGGGTTCGAGGCGGACCGTGCTGGGATCGATCGGCGCTCCCGGGTGGACACGGGCGCGAACAACGAGCTGGATGCGCTCCCAGTCGAGCGTTTCGATCTCGATTGTTGGCCGATCGGCACGCGTCCGATCCGCTTTGGCATCCACCAATGGGGCGTGTCCTCGCAGCTCCTCGGGACCGATCATAGAGGCTGGCGCGTACAATCACCGACCATCCGCAAGGCCCATGCGGCCGGCATCAGGAGGGCGGTGTGAAGATTGGAATGGTCGTGCTCGCCGGAGGGATCGGCAAGCGCATCGGACGACCGATGCCCAAACAATTCCTCCTGCTTGGAGGAAAGCCACTCCTGGTCCACGTGCTTGAGAAGGCGCGCGCAATTCGCGAGATCGACAGCGTCGTGGTCACCTGTCCGCCGAGCCACCTCGACGAAACCCGAAAGCTCATCGAGAACCACGGCTTCGCCGAAAAGTTCTCGTGCATCGTCGGCGGCGCGTCTCGTCAGGAATCGGTCTACAACGGGCTTCGGGCGCTGGATGGCTGCGATTCGGTGCTCATCCACGAGGCGGTGCGGCCGCTCGTCAGCGTGGAGGAGTTCCGCGCGCTCATCCAGGCGCCCGACGATAACGCGATGTACGGCATCCCGATCCCGTTCACGGTGCTGAAGGGCCACGACTACGTGGAGGGCCTCCTCGACCGCAACGAGCTGGTGAACGTGCAGCTCCCGCAGAAGTTCGACGCGGCCGCCCTGCTGGCCGCACACGAGGCAGCGCGACGCGACGACGTCATCTTCACCGAGGATGCGAGCCTCTTCTTCCACTATGCGGATGCGCCGGTGCGGATCCTGCCCGGCTCGGAGATGAACATCAAGATCACCGTGCCGACCGACATCGTGATCGCCGAGGCGATGTACGTGGACGCGCTCGGGCGCGGGTGAGTATGGGCAAGACCTGCGTCATCACCGGGGCCAGCCAGGGGATCGGCCAGGCGGCGGCGATCCGAATGAGCAGGGATCCGGGCATCACCGGCATCGCGCTCATCGCGCGCAACGCCGATGGGCTGCGTGACACGGCCGCGCAGATGGACCGCAGCGGCAAGGAGATCCGCTGCTATCCGTACGACCTGGGCGATCTCGACGGCATTCCGGCGCTCATGCGGGGCATCAACGATGAGTTCGGCAGCGTCGACATCCTGCTCAACATCGCGGGCTATGCGGATCCGCAGTCCCTGCTCGACACGACCAATGACAACATCGTGCGGACTTACACCATCAACGTATTCGCCATGATGGTGCTCATCCGCGAGGCGGTCCGCTACATGTACGACCGTCCGTCCAAGATCCTGAACGTGGCGTCCACCGCGGCGACGACTTCACGCCCCGGCTGGTTGACGTACGCCTCGTCGAAGGCCGCCGTCGTCTCGATGTCGACCACGCTGGCCGATGAGCTGGCAGGCACCGGCATCAAGGTCTACACCATCTCGCCCGGCCGATGCGCCACCGACCTGCGGCGCATTCTGGCGCCGGAGGAGGACCTGAGCACGATCATGCAGCCGAGCCAGGTGGCCGATGTCATCGCCACGCTGGTCGATGATGCCGAGAACACGCTTGACGGGCAGAACATCGTCGTCCGCCAGAAGGCCTGAAGCCCATGGGCCGCCTCGAATACCTGCTGGCCAGTGGCTTCCTGCGACTGCTCCGCGCCGTGTTCTCGACCTTCCGGGTGCGTCCACGGCGCGTGGTGCTGGCCACGGCGCGCACACCGGTGCTCGATGGCAACCTGCTGCACATCCACACGGAGATGCGGCGCACACACCCTGAGCTCGAGTACGTGCAGCTGCTGGAGCCGTACAGCTACGGCCTGCGCGCCAAGCTCGCCTACCTCGTGCGGTTGGTGCGCGGTATGTACTACCTGCGCACCGCGCGCCTGTTCATCGTCGACAACGCCTACTTCCCGATACACGTCGCGCCGCCGGGCACCGGCACGACCGTCGTGCAGGTGTGGCACGCGGCCGGCGCGCTGAAGCGCTTCGGCCTCGACACGCCGACTCCGCCGGCCAAGCCGGAGCGCAGCTTCCTGCACCGAAACTACGATTACGTGGTGGTCGGCGGACACGCGAGCCGTCGGCCATACGCCGTGGCGCTGCGCACGCCGATCGAGCGAGTCCTGGCCCTTGGCTCGCCGCGCACAGACTTCTTCTTCGATGCAGAGGCGATGGCCGCTGCCCGTGCCCGCCTGCTGGCGGAGCATCCACAGCTCGCCGGTCGACGCGTGGTCCTCTATGCGCCGACCTTCCGCGGTCGTGGCGAGGCGAAGCGTGCTGCGCCCGGATTCGATGCTGCGCGAATGCGCGCCGCCCTGCCGGCCAACCATGCTCTGGTGCTCAAGACGCATCCGAACCTGGATCCGACCGCCACGCCGACCATTGGCTATGACGTCGTGATCGACCCCGCGACCGAGATCAACGAGGTCTTCACGCTGACGGACATCCTGGTCACCGACTACTCCTCGTCGTTATTCGAATGGGCACTGCTGCGCCGGCCCCTGCTGCTGCTCACCGGCGACCTGGCTGAGTACGAAGTCGATCCCGGGTTGTACCTCGATTACCGGACCGAGATGATCGGCGCGCAGGTGACCGATACGGCTGGCATCGCGGCTGCGATCGCGGCCGGCGAATTTGACCTGTCCGGCTACGACGCATTCATCGAGCGCCACCTCGGTGCATCGCGCGGCGAGGCAAGCGCCGCGTTCGTTCGCCACTTCCTGGGAGAAGCGACCGTTCCGGCCCACTCCTCGCCCGCTGCTGACCCCACGGCGGATGCCCTCAGCGGTGATAGGCTTCGATCGCATGTCAGCCACGAGTGAGGCGCCGGCAGCATTTCACGACGCCGCCGCCAACCCGGGACCGCTCGATCTGGTCAACGGGGCCATAAGCGACGTCATTTCGCGACGTCGTCTGATCCGCTATCTCGTCCAGGCGGAGATCAAGAAGCGGGGGGTGAACACGGTCCTCGGCAACCTGTGGTGGGTGCTGGATCCGCTGTTGCTGATGGCCGTCTACGTCGTGCTGGTGACGGTCATCTCGCGCCGTTCGATTCCCGACTATCCGCTCTTCATCTTCGCCGCCATCCTGCCGTGGAAATGGTTCACCACCGCGGTTCAGGACTCCACCACATCGGTCATCAGTCAGCAGCGGCTCATCAAGCAGATCGCCTTTCCGAAGATCGTGCTGCCCATCGCGGCAACCACCGCCGGGGTGGTCGGCTTTGCCTTCGGGCTGATTCCGCTTGGCCTGATCATGCTGCTGTACCCCGATCGCATCTCGATCTTCCTGGTGCTGATCCCGATCATCGCCGCGGTGCAGTACGTCTTCACCCTGGCGGTGTCGATCCTGGTGGCGGCCGGCAACGTCTTCTTCCGCGACCTTGGCAACGTGGTGCGGCACCTGCTGCGCCTGTGGTTCTACCTGTCGCCAGGCCTGTATGCACTCAGCCATCTGGACAGCATAGGCCTCATGCAGGATCACCCGATCTTCAGGACGCTGGCCGCCATGAACCCCTTTGCCGTCCTGTTCGAGGCCTACCGCGGCGTGATCTACGGAACCGAGACGGGGCCGCCGGGAGCGCCGAACTGGTACCACCTCGGCGTGCTGCTGGTTGCCAGCGTCATCTTCCTGGCGTTCGCCGGCATGGTCTTCAAGCGGCTCGAACCGAACTTCGCGAAGGTGCTCTAGGCCGATGACCGATAGCGTCAACGGGCGCTCGCTGGGTCATGCGATCGCCGCCGACGACCTGGGCGTGCGCTACAACCTGCGCTTCAACCGCAAGAAGAGCATGCAGCGCACGTTGAGCCAGGTGCTGTCGCGCGAACCGGTCGAACAGTTCTGGGCGCTGCGCCACGTGTCGCTGCGCGTGGCGCGCGGCGAGTCGCTGGCGGTCATCGGCCCAAATGGCGCCGGCAAGAGCACGCTGCTGCAGGTGTTGGCCGGCATCATCCGACCGTCGGAGGGCGTCATCGACGTGCGTGGACACGTCTCCGGCCTGCTGACTCTGGGTGCAGGCTTCGACCAGGAGCTGACCGGCCGCGAGAACATCCTGCTCGGCGGCGCCTTCCTGGGCCTGGATGATGCGGTCGCCCGCGCGCTCCTGCCGGGGATCGTCGAGTATGCCGACCTCGGCGACTTCATCGATGCGCCGCTGAAGGCGTATTCGTCCGGCATGCGCGCACGGCTTGGATTCGCCATCGCCACCTCGGTGGATCCCGACATCCTGCTGCTCGACGAGGTCCTGGCCACCGGCGACGCCACCTTCCGTGCCAAGTCGAAGGAACGCGTTTTGGAGCTGGTCGGCGGTGCCAAGGCCGTGGTGCTGGTGACTCACGACATGACCTGGGTCCAGGAGTACTGCAACCGCGCGTTGCTCATCGAGAAGGGCCACGTGGTGCTCGAGGGCGAGCCGGGGGAAATCGTGACCGCGCACAGGGAGCACACCGAGCAGGAGAAGCTGCGCAAGGCGGAGGCGGCCCGCCAGGCGGGCATCGCGCCGGTCATCGCCCGCTGAGCCCCTCTTGCGAGGACCGTCGCACGGGTCGTTTCGCGAGCTGATCGCGTGGCGTACGCTTCGCGCCATGCGGCAGCCTCAGCTGAACCTCCTCGATGGCCCCCCAACCAGCGTCGACGTGGTCATCGTCGGCGGCGGGATCATCGGCTGCGCCACCGCCTTCTATGCCGTGCAGCGCGGGCTGCACGTGGCGGTCCTGGAGCGGCGTCCCGCGCTGGCAACGCTCACGACGCCAGCATCGACCGGCGCCTTCCGGTTGCAGTTCGACAACCCCGAGGAGGTTGCCATGGTGCGCGAGGGCGTCGAGCTGTTTGATGACTTTCCGACGCGCAGCGGCCTGGACGGATGGGACCTGGGAGTGCACCACGGCGGATACCTGTTCTGCTCGCTGACCGATGCGACCCTCGAGCGCGCGCGCCGGCTTGTCGAGCGCCAGGCGAGCTGGGGCCTCGACGACATAGAGCTGCTCTCCGGCGACGAGGCGCGCCGCCGCTGGCCATTCCTCGCCGATTCCGTACTCGGCGCACGGTATCGGGCGGCGGACGGGTGGCTGGACGTCAAACGCCTGGCCATGGGCTATGCCGTGGCCGCGAGCGAGGGGCGCATCGGTTCCGGATCGGCGCGCTTCTGCACCAATGTCGAGGTGATAGGCGTGCGCCTGACCGATGACGGCTCGCGCCTTCTCGGCGTCGAGACGACGCGCGGCTTCGTCGGGTGCGGCGCCGCGGTGCTGGCCAGCGGGCCCTTCACGGCCCGCACCGCGGCATTGGCCGGCGTCGAGGTCGTCGTCCGGCCGACACGCCGCCAGAAGCTGGTCATCCCCGAGATGCCCGAAATCCCGGCCGATGCGCCGATGGTCATCGAGGAGGAGACGGCCGCGCACTGGCGCCCGACCCTGCACGGCTGCCTGGCACTCTGGACCGAGGCCGGAACGCCGCCATCGGAGCCAACCGATGCCGTGCCGGTCGACCCGGCGTGGGCCTTCGGCCTGCTCGATCCTGGATCGGATCACGCGCTGTCGCGGCTCGTGCCGTTCTGGACCGATGTCTGGCGTCGCGGCACGCTGCACTGGTTCATGCAGGCCGGTCAGTACGAGATGACTCCCGATCGGCGTCCATATCTCGGCCCCGCGGGACCGACCGGCGTGTACCTGAATGGCGGCTATTCCGGCCACGGGATCATGGCCTCGGCTGGTGGCAGCCGGCGGGTGGTCGACCTGATGATCGGCGAGGCGGCCGCCGTGACCAATCCGTTTCGGGCCGACCGCCCGATGGACGGCCGCGAGCACGACATCCTCTGAGGTGGATGGCATTCGTTGCGGCGGTGGAGTATCGTGCGCTGTCAGGCTCGAGTAGCTTTCTATGGGGCCGAATGCCCCGATGGAGGAACGATCAGTTCATGCCAACCAAGTTCGTCCGGATCGCGGCGGCAGGCGCCACGATCATGCTGCTGGCGACAGCGTGCACCGCGTCGCCGGGCACCAGCGGCAGTGCCAGTGGCGGCACCAGTGGCGGCAAGGTCGCCCTGCTCCTGCCGGAGAAGCAGACGGCGCGCTATGAGGCGGCCGACCGACCGCTGTTCGAGGCCAAGTTCAAGGAGGCCTGCCCGAGCACGGAATTGATCTACAGCAACGCGGGTGGCGATGACGCGGCGCAGCTGAACCAGGCGGAGTCAGCCATGACCAACGGCGCCACCGTGCTGGTGCTCGATCCGAACGACGCCGATGCGGCGGGCAAGATTGTCACCGAGGCTGCCGGTAAGAACGTCAAGGTCATCAGTTATGACCGGCTCATCAAGGGCAACTCCAAGCCCGACTATTACGTCGAGTTCGACAGCAACTCGGTCGGTAAGTTGCAGGGCCAGGCGCTTCTCGACGACCTGACCAAGATGGGCATGACCAAGGCCAAGGTCTTGTGGATCAACGGCTCGCCAAAGGACAACAACGCCAAGCTCTTTGCCGAAGGTGCGCACAGCGTGCTGGACGGCAAGGTCGACATCGTCAAGGAAGACGCGATGCAGAACTGGAAGCCGGAGGAGGCGCAGGCCATCACCGAGGCTGCCATCGCGTCACTGGGCAAGGATGGCTTCGACGCGGTCTACGTCGCCAATGACGGCGGTGCGGGCGGCGTGATCGCCGCCATGAAGTCCAACGGCGTGGATCCGAAGACGCATCCGGTGACCGGCCAGGACGCGGAGCTGGCGGCCATCCAGCGGATGGTTGCGGGCGAGCAGTTCATGACGGTCTACAAGCCGATCAAGGTGCTCGCCGAGGCAGCCGCGGTGGCTGCCTGCGACCTGGTGAGCGGTAAGTCGATCGACACCGCCACGTTCTCGGGCAAGGAGAACAACGGTACGGCCGACATTCCGACCCAGATCATTCCGGTCGTACCGGTCACCCTCGACGGGGCGATCAGCGGCACGAAGTCGATCATGGACTCGGTCGTCGCCGACGGGTTCTACACGGTTGCCGACATCTGCACGACCGACTTTGCGTCGGCCTGTGCTGCTGCTGGCATCAAGTAGCGGCTCCGGGGACGTAGCACGGAACGGCGGGGAGCTCAGGCTCCCCGCCGTTTCCGCAACCGCGGAGGAAGGGATGGCAGACGCCCAGCGGGTTCCGCTGCTCGAGCTGCGCGGCATCGATAAGTCGTTCGGTGCCGTGCAGGCGCTCAAGGACGTCCAGTTCGACGTGTCGCCCGGCGAGGTCGTCGCGCTGGTCGGGGACAACGGCGCCGGCAAGTCGACCCTGATCAAGGTGATTGCCGGGATTCATCGCATCGACGCCGGGACCATCCGCTGGGAGGGCCGCGAGGTATCGATCAACGGGCCGAAGGACGCGTCCGCGCTCGGCATCGCGACGGTCTACCAGGACTTGGCGCTGTGCGACAACCTGGACGTGGTCGCAAACCTGTTCCTGGGTCGCGAGATGACGGCATCGCTGGGCCCCATTGCCGTCCTCGACGAGGAATCCATGGAGCGTCGCGCCATCGACACGTTGCGCCGCCTGTCGGTGAAGATCCCGAGCGTGCGCACGCCAATCGAGTCACTCTCCGGTGGCCAGCGCCAGTCGGTCGCCGTTGCGCGCTCGGTGCTGTGGCAGAACAAGGTGGTGCTGCTCGACGAGCCCACCGCGGCGCTGGGCGTGGCCCAGACCAAGGAGGTGCTCGACCTCGTGCGCCGACTGCGTGACGAGGGACATGGCGTCGTGATCATCAGCCACAACCTGGCAGACGTCTTCGAGGTCGCAGATCGCATCTCGGTGCTGCGTCTCGGAGGCTACATCGGCACGTTCGACGCCGCGACCGCTGATCATGAGGAGATCGTCGGCTACATGACGGGCGCCATCCCGGCTGATAGCGCAGCGGCCGCGACCGCCAAATCGACAGCATGAGCGGCACGATGGAGCGCGACCCGCGGGTTCGCGACGAGGAGCAGGGCTTTGGCGGCGTCGCGCGCAACTCGCTGCGACGGCTTCGCTCGGGCGACCTCGGGCAGCTGCCGGTCGTGCTGGGCATCATCGCCATCTGGACGATCTTCGGCCTCACGACACCCGGCCACAGCTTCGTCAATTCCGGCAACCTGGTCAACCTGTCGCTGCAGATGGCGGCCATCGGCACCATCGCCGTGGGCGTGGTGTTCGTCCTGCTGCTGGGAGAGATCGATCTCACCGTCGGCGTGGTCAGCGGGCTGGCGGCGGCCGTCATGGCGGTGGCGAACACGAAGGCCGGCCTGCCGGGTCCGGTGGCGGTCGGCCTGGGCCTGCTGGTCGGCGTCGCCATCGGCCTGATCCATGGCTACTGGACGACGCGTTTCAAGATCCCGTCGTTCGTCGTGACCCTCGCCGGTCTGATCGGCTGGCAGGGCGCGCTGCTGTTCGTGCTGGGTGACACCGGCACCATCAACATGACCGATAACTTCGTGGTCGGTCTCGCCGGCACATTCTTCAAGGGG
>JBBRXE010000040.1:0-12702 GCA_038248695.1 Candidatus Limnocylindria bacterium | reverse complement strand
GTCGTCGTCGCGTTGAGCAGACCGGTGATCTGCTCGATCTCGCCGGTCCGCGTGAAATGCTCGACGGTCTCGATCATCGGCACCCCGCCGCCGACGCTCGCCGAGCCGAGCAACGCGGTCCGGTGCGTGGTCGCGAGCACGGCGAGCTCGTCGCCGTGGTTCGCCAGCAGCGCCTTGTTGGCGGTCACCAGCGCCTTCCGGTTGCCGAGCGTCGCGCGCGCCCATTCGAGTGGTCCGTCAATGCCTCCGGCCAGCTCGACGACGACGCTCGACGCTTCGATGACCCGCTCTGGCGTCAGCAGCGGCACGTTGGGCAGCGGGTTGGCACGGTCGCGGCCGGCGTCACGCACCGCGAGGCTAACCAGCTCCAACGGCAGCGGTCCGCCGAGGATCAGCTTGCCGAGCGCGGAACCCACGGTGCCCCACCCGATGAGGCCGATGCGCAGCCGTTGCGATGACATGGCCCGCCAGTCTAGCCACTCGGCTACGGCTTCGGCTTCGGGTTCGGCTTCGGGTTCGGGTTCGGGCTTCGAGGATGGTCAGCGCCAGGCCCATGTGAGTCGCGTGACGACTGAAACGAGTGAAACCTCACGGCTCGCCTGCTGTTTAGGCACCAGGTGACTCAGATCAACGGCTTTGACGGGCTGTGACCCTCAAACACGTCGGTTTCAGTCACCTGACGACTCAATCGCAGGACACGGGAGCCCAGACCCTCGTTTCAGTCACCCGGCGACTCAACAGCACCCGCACGGCAACCCACGCCCCCGCGATCAGGGACGGGACCGGACCGGTGGCAGCCACAACAGCCCGTCTTCACCAACCGGCTTTCCAGTCCGGATGGCCGACCAGATATGCCGCGACGGCGCCGGGAGTGTCCTATCGATCAGCGGACGGTAGTCACGCACGAGGAGCCTCAGCCGGCGCGTCTCCGGCAACGCTAGGATGAATCGCACCGGGCGCGAGTCCCGCTGCGCGAGCAGGTCGCGCTTCAACATGTCCGCCCGCAGCTGGCCCTCGAAATTGGTCATGTCGCGCTCAATCTCGATCGCAACCAGCTCGACGGCCGAGCCGAGAAGCAGATCCACGGCCCGATGATCGGCCGAGTCGGGAGAGACGGGTGCTTCGATGGTCAGATGCCACACAGCGTTCGCGCGCTGGACGATGAGCTGTGCCAGCTCGAGCTGGCGCACGTCCCGCACGGTGATGCGGTCGGCCGGGAAGACGCGCGCATTCAGCTCGAGCCCCAGGCACGCGGTCAGCTCGCACAGCAACGAGACGCTGGCGGCGTTCCAGCCCCGTTCGACGCGAGACACGATCGTCTGGCTGAGGCCGGTACGCTCGGCGAGCTCGCGCTGGCTCCAGCCACGGGTTCGCCTGGCCGTCCGGACCTCTGCGCCGATGCGCCGGCTCAGCCACTCTGCCCGGCGCGCAGCCGTTGCACCGATCATCGCGCAAGGGTATCCGGCACCGCTTATCGCGCGATTACCGGCGGCTTATCGTTTGCTTGAGGCGATCGACAGCGCCGGGCCCCGTGTGAGTCGCGTGACGACTGAAACGAGTGAAACCTCACGGCTCACCTGCTGTTTAGGCACCAGGTGACTCAGATCGACAGCTTTGACGGGCTGTGACCCTCAAACACGTCGGTTTCAGTCACCTGACGACTCAATCGCACGACACGGCCGGCCAGACCCTCGTTTCAGTCACCCGGCGACTCAACCGCACGACAACGGCCCCAACGCCCTCGTTTCAGTCACCCGGCGACTCAACCGCCAACCACAGGATCACGCGTCATCCGCGTCCGCCCGCCCCAGAACAGCCCGCTGGCGGCAGCGATCGCGACCAGGATGCAGGCGCCGCCGATGAGCTGGACGACGCTCAACCCCTCGCCGAGCAACGCCAGTGAAAGGAGCGCTGCCGTTGGAGGATTGAGCAGCAGGAAGGCCGATGCATGCCTCGCCGCGAGGCGCCGGGTGCTGGCGACGACCATCACCATTGCGATCGCCCCAGGCCCCACCCCCAAAAAGGCAACAGCCACCCAGGCGTCGAGTCGTGGTGCGGCAGGCAGCAACGGGCTACCGGTGATCGCGGCACCGGCGAGGCCGGTAACGGCCCCCGCGGTCATGGCTGCCACGGCGACCGTCGGTCCGGACAGACGATAGGCGGTGCTCCATCGGCGCGACAGGACGAGGAAGAGGCCGAAGGCGACGGCTGCCACCAGCGCCAGGCCGATGCCGGTCGCGGCGCGCTCGTTCAGCTGCAGGTTACCCAGCAGGAGCGTGCCGAACAGGGCGACGAGGAGCGCGACGAGCGTGCGCCGCTCGATGCGCTCGCCGAGGATCGGGACCGCCAGCAGCGCGGCCAGTACGGCGTACAGGCCGGCGACGAATGCCGTGACCGTGGCACCCGCCGCGTCGACCGCCGCGTTCATGGCCAGGATAAAGACCGCACCGTGGAGAAGGCCCAGCACGCAGAGACGGCAGAGGGCGGCGGCAGTCATCCTCCCCGGTCGCAGCGCCGCGAGCGCCGGCAGCGCGAGCACGGCCACGAGCAGCACCATGGCCAGGAGTCCGCGCCAGGCCGCGACCGTGATCGGATTGAAGCTGCGAAGGGCGATCGCCGTCGCGACGTACGAGCTGCCGTAGAAGATCGCAGCCGCGGCGGCATATACCGCGCCGCGGGCGTCGATCGTCATCGCGAGCTCAGTTCCGGACGGCCGCTTGCGCGAAACCGTGGCCGCCCATCACCCGCCAGCCGACGCCGTCGTGCTCGAGGTGATAGATCGCCGGATTGGGCATGGCCTGGTGGAAGTCGAAGCCGACCGCAGGCTCGAGGGCCTGCAGCACGAGCGTGATGAGGTTGCCATGGCTGCCGACCAGCAGCCGGCCCCCGTCGGGGTGGCGCACGCGCAGCAGGTCGAGGGTCGCCATGGCGCGCCGCTGGGCCGCGCGCCCGGTCTCGCCACCATCGGCCGCGTAGTCGGGGTCTTCGAAGGACTTCGCCAGCTCGCTCCGCCAATCGTCGACCGGCGCCGGGGAGAGGCGTCGCTCGCGCATGTCGACCAGCTCCAGCACGCGCAGGCCGCGGCGTCGAGCGGTCGGCTCGACAGTCTGCATCGCTCGCGGATAGGGGCTCGAGTAGACCGCGCTCAGGTGGAACTGCTCGAGCTCATCGGCCAGCTCCTCGGCCGCGCTCCGTCCGGCATCGGTCAGGCCGCGCGCTTCATCAGCGGAGAAGACGGACTCGGCATGACGTACCAGGAGCACGTCGAGAATGCCAAGGCGCGGTCGCATCGGTCCAGTCTAGGGCGCCGCAAGGCTCGGTCGGCGCCACCCGCGCGCTCCACCACCGTGCGCGGGCCGGCCTACAATCGTCACGATGGCACGCGACACCCTCAACCTGACCGATGCGCTGCGGCACTACGTCTGGCGGGTCGGTGTCCGCGAGCCCGACGTGCTGCGCCGGCTACGCGAGGAGACCGCCAGCCTGCCCATGGCGCAGATGCAGATCCCACCCGAGCAGGGCGCCTTCATGGCCATGCTCGTCCGGCTGATGGGCGCCAGGCGCTGCCTGGAGGTCGGTACCTTCACCGGCTATTCGTCCACTGCGGTCGCCCTCGCCCTGCCGGAGGACGGCCGCATCACGTGCTGCGACGTATCGGTCGAATGGACCGATATCGCCCGCCGCTACTGGGCCGATGCGGGCGTCGCAGATAAGATCGACCTGCGCGTGGGTCCGGCGGTCGGGACGCTCCGCGGGCTCGAAGAGGGAAGCTTCGACTTTGCCTTCATCGATGCCGACAAGCCCAGCTACGACGCCTACTACGAACGGGCGCTGCGGCTGGTGCGTCGGGGCGGCCTGATCGCCATCGACAACGTGCTGTGGGGCGGCCGCGTCATCGACGAGTCCGACCAGACGGAGCAGACGCTCGTCATCCGGCGCCTCAACGACAAGATCGCGACCGATGAGCGCGTCGACCAGGTGCTGCTCCCGATCGGGGACGGCCTGACGCTGGCCCGCGTTCGCTGACCTTCGACGCGTCGCCGCACGCGTTGACGCCCCTTCGGTGCGCCGCGATACTGCGCTCACCTTCCAAGCGGGGTCCACGTGATCTGTTCGAGTTGCAACACCGTCAACGAGGCTGGTCGCAAGTTCTGTGGCAGCTGTGGCGCCCGGCTTGCGATGACCTGTCCGAGCTGTGGCTCGCCGAATAGTCCCGGCACCCGGTTCTGCGGGGAATGTGGCACGCTGCTGACCGACGTGCCCGCGGCCGCCGAGGATGGAGCCGCTGTAGCCGGCGATTTCGGCGCAGCCGCGCCCGGCCAGCAGGCTGAACGCCGCCTGGTGTCGGTGCTCTTCGCCGACCTCGTCGGCTTCACCACGATTTCCGAGTCGCGCGACCCCGAAGCGGTGCGCGACCTGCTCAGCCGCTACTTCGAGCGCGCGAGCGCCATCGTGCAGGAGTACGGCGGGACGGTGGAGAAGTTCATCGGTGATGCGGTGATGGCGGTGTGGGGCACGCCGACCGCTCACGAGGACGATGCCGAACGTTCCGTCCGCGCGGCGCTCGACCTCGTCGACGCGGTGCGCCGCCTGGGGCAGGAGATCGACGCCGATCTGCAGGTCCGTGCCGGCGTGCTGACCGGTGAGGCGGCGGTGACGGTTGGCGCCACGAACCAGGGGATGGTCGCCGGCGACCTCGTCAACACGGCGAGCCGGCTGCAGTCGGCGGCAGCGCCGGGCAGCGTGCTGGTCGGGGAGGCAACCTACCGCGCGGCATCGGGCGCGATCAGCTTCGAGCCAGCCGGTGACCGCGACCTGAAGGGCAAGGCTGCGCCGGTGGCGGCCTATCGGGCGCTGCGCGTCGTCGCCAAGCGCGGCGGCATCGGTCGCAGCGACCAGCTCGAGGCGCCGTTCGTCGGTCGCACGGCCGAACTGCGCCTCCTCAAGGACTTCCACGCGGCCACCGGCGAGGAGCGCCGACCGCGGCTGGTGTCGATCATGGGACAGGGCGGCATCGGCAAGAGCCGGCTCGTCTGGGAGTTCCAGAAGTACCTCGACGGCGTCACCGAGGTGGCGTACTGGCACTACGGCCGCTCGCCCGCGTACGGCGAGGGCATCACGTTCTGGGCGCTGGCCGAGATGGTCCGAGGACGAGCCGGCATCGCGGAGGGCGAGGATCCCGCAGGCGCGCGCCTCAAGCTCTCGGCCTCGCTCGGAGAGTTCGTGACCGATGCCGACGAACGGAGCTGGATCGAGCCGGGTCTGCTGCAGCTGCTCGGCCTGGAGGATGGCGCTGGGGCGAATCGCCAGCGCGAGACGCTGTTCGCGGCCTGGCGCACCTTCTTCGAGCGCATCGCCGAGCGCGGCACGGTGCTCCTCGTCTTCGAGGACCTGCAGTGGGCCGATGCGGGCATGCTCGACTTCATCGACCACATGCTCGACTGGTCGCGCGACCGGCCGCTGTACCTCATCACCCTCGCTCGTCCCGAGCTGCTCGATCGGCGTCCCGACTGGGGCGCCGGCCGGCGCAACTTCACCTCGCTGCTGCTCGACCCGCTTGGCGACGATGACATGCGCGACCTGCTGCGCGGCCTTGTTCCAGGCCTGCCGGACAGCGTGGCGAACGGGATCCTGGAGCGCGCCGAGGGCATCCCGCTGTATGCGGTCGAGACCGTGCGCATGCTGCTCGATGAGGGCCGCATCGAGCGCATCGGCGACAGCTTCCGGCCCGTAGGCGAGGCCCAGCCGCTCTCCATCCCGGCCTCGCTGCACGGTCTCATTGCCGCGCGGCTTGACGGGCTCGACCCGGCGGATCGCTCGTTGCTGCAGGCCGCATCGGTCATGGGCAAGACGTTCAGCCTGGATGCGGCGGCCGATGTCAGCGGCGAGGATCGCGAGACGCTCATCTCGCGGCTGCGCTCCCTGGTGCGGCGCGAGCTGCTGACGCTGGAGGCGGACCCGCAGTCGCCGGAGCGTGGCCAGTACGGCTTCGTGCAGGCTCTCATTCGCGAGGTGGCCTACGGCGGTCTCGGCCGGCGCGATCGGCGACGACTGCATCTCGCCGCGGCGCGCCATTTCGAGACACTCGGCGACGACGGGATCGCCGGCGTTCTGGCGGAGCACTACGTGGCTGCCTACCAGGCGCAGCCCGACGGCCCCGAGGGTGATGCGGTCGCAGCACACGCTCGGGTCGCACTCCATGGCGCGGCCGAGCGCGCCGTCTCACTGGGGTCCTATAACCAGGCCGCGAGCTATTTCGAGCAGGCGCTCGAAGTCACGAGCAACCCCGATGAGCAGGCCCAGCTGCACACGCAGGCGGGCGATGCCGGCCGGCTGGCGGGCGGGAATCCCGAGCGGATGCTTGCCCACTACCAGGCCGCGCTCGAGCTCGTCAGCCAAACCGATGACCGCACCCGCCAGCTCAAGGCGATCACCGACCTGGGCCGCGGGACCGGCTATTCCGGCCACAGTGAGCCCGCGGCGGCCATCATGCAGCAGGCGCTCGCCGACTTCGCCGACCTGGATGGCACCGCGGAGTGGGTGCGGCTCAACACCGAGCTCTCGCGCGTCTACATGGTGATCGGCAGCACGGCCGAGTCGTTGGCCTGCATCGAGCAGGTGCTGCCGTTGGCCGAGCAGCTGGAGCTGAGGCGCGAAGTCCTGGAGCTGCTCGTTACTCGCGGCGCGGCGCTGGGCAATCATCGTCGCCTCGGGGAGGCGATCGTCCTGCTGCTGGGGGCCGTCGCCCAGGCCCGCTCGCTGCAGCTTCCGGAGCTGGAGCTGCGAGCCTCCGTCAATCTCAGCTACGTGACGGCGGCGGAGGACGCGCAGCTCTCGCATCGCGTCGCGCGTGAGGGCCTCGAGCTGGCGCGTCACCTGGGCATGCGGTTGCCGGCCGCGTATCTCCTGGCCAATGCATCGCTCGCGGCGGTACGAATCGGCGAGTGGGATTGGTATGCCGAGCAGGTCCGCGATGATTCGGTCGCGGACGAGAGCGCACCGTTCGCTCCGCGGATCCACCAGGCGCGCGTTCAGACCTTTCGCGGCATCGAGTCCGAGGCGCTCGTTGCGGAGATCGCTGCGTTCCTCGAGGGTCGTACCGACATTCAGGCATTCTCGATGCTCGACGACATCCGCAGTGACATCGCCATGACTGAGGGCCGGTTCGAGGAGGCACGCAGGTTCGCCATCAACAGCTATGAGCGCGTCGACGTGCCCGATTCCACGCCCCGCTCGCGCGCCGGGCTCCTGTCGGTCTGGCTCCACGACGCCGATTCGGTCGCGCGGATCCTCGACGAGCAGCGGCAGGTTCCCGGCGCGATGGCGCGCATCAGCGAGCTCGAGCTGCAGGCGGGACTCGCCGCGCTCGAGGGACGCACGCGTGACGCCGTTGGCCTGTTTCGCGACGTGCTGGCGCGGTCTCGCAGTGCCGGCATCCGCTTTGATCTTGCGATCACCGGCCTGACGATGGTGTACGCGCTCGGCACCGGGCATTCCGAGGTGCGCGAGGCGGCCGCAGAGGCGCGCGAGATCTTCACCCAGCTCGGCGCGACGCCATTCCTCGCCCTGCTCGATGCGGCGGAGGCGGCGAGACCCGCCGCCGCGGGGGAGCGGCCGGCGCTCGAGTCGCGAGTCTCTTCGGCGCGCTGAGCGCCGGTGGACCGGTGGTGCTTCCCACCGCCTTTTGACAGGTCGGCGATCCGTGGAGATTGCGCCGCCCGGACCATTTGGCCATTGGGCGTGTGAACTCCGCGAACGACTATGGCGCGGTGCATCGGATCACCACCTTGCTCGCGCTCGCGCTGCTGCTGGCCGCCTGCGGCCCGGCGACGGCGCAACCGTCATCGCCCGCATCGGCCCAGCCATCGGTTCAGCCATCGGTCGCGCCATCTGCCAGCCCGATGCCGACGCAGGTGCCCGGCCTTGCCCGTCTCGAGCCGGCCGACGGCGCCTACTTCGGTGTCAACCTCGACTGGGACAACGACTCGGCAGCGGCGGTCTCGCAGCGCCTGGGCCGCACGCCGGTGGTCTGGGTGCAGTTCGTCGCCTTCCCGCTCGATGCCGGCGCTCGCGCGAACCTGGACGCGTTCATCGACCAGGTGGCATCGGTCGGTGGCATGGCGCTCATCACCCTCGAACCCAACGACGGCCTCGACGCGGTGACCAATGCGGCCATCGCCGACTTCGCCGACCTGCTGCCCGGCTACGCGGCGCGCGGCGTGCCGTCGTTCGTGCGATTCGCCCACGAGATGAACGGGTCGTGGTACGCGTGGTCGCAGCAGCCATCGGCCTACATCGATGCCTTCCGCCGCGTGGCGACCGCGGTGCATGCCGCGACGCCGCAGGCAGCCATGATCTGGGCGCCGAACTACGGCGCCGGCTACCCGTTCAGCGGCGGTGCGTACGAGGCACACCCCGGCTCCGCCGCGTTCGCGGCGCTGGACAGCGACGGCGACGGCACGCTGACCGAGGCCGATGACCCCTATGCGCCGTATTACCCCGGTGACGATGCGGTCGACTGGGTCGGCATGAGCCTCTACCACTGGGGCAATACCTATCCGTGGGGCGAGAACGAGATCCCCGAGTCAGGCGCCTTCGTGGCGCGCCTGACCGGCACGTACGCCGGCGCCAACGGCGACGAGTCGGCGGTGCCGGACTTCTACGCGGACTACGTCACGGGCCACGACAAGCCGCTGGCCATCACCGAGACCGCCGCGCTCTATAACCCAACCGGTGGCGGGCCTGGCGAGGAGGCGGTGAAATCGGCCTGGTGGTCACAGGTCTTCGCGCCGGCCGTGCGCGACCGATTCCCGCGGATGCGCATGATCAACTGGTTCGAGTGGCGCAAGCAGGAGGCGGAGGTCGGCGCCGTCATCGACTGGCGCATCAGCGCCAACGTCTCGCTGCTCGCACCGCTGCTCGCCGAGCTGCCCACCGGCTGGCTGCGCTTCGCCGAGTAGCTGCGTCGCGCGTCTACCTCACCCGCGCACGGCGGCGTACGCCAGCAGCTGCGCTCCCGATGAGAACCGCTTGGTCTGCAGCAGCTCCAGCTCGATGCGCTGCTCGAGCGGCGGGAAGAACGGGATGCCTGCGCCGAGGACGACCGGGTTCACCACCAGCCAATACTCGTCGACCAGTCCGGCCCTGATGAAGGCCGATGCGAGCGTCGGCCCACCAACGCTCAGGTTGCCGTCGAACTCCTCCCGCAATGACGACAGCGCCTCGATGGGATCAGTCCGGATCAGGCGGCAGCCGTCGACGACGACGTCGAGCGTCGTCGAGAAGACAATCTTCGGCATCGCCTTCCACACGCGTGCGAAGTCGCGCTCCACATCGGTCAGGTCAGGGTCGGATTCGGCGGTCTGCCAGTAGACCATCGTCTCGTACAGCCGCCGGCCATAGAGGGTTGCGGCTTCCTCGCGCAACTGGTCGTTCCACCAGCTGTGCAGCTCCTCGTCGACGATGCTCCAGTCCAGGCCGCCATCGGTCGTGGCGACGTAGCCATCGAGCGACACGTTCATCGAGTAGATCAGCTTGCCCATGCGCACCATCTTCGCACTTGGCCTTGGCTGGGTTGCCGGCTCAGCCGCGTTCCTGCCAGACTCCAACCATGGCCGGCTTGGGCGGGGTCAACGGCCGAGTTCCTGCCAAATTCCGATCACGACGAAGTTAGGCCGCCGAATCGGCCGATTCAGGCCCGTCAGCTCTCGTCCTCACGCTCAATTCCCTCGCCGGACCAGCCGCGAAGTCGCCTTACTCCTGCGTGGTTGGAATCTGTCAACTTCGAACGGCCAACCGGCTAGACCGATGCACAGCGCGCCCGTGCGCGTCCTTCCATCCGCCACATGAAGAGACGTCGGTGTCATACACTTCCACCCAGCCCAATACGGCGGCGCTGAGCTTTCCACACTTCCTCCACAGCGAGGACAGAGCTCTCCACATTCCCTCCACCGCTTGTCCACACCACTCCGCAGCATCTGGTGGTGCGCGGAGGTGGATACCACAACATGTTGTGGTTTTTGCCTTGACGTGGACGGATGGCAGGGGTAGAGTTCCAAGTCCAATCAGCGGCTCATGGGGCTCGTATCGGGCGCGAGGCAGCAGTGCAACGCCTCCCCCAAGGCAGGCTCAAGAGTCCCACTGCGACCACGCCGGCGTCATACGAAAGCCACCGGTAAGCAACCGAGACGGAAGGGAAGACATGGCCCGTACCGCGAGTCCCAGCAAGCCAGCCAACGGCACGACGAACGGCCACGCCAACGGCAGCGGCCACACGACCGGCAATGGGAACGGGAACGGGACGAAGAAGCCGACGGGCTACCGTCAGCTGGCAGAGGGCGAGCAGCGCACCTGGAGCGGCCTGCAGATCGAGCGCCGCTTCACGCAGCCCGGCGTCGACCCGTACGACACCGTCGAGTGGGATACCCGCGAGGCGGCGATCACCAACGAGCACGGCAAGGTCGTCTTCGAGCAGAAGAACCTCGAATTCCCCAAGAGCTGGAGCGCCCTGGCCACCAACGTCGTCGCGTCCAAGTACTTCCGCGGCCCGCTGGGCTCGCCAGAGCGCGAGAACTCCGTCAAGCAGATGATCGGCCGCGTCGCCGACACCATCACCGGCTGGGGCGGCAAGGACGGCTACTTCGCGACCGATGCCGACGCCGACACCTTCCACGCCGAGCTGACCGACATCCTGCTCAAGCAGCGGGCCGCCTTCAACAGCCCCGTCTGGTTCAACGTGGGCATCGACGAGCACCCGCAATGTTCAGCATGCTTCATTAACAGCGTCGAAGACACCATGGAGTCCATCCTGGGCCTGGCCAAGACCGAGGGCATGCTCTTCAAGTTCGGCTCCGGCACGGGCTCCAACCTGTCGACCATCCGCAGCTCGAAGGAGAGCCTGAAGGGCGGGGGCGAGGCGAGCGGCCCGGTCAGCTTCATGAAGGGCTTCGACGCCTTCGCCGGCGTCATCAAGTCCGGTGGCAAGACCCGTCGCGCCGCCAAGATGGTCATCCTCAACGCGGACCACCCCGACATCGAGACCTTCGTCGACTGCAAGCTGGTCGAGGAGAAGAAGGCCTGGGCCCTCATCGACGCCGGGTATGACGGCAACTTCAACGGCGGCGCCGCCTACGAATCGGTCTTCTTCCAGAACTCGAACAACAGCGTGCGCGTGACCGATGCGTTCATGAACGCCGTCGAGTCCGACGCCGACTGGAATACCCAAGCCGTGACCGACGGCCGGGTGATCGACACCTTCAAGGCGCGCGCGCTGCTCAACAAGATGGCGGAGGCGGCCTGGGTCTGCGGCGATCCCGGCATCCAGTACCACGACAACATCAACCGCTGGCACACCAGCGCCAACACCGCGCCGATCAATGCCAGCAACCCATGCGTCACCGGAGACACGCTGGTCGCGACCGATCAGGGCTGGCGGCGGATCGACAGCCTGGTCGGCAAGAGCGCGAACATCATCGGCGCCGATGGCCAGCCGCATCCGGTCGACAAGATCTTCCCGACCGGCACCAAGCCCGTCTTCGAGCTGAAGACGAAGGCTGGCTACCGCGTGCGGATCACCGAGGACCACCTGGTCGCCACCCAGCGCGGCGACGTGGCAGTCAAGGACCTGACCGCCAATGACCGCATCTTCCTGAATGCGCCCGGCTTCGGAACCGATGCGCTCTCGACCGAGATGGCCGAGGCGATCGGGCTGGCCGTCGGCGACGGCTGCCTGACCCACACGCGCGTGGGCGCGCGCAGCCTTGAGACGGTCATCATCACGATGCATCGCAACGAAGCTACCGTGCTGCAAGCGGTTGCCAACGAGGTGAACGCTCAGAAGCAGATGCTGCGGGCGGTTGGGATGCCCGGGAATCCCGACATCGTTCACGTCGCGTTCAGCTCGACTGGCTCACGTCTTTCCTTCGGCTCGAAGGTTGTGGTCGACCAGTTCCTGAAGTACGCGGTGCTCGACGAAGGTGCGGATCTCAAGCGCTTCACCGATGACGCCTTCTCGCTCGACCGCGACAGCATCGCGGGACTCCTGAGAGGCCTGTTCACCGCGGACGGAACGGTGAATAACATCCCAGACAAGAGCCAGTACGTCGGTCTGGACTCGACTTCGCGCGAACTCCTCGTCCAGGTGCAGCGGATGCTGCTCGGCTTCGGGATCAAGGCGAAGATCTACGAGAACCGCCGCAACGGCAAGCTGACTTCGCTGCTGCCGGACGGCAAGGGTGAGATGAAGGAGTACGCCGTCAAGGAGACGCACTCGCTGCGGATCACCCGCGATTCGCGGCTGCGCTTCGAGAAGGAGATCGGCTTCGCGCCGGAGAGCCAGAAGGCCGAGGCGCTGAACCGCATGAACTGGAACATCGGCACGTACAGCGACGAGCTCGTCGACACGTTCGCAGGCATCACCGCGCTCGACCCCGCCCCGGTCTTCGACCTGACCGAGCAGGCGACGCAGCACTTTGTCGCAAACGGCCTTGTCGTTCACAACTGCAGCGAATACCTCTATTTGGACGACTCGGCGTGCAACCTGGCGAGTCTCAACCTGATGAAGTTCGTCAAGGACGACGGTGAGTTCGCGATCGAGGACTTCAAGCACACCGTGCGCGTGGTGCTGACCGCGCAGGAGATCACGGTCAGCAACTCGAGTTATCCGACGCCGAAGATCACCGAGAACTCGCACGCCTTCCGGCC
>JBBRXE010000039.1:0-13304 GCA_038248695.1 Candidatus Limnocylindria bacterium | reverse complement strand
GACCCTCGACGTTACCGCTATCCGCAAGCGCCTGAGCGGCCTGACGGCGGCCGAGGCGCGAGAGACGTTGGCGGACATCGGCGACGTGACCGTCGACCTGTGGCCGGGCTGGGTGAGCCGCATCCCGAGCATGGACTGGCGCGTCAATGTCGAGGTGACTTCCGACCGGCCCATCGAGCAGCGGGCATCCGGGTCCCCGTGACGCGCATCCTGGGTATTGATCATGGCAGCCGGCGGGTCGGCATCGCCGTTGCCGACACCGAGACAGGCATCGCGTTCGCGCGTCCCGCACTGCAGCGGCGCGGCGACGAGCCGGATATCGCGGCGCTGGGCGCGCTGGCCAGAGCCGAGAGTGCGCAGCTCGTCGTGGTCGGTCTGCCGCTCAACATGGACGGCAGCGAGGGCCGGCAGGCGACCGCGGCGCGTAGATTCGGTCAGCGCCTGGGAGGCATCGGTCTCGAGGTCATCTATGTCGACGAACGACTGAGTAGTTGGGAGGCGAGCGAGCGACTGGCCGAGGCCGGCCGCCGCCCCACGCGTGACAGCGGCGAGCTGGACTCGGTGGCGGCCCGGCTCATCCTGCAACAATATCTGGACATGACCAAGGAGACCGAATGAGCCGACGGCCGGGGCAATCCGACCTCGAGGGGCGGCGCAACGCCCGCATCCGCCAGCTGCGCGACCAGCGCGATGGACCGATGCGCCGCCGGCGGCGGCTGCAGCCGCTGGTGCTGCTGGCCTGGTTCGCCGCCGTGGCGGCAGCCGCCGCGATCGTCATCTTCCTCGGCTTCCTGGCGTTCGCCCCGAAGCTGATGGCCTGGGTGGAGGAGAATCCGGGGTCAGTCGAGCACGGCGTCGTGCGCGATTTCGTGCAGTGGTACCGTCCCGCCGAGCTGTCCGATGGGGCAAAGGGCGGCAGTGACCGGATCTCGGTCACCGTGGAGCCCGGAGCGACCGACGGGCAGATCGGCCACCTGCTCTACCAGAAGGGGCTCATCAGTTCGGAGCTGGCGTTTCAGTACGCGGTGATGCAGGCCGGCCGCGCCGGCACGCTGCAGGCGGGCACATACGACCTGACGCCGAGTCTCAAGCCCAGCGAGATCGTTGCGGCGCTGAAGCAGGAGAGTGGACCCGAGATCTCCATTCGCATCGGCGAGGGCTGGCGCCTGGAGCAGATCGTGAGCTACCTGGCGACGACCAGGAGCACCATGAACATTGAAGAATTCGCGCGGCTGGTCAAGGATCCGCCGGCCGACCTGCTGGCCAAATACGACTTCTTTGCGAACCTGCCGGTTGGCCGCACTCTCGAGGGCTACCTGTATCCCGACACCTACAGCATCTTTGCCAACGCGACCGCTCGCGAGGTGGTCGAGAAGCTCCTGGACAGGTTTGCGCAGCAGCTGACGCCCGAAATTCGAGACGGCCTTGCCAACGAGAACCTCTCGATCGACGATGCGGTGATCATCGCCTCGATCGTCGAACGCGAGGCGGTGCTCGACAAGGAGCGACCACTCATCGCGGGCGTCTACATCAACCGCATCGAGAACCCGGACAATGGTCAGACGAATGGCCTGTTGAACGCGGATCCGACCCTGCAGTACGGGCTCGACACGGCCAACCACGGAACGGCGCCGGTCTCCGAGTGGGGCAGCATCAAGTGGTGGCAGCCGTTGCCGGACGCGGGCGGCAAGATCAAGCTTCCAGCGGCACTGGCCGCTTACCAGACCTACCTCAACCCGGGTCTGCCACCCTCGCCCATCGCCGCACCGCGCGCTCGATCGCTGGCCGCGGTGGCCGCTCCGCAGGGAGACAACCTGTACTTTGTCGCGGGCTGCCCGAACGGCAAGCGCGACGGGTCGCATTACTTTGCAAAGACCAATGGTCAGCACGAGGCGAATATCGCGAAGGCCAACGCGGAGTGCCCGGCCAGCTGAGCGTCTGCATCATCTGAATCTTCGTGGCCGCCCGAACGGGTGGCACGGCATGGGAGGCATCGGTATCACGTGATCAGCACCGGAGATGTCAAGAAGGGCATCATCATCGAGCTGGACGGCCAGCTCATGAAGGTCCTCGACTGGAGCCACATCAAGATGGCACGCGGCTCGGCGCAGGTGCGCATGAAGCTGCAGAACGTGCGGAAGGGTGACATCGTGGAGCGAACCTTCCAGGCGGGGACGCGCTGGCCGCGGGCACGCGTCGAGCAGCGCAAGGTGCAGTACCTGTACAGCGACGATGACGCCTACCACTTCATGGATTCGGAGAGCTACGACCAGTTCTCGGTGCCCGCTGCGCTTCTCGGCGATGACGCGAAATACCTGGTCGAGAACACCGAGGTCTTCGTCAGCAACCATGAGAACGAGATCCTGGGTGTCGACCTGCCGGTGACCGTCGACCTGCGCGTGACCCAGACCGATCCGGGCTTCGCCGGAGACACCGCTACCGGCGCCAAGAAGGCCGCCACGCTCGAGACCGGGCTGGTCGTCCAGGTGCCGCTGTTCGTCAGCGAGGGCGACCTGCTGCGGGTGGACACACGCACCGGCGAGTACGTCACGCGGGTTCAATAGTGAGGTTCGCTCGACATCTTGATCGATGCGCTGGCTGGCATTCGTAACGATTCCGGTCGAGCACGTCTCCCGAGCTCGATAAGGGGGCGCATCGATCAAATCCTCATTCTGGGAGCGGTTAGACGGATCGATCCGCTCCCGGCCGTCGTCGATAGCCCGCAATAGTGCGTGAATCTCGCACAAACACACAGATCTCGGACAACCTGTGCCGTCGGTTGGCCACCGCGATCTGTCTAAGCGATCTCAAGACGCGCATTTGATCGAACCGATGCGCCGGGGAGCCTGGTCTACAGCTGCGTCACTTGCGAAGCGTGACCCTCCATGCCGAGATAGTACGGCGCCGCCGCTACGTGCGATGAGGCACTGCGTGCGATCGAGGTTCGGCGCTGGTCGGGTAACGTAGCGACATGAGCCAGCAGCCGACGCTCTGGGAGGCCGCGGCGGTCGCGCCGCGCATCCTGCGCGTCAGCGACCTGAACCGGCGCGTCCGCGCGCTGCTTGACAGCGACCAGACGCTCGCGGAGGTATGGGTCGAGGGTGAGATCAGCCAGCCGTCGTTCCCGCCGTCGGGCCACTGCTTCTTCACGCTCAAGGACGGCTCGTCACAGGTGCGTGCCGTCATGTTCCGCGAGGAGCTGGGACGCGCCGTGGTGCGGCCGCAGCACGGCATGCAGGTCGTCATTCACGGCCGCGTGCGGGCCTACGAGCCGCAGGGCATCTACCAGCTGTACGCGTACGAGATCACGCCGGCCGGCGCCGGCGACCTGCACGCACAGTACGAGGCGCTGCGCGTCAAGCTGGCCGCCGAGGGCCTGTTCGACGCGGTCCGCAAGCGGGACCTGCCCCGCTGGCCGAGGCGCATTGGTGTGGCGACTTCGCCGGTAGGCGTGGTATGGCGCGACATCGCCAACGTCATGCGCCGCCGCTACCCGCTCGTCGAGCTGGTGCTGTCGCCGACACTGGTCCAGGGCCCCACGGCGCCGCCGGCCATCGTGCGCGCACTGCAGCGCCTCTACGCCGACGCCTCGCTGGACGTTGTCATCCTAGCCCGCGGCGGCGGCTCACTCGAGGACCTGTGGCCGTTCAACGACGAACGGGTGGTGCGCTGCGTTGTGGCGTCGCCCATCCCGGTGGTGGTCGGCGTCGGCCACGAGAGCGACGTCACGCTCGCCGACTTCGCGGCCGACGTCCGGGCCCCGACGCCTTCTGCCGCCGCCGAGCTGGCGGTGCCGGACGCGTCGCAGCTGCTGACGGTACTGGGCAGACTGCGAGAGCGTGCGTCGACGGCCCTGCTGGCGCGCGCGGCGGATCGGCGCCGCCTACTGAGCGCCGAAGGGCGCGCCCTGGCAGCTCAAGCGCCGAATCTGGAGGCGGCCCGCCAGCAGGCTGCCGAGCTGGTTGACCGCGGACATCGGGCGCTGGTGGGCAGCGTTGGGCGCGAGCAGACGAGGTTGGCGGGACTGCGCGACAGCCTGCGTGCCCTCGGACCACGAGCCACGCTGGAGCGGGGCTACGCGGTGGCGCGGCTGGCGAGTGGCGAGATCGTCCGCTCGCCGGAGCAGGCCCATGCCGGCGACCCGCTCGAGGTGGTCGTCGCGCACGGTAGCCTTGGCGCGCGCGTGGAGCGGATCACGCCCGACGCTGGAGAGGAGCTCCTGTGACCGATACGAGCCAGACAACGACGGACGAGGAACTGGCGAAACGCCCGTTCGACGAGCTTGTTGTCGAGCTGCAGCGCATCGTGCAGCAGCTGGAGGCGGGGAGCGTGGGCCTGGAGCAGAGCATCGCCCTGTACCGCCAAGGGCTGCGCCTGCACGCTGCCTGCGAAGCACGGCTGCGCGACGCGGAGCTGAAGATCACCGAGCTCGGTCGCGGCGTGCGGATCGAGGAGCACGGCGCGCCGGATCCGAACTGACTGCAAGCGTGAGTCAACAACGCTCCGTAGCGAAGGCGCGGCAGATGCAGGATCGTGAAACGCTCGTACTGTCTGATGAGGGAGCCTTCGTTGCGGGTGCCATGAGGCGCCCGGCTATACTTTGCGAGCCCGTTTTGACCTTGGAGTAGCCATTTGCCCATGTTGGACTACCTGACCGATCCCGCCCAACTGCGCTCGATGACCGATGCGGAGCTCGACCGCCTTGCCGCCGCCATGCGCGAGAAGATGATCCGCACCGTCAAGCAGACCGGCGGGCATCTTGCCTCGTCGCTGGGTGCCGTCGAGATCGCGCTGGCGCTGCACCGAGTCATGGATTCTCCGCGGGACCGAATCGTGTGGGATACCGGGCACCAGGCCTACGCCCACAAGCTGCTGACCGGGCGCGGCGACCGATTCGACACGCTGCGCCAGGCTGACGGCATCGGTGGCTTTCCACGGCGCAGCGAGAGCGAGCATGACGTCTTCGATGGCGGCCACGCCGGGACCGGGGTCAGCATCGGCGTCGGACTGGCGGCTGCGCGCGACCTGCTGCCGGCCGGCGATCCCGGACGCCGCCAGCGCATTGCGGTGTGCGTCGGTGACGCCGCATTGCAGAGCGGCCTGACGATGGAGGCGCTCAACCACCTCGGACACACCAAGCATCGGTTGCTGATTGTCCTCAACGACAACGAGATGAGCATCAGCCCGTCGGTCGGCGGCCTTTCGACGCGACTCAACAAGCTGCGGCTGTCGCGCGCCTACCAGGGCACCAAGTCAGCGACCAAGGGCGTCCTCGAGCGGGTGCCGCTCATCGGGCGTCCGTTGTTCGACGCGCTGGCCTTCACCAAGGAAGGCTTCAAGCGTTCGTGGGCCAACGTCGGGTTCTTCGAGGATATGGGCCTGACCTACATCGGCGTCCTCGACGGACACGACCGCCGCGAGCTGGAGCTGGCATTCGAGCGCGCCTTCGAGCTGCGCGGTCCGGTCCTGATCCACGTCAAGACGGTCAAGGGTCGTGGCTACGCACCCGCGGAGGCCGATTCGGTCTCGTTCCACGGCGCGTCGCTGCCGCCGATCGACCTGGGCGTCATCGATCCCACCGAGGAGCCGCTGCCCGTCGGTGCCGGCGGCGGCAAGCACAAGCCGAAGACCTACACGCAGACCTTCGTGGAGGAGCTCATCCGGCTGGCAGCCGATGACGAGCGCATCTGCGCCATCACCGCCGGCATGCCGACCGGCACGGGGCTTGCCCACTTCGAGGAGCGTTTCCCGCGGCGCTTCTTTGATGTCGGGATCGCGGAGCAGCACGCCGTGACACTGGCTGCCGGCCTGGCGCTTGCCGGTCGACGGCCGGTCGTGTCCCTGTACTCGACCTTCAGCCAGCGAGCCTACGACCAGCTCGTGCACGACGTCTGCCAGAACGACCTGCCGGTGCTGCTGGCCATCGATCGTGCCGGACTGGTGGGCGAGGACGGCACGTCACACCAGGGAATGTTCACCCTTCCCGCACAGCGCTCGCTGCCGAACCTCGTCATCGGCTCTCCGAAGGACGAACAGGAGATGCGCGACATGCTCGTCACGGCCCTTGCCTCGGACGGACCGATGTCACTGCACTTTCCGCGTGATGCGGGCGAGGACCTGAAGGATCGCATGGGCTCGGCGCTGGAGGTCGGGCGCGGCGAGGTGCTGACCGAGGGCGCCGACCTGTTGATGGTCGGCTTCGGGCCGATCGTGCAGCGCCTGCGTCACGTGGCCGCTGAGCTCGAGTCGTCGGCCGGGCTGACATCGACGATCATCAATGGGCGCTGGGCGAAGCCGCTCGACGAGGTTCTGCTGTCGCAGCACGCGGTCGGCAAGCGGCTGGTCGTGACCGCCGAGGAATCGGCGGCCATGGGGGGCTTTGGCGACGGGGTGCTGGATGCCCTCAACCGCGCCGGGGTCCATGTGCCGCTGCTGAAGATCGCACTGGGGGAGGGCTTCGTCCACCACGGCGCCGTCGACGACCTGCGACGTCAGCAGCGGATCGACGTGCCGGGGATCATCGAGCAGGTGCGTGTGCGTCTCGGCGAGCTCGGCGTGGAGCTGGCGCCGGCGCAGCGCAGGATCAGCGCCGCATAGGCGCGGAGCGCAATGGGTCGGCGCAATCGGTCGTCCGAATGACATACGTAGTACCGACGCGTAGGCGCCCTGGTCCTGGCGAAGTCCGCCGCCGACTGGTCAGAAGTCGGTGTGATCCGCGTTCGTCCATCTCCCGCGCTCGGCGGTGACCGCACCGAGGCCCTTTCCATGATCAGGACGCCCGCTTGAGCGCTGTCGCCAGCCTGGCCGACTGGATTACGGCTGATCACCGCGACATGTGACCAGTCGCGGTCGAGGCGCAGTCCTCGCGCGGAGTACCTTCTTCAGACGCAGCCAAAGGCGACCACGCATGATTCTCGAACTCGCGCTAAGTGGCTGACCGCACTCGTCGAGTGCGGCTGGACCAGCTGCTGGTGGACCGTGGCCTGGCAACGTCGCGATCGCAGGCACAGGCGTTGATCCTGGCCGCCCAAGTCGAGCTCGAGGGCGCTCCCAACCGAAGTCTGAAGCCAGGCCAGCAGGTGCAAGCACAGGCACATCTGCAGATCGTGCAAGGGCCGCGGTGGGCAAGCCGCGCCGGCGCGAAGCTCGAGGGCGCGCTCGACGTGTTCGCCATCGATCCGACGGGCCACGCCTGCCTCGATGCCGGCGCCTCGACCGGCGGCTTCACCGACGTCCTGCTTGAACGCGGCGCGCGCGTCGTCTACGCCGTCGACGCCGGTCGCGGGCAGCTCATCGACCGCCTGCGCCGCGACCCACGCGTCGTCAGCATGGAGCGCAACAACCTGCGCGATCTCCAGACGCTTCCCGAGCCCATCGACATCGCGACGCTGGATCTTTCCTTCATCTCCTTGCGCCTGGTGCTCCCCGCCGCGCACCGGTTGCTTGCCGATGCGGGCCGCGCAGTCTGCCTGGTCAAGCCGCAGTTCGAGGCTGGCCGCGGGTCGGTGCCGCGGGGCGGTGTGGTACGCGATCCAGCGGTGCATAAAGCGGTGCTCGTGCGCTTCGGCGAGGATGCAATGGCCGCCGGCTTCTCACCCTCGCGGCTCATGCGCTCGCCAGTGGTCGGCACCGAGGGCAACGTCGAGTTCCTGGCGCTCCTCGAGAGGAACGGCGAAGCGGGCGGGGAGGCGGAAGCCTGGGGCGCCAGGGTCGACGCCCTGGGATTCGCCTGATCTGACATCGAACGACGACGGATGTAGCACGCGCGTATTACGATGCCGAGCGTGAGCAAGCGCAGGACGCCCGCCTCGGAGCAGCTGAGCGCCTTCGAGGGGCTGGAGCCGATCGACCGCGCACCGGAGCACGGCCCCGATACGATGCGCCAGATCGTCAGCCTGCGGATGCCCGACGCATTGCTCGAACGTGTCGAAACGGTGGCGCGGCAGCGCGGCGTCTCGCCGTCGGGCCTCATGCGGGCGCTCATCGCCGCGGGATTGGATCGCAGCTACGCGGCAGTGACGGAGTCGGACCTGTCGAGTGAGCTCGGCGCGCTGCGGCGCCAGGTCGAGCAGATCGCGCAGCGACTCGAGGAACGGGTGTGACGCAGCTGAACCGCATCGGGCTTGTCTCCAACCCGACCAATCCGGAGGTCGCCGGCGTGCTGCGGCGCGCCCAGACGTGGTGCCGGACACAGGGCGTCGAGACCTGGGAATCGCATGCCGAGGACTCCGAGCGCATCGGTCGTGAGTTGGAGAAAACCGACTTTGTGGCAATTCTGGGAGGCGACGGCACCTTCCTGCGGGCAGCGCGGGCCATCGGCGGTTCGCGCGTGCCGGCGCTGGGCGTCAACCTGGGGCGGGTCGGCTTCCTGGCCAAGGTCGAGACGAGTGATCTCGAGCACGCCCTCGAGCAGGTGCGCGACGGCGATTACGCCGTGGAGGAGCGCTTCCGCATCCAGGCCCGTATCCGGCGCGCCAGCGGCGAGCAGGAGGAGGAGCATGCCTGCGTCAACGAGGTGGTCGTGGCTCGCGGCAACAGGGTGCGCATGATCCAGCTCGAGGTCGAGGTCTCGGGCAGCCACCTGGCGACGTACGTGGCCGACGGCGTGGTGGTCGCCACTCCGACGGGCTCGACCGCCTACAGCTTCAGCGCCGGTGGCTCTATCCTCGACCCGCGGCTCCGCAACATGATCATCACCCCGGTCGCGGCCTACCTGTCGCCGCTGCACAGCGTGGTCGCCGGCCGCACGCACGTCGTGCGCCTGACCCTGCGTTCGAAGGGCAATGCCCTCATCTCGCTCGACGGCCAGGCCGACGTGCCGATCGTCGAAGGCGACTCCGTCGAGGTCTCCGCGCTCGAGGCGCCATTGCGCATCATCGAGCCAACCGGCAGCACCCCCTTCTATGACCTGCTGCGCACGAAGGCCGGGCTGCTGCCCTATTGAGCGCCTAGACCGATGCCACTGCGCGAGCTCAATGTCGAGAACCTGGCGGTCCTGTCATCGGTGCGGCTGCCGCTCTCTCGCGGCTTCACGGTGGTGACCGGCGAGACGGGAGCCGGCAAGTCGCTGGTCGTCGACGCACTGTCGCTGGCGCTCGGCGCGCGCGCCTCGGCGGACGCCGTTCGCTCCGGTACCGATGCCGCGCGTATCGAGGCAATCTTCGACGACGTGCCACGAGATCCGGACGATCCGCTCGACGAGCTGGTGGCAGCGGGGGACGGCATGGTCATCGTGCGACGCGAGGTCTCGGCCGACGGGCGTTCTTTGGTGCGCGTCAACGACCGGGCGGTGACCGTCGGTGGATTGGCGACCCTGGGCGCACGGCTGGCGGAGATCCACGGCCAGCATGAGCAGCAGCGCCTTTTCGACCCGGCGCGCCAGCTCGCACTGCTCGACCGGGCCGGCGGGCTGGACGAGCTGCGCGCCGAGGTCTCCGAACGTCATCGGGCATGGCGCGCCGTGGTCGCAGCGTCGGCCGAGCTGCTCACCGATGAGCAGGAGCTTGCGCGGCGAGTGGAGCTCTTGCGCCACCAGAGCGACGAGATCTCGTCGGCAAGGCTGCAGCCGGGCGAGGATGCGACACTCGAGGCAGCGGTACGGGCCGCACAGCACGCCGAGGAGATCGCGCGCGCCGCCACGGACGCGGTGCGGGCGCTGCGGGATGACGGTGGCGCGCGCGACGGGCTCAATGCCGCGGTCGCCTCGCTGCGGGCAGCCTCCCAGCATGACGAGCAGTTCGGTGCCCTGCTGGAGCGCGCTCATGGGTTGGCCGCGGAGGCCGAGGAGCTGTCGCGCGACGCCGCGGCGCTCGGCGAGCGGGTCGACCTCGATTCGGGCAGCCGCGAGGCGATGGAGGAGCGGCTGACCCTGGTCTACGACATGAAGCGCAAGTACGGACCATCGCTTGACGACGTGGCGGCCTTCGCCGACATCGCGGCGCGCGACCTCGCAGCACTCGAGGACCAGGAAGGCGAGCGCGAGCGGCTTCGCGCCGAGGAGAAGCGCGCGCGGTCAGCGCTGGAGATCGCTGCGCAGGGCCTCAGCGCGGCGCGCACCGAGGCGGGGCAGCGCCTTGCCGCGGGCGTGAACCTCGAGCTCCCGCCGCTCGGCCTGTCGGCCGGAGCCTTCGGCGTGGAGCTCAGCCCGGTCGACGTCGGGGCGACAGGCGGCGACCGCGTGACGTTCACGTTCGCCCCCAATCCCGGTGAGCCACCGCGGCCGCTGGCGCGCATCGCCTCGGGCGGCGAAGCCAGCCGTCTGAGCCTGGCGCTGAAGGTCGTGCTGGCGGCAGCCGACGACACGCCGGTGCTCGTCTTCGACGAGGTGGATGCCGGGATCGGTGGCCGCAATGCCGGGGCGCTGGGAGAGCGACTCAAAGCGCTGGCGGCGCATCACCAGGTGCTGTGCGTCACCCATTTGCCGCAGGTCGCGGCCCACGCCGACACCCACCTGCACGTCGGCAAACGCATCGAGGCAGGTCGTACGCATACCGAGCTGAGCGTGCTCACCGGCGACGAGCGTGCAGCCGAGCTGGCGGCCATGCTGGGCGGCGCCGATGCGGGCGAAGAAGCCCTTGCAGCCGCCGAAGCCCTGCTGCGGACCGCACAGTGACCATCGGCGCGACAATCGAGGCGTTCCTGCTCGAGTTGCGGGTTGAGCGTGGCCTATCACCGTTGACGATCGCTGCCTATCGCCGCGACCTCGGCCAGTTCGCGTCCGGGGCCGATGCGCGCTGGCGCAGCGACCCGCAACCAGCGCGAGAGTTCGTGGCGAGCCTGCGAGCGGCAGGTCGCAAGCCGACGACCCAGGCACGCAAGGTCGCCGCCCTGCGCAGCTTCTACGGCTTTGCCCTGCGCGAGGGAGTCGCCAGCCGCGACGTGGCGACCCTGCTCGATACCCCGAAGTCGGGCAGCTACCTTCCCGACGTACTGGCGCCCGAGCAGGTGAACGCCGTCCTCGAAGCGCCGCCGGCGGACGAGCCGGCCGGCATACGGGATCGCGCCATCCTGGAACTGCTGTACGACTGTGGCCTGCGGGTCAGCGAGCTCACCGGGCTCGATACGGATCGGCTTGAGCTGCCGGAGCTGCAGGTCCGTGTCATCGGAAAAGGCAACAAGGAACGGCGCGTGCCGATGACCGAGGAGGCGCGCGAGCGTCTGCATCGGTATATGAGCGGACCACGACGCGAATGGACCGCGGCGAAGCCGACGCCGGCGGTCTTCGTCAGTCAGCGCGGCAAGCGCCTGGCGCGCGAATCGGTCTACCGGCTGGTGCGTGGCTGGGCGCAGACTGCAGGCCTCACCGAGAACGTCACGCCGCACACGTTTCGCCACAGTTTTGCGACGCATTTGCTCGAGGGCGGCGCTGACCTGCGGGTGGTCCAGACGCTGCTTGGCCATGCTAGCATCAGCACCACCCAGCTCTACACACACCTGACCGGACGGCGCCTGCGCGAGGTGTACGCCAGGGCCCACCCGAGAGCCTGAGCCGAGGAGCCGAGCAGCCAGCATGAGTTACGCCACGAATCTCCTGTCTCGAGGCGAGGAGATCGTCTTCGAGAGCCGTCAGCACTGGTTCGCCATCCTGGCCGAGACCTGGGCCTGGGTCGTCGCCGTGATCCTTGCGCTGGCCCTGCTCATCTTCCTGGGAACCAACACGCCGATCTTCGGCAACACGACGATCGATGGCATCGTGACCATCGTGCTGCTGGTGGTGCTGCTCGGCTCGCTGGCGCGCATCGGATCGGTGCTCTGGGCGTGGCGCAACCAGGAATTCCTGGTCACGACACGCCGGATCATCAAATGCGAGGGCATCTTCAACAAGAACATGGGTGATTCGGGCCTGGAGAAGGTCAACGACGCGCACCTCTCACAGAGTTGGCTGGGCCGCATCTTCGACTACGGTACGCTCGACATCCTGACCGCGGCCGACGAGTTGGGTGGGATCGAGGACTTCCATATGCTGGCCGATCCGGTGAAGTTCAAGATCGCCATGCTCAACCAGAAGGAGCTGCTGGAGCGCCCCGACCTCGCGCCTCCGCGTCGCTACCAGCAGCGTGACGCCCAACCGGAGATGCGTCGCGCCGAGCCCATGCCGCCGCGCGCTGGCTCCGACCGCGTCTCGGAGGTGCACAGCGGTCCGGCGCCGATCGTCGGCGAGGCCCGAGCGGCCGAGCCCGCGCCCTCCTCGCAGCACTCGGGCAGCGACCTGGCGACAACGCTCGAGCGGTTGGGCGGGCTACGCGAAAAGGGGCTCATCACCAACGAGGAATACGAGGCCAAGAAGCACGACATCCTGGAGAGAATGTAGGTGCCCCAGCCGCCGCTGGGGGCACTGGCCGACGGGATCTACGGTGAGGAGCTCGAGCGACGCATCGATGCCGCCGCGGGCACCATCAGCCAGGCGCTCGCTGCTGATGACCGCCTGCGCGCCCCGAAGTTGGCCTTCGTGCTCGGCTCCGGCCTGGGTGATGTGGTCGAGCTGCTCGACGACGCGCCGCGCATCACGCTGGCCTACCACGACATCCCATTCGTGCCCGGTGCGGCCGTTCAGGGCCATGCGGGCGCGCTGGTCGCGGGACTGGCGCACGGCAAGCCGGCGCTCGTTCTGTCCGGTCGGGCGCATCCGTACGAGGGCTATTCGCATCGGGAGGTGACGATCCTGCTGCGCGCGTGCCTGACGCTCGGCGTCGACACCGTGGTGCTCACCAACGCCGCCGGCGCGCTCAACCCGATGTTCGACCCAGGCGACGTGATGCTCATCAGCGACACGATCAACCTGTCGGGAGAGAACCCGTTGCTCGGGCCGAACCTCGACCGATTCGGGCCGCGCTTTCCGGCAATGGCCGATGCGTTTGATCACACGCTGCGGGCGCGGGCCGGCCAAGCGGCGGCAGCGGCCGGCGTGCGGCTGCGTGAGGGTGTCTACATCATGCTTTCCGGCCCGTATTACGAGACGCGTGCCGAGATGCGCATGCTGCGAACGCTGGGTGGCGATGCGGTCGGCATGTCGACCGTGCCCGAGGTGCTCGTCGCGCGGCACGCCGGCGCGCGGGTGCTCGGCTTCAGCCTGGTCACCAACAAGGCGACCGAAGACGTCGAAGCCGGCACGACCCACGAGGAGGTACTCGAGATCGGTCACGTCGGGGCCGGGCGCCTGGTGCGGATCCTCGCGGCGCTGCTCCCAGATCTGGCCTGATGCTGTTCTTCAACTGGTCTCCTGCCGAGCTCGTCGGGATCGCCGTTGCGCTGATCGTGGGCATCACCTTCCACGAGTTCAGCCACGCGTTCGTGGCCGATCAGCT
>JBBRXE010000038.1:0-13464 GCA_038248695.1 Candidatus Limnocylindria bacterium | reverse complement strand
TCCTCGCCGATCATCATGATGAGCGTCCATGGCGAGGCAGAGCAGCTGCGTCGCGCGATCGGTGCCGGAGCCCGTGAGTTCCTGGTCAAGCCCTTCTCCGGTGACGAGTTCAGCGCGACCATCCAGAGCGTCTATGCCAAGGAGCTCGCGCGCCAAGAACAGCTGCTGGTGCTTCGTCACTCGGGCACCGACCCCAACCTGTCGCCAAACCTCGAGGACCACCAGGTGATCGCGGTGTTCTCACCCAAGGGCGGCGCAGGACGAACGACCATCGCCACGAACCTGGCGCTGGCCCTCCAGCACGAGACCGGGGGCCGCGTGTGCCTGGCGGACGCCAACCTGCAGTTCGGCGACGTCGGCGTCCTGCTGAACCTGAATCCCAAGAACCGCTCCATGCTCGACGCCGTCGAAGGCGGCGAGCCGGACGGCGACATCATCGACACGGTCGTTATCGACCACTCGACGGGGATCCGCGTGCTCCTGGCGCCGCCAGCGCCCGAAGGTGCCGACCTGGTCACCGCCGCCTACTTGCGCAAGATCATCGACCACCTCAAGAGGACGCATGACTGGGTGGTCGTGGACCTGCCTTCGGCGCTCAACGACCACTCGCTGGCAATGATGGACATGGCGGATCAGATCGTGGTGCTGGCCGCTTTGGAGATCACGACCATCAAGAATGTCCGGCTCTTCCTGGAAGTTGCCGATCAGCTTGAATACGATCGGTCCAAGATCCGGCTGGTCATCAATCGCTCGGATACTGCCCAGGGAATCCGCATCAGCGATGTCGAGGCATCCATCCGTCGCTCGATCGACGGAACGATTGTGTCAGATGGTCGACTGGCCGTCCTGGCAGTCAACCGTGGGGTGCCGTTCGTCGTGTCCCACCCGGAGAGCGCGCTGTCGCGCGACATCGTCAAGCTCGCCCGAACGCTCGCGGGAGAGCCCGCCAACGCCAAGTCCACCGACAAGTCATCCAAGCGCGGACTCTTCGTACGCCGCTAAGGGGAAGGAAGCTACGTCAATGTCACTTTTGAAGCGCATCGAGCGAGTCAGCCGGCCCGCCGAAGAAGGCGAGGGGCAGAGCCAGGCCGTGGTTATTCCGGCGACGACGCCAGCTCCAAGCCAGCCACCGGCTGCGCCAAGCGGCGTGTCGTCACCGCCGAGCAGCCCGCCCGCGATCAGTCGGCGGTTCATGGGCAACCTGCCCGCGCGCGAGTCGTTCCGAGAGGCGAAGTTCCGCGTCCAGAACCGGCTCATCAACGAGCTCGATCCTAAGCTCGACCTCGCCAACCAGGTCGAGGTTCGTCGCCAGATCGAGGACCTCTTCGGCAAGATCGCCGACGAGGAAGGCCTCGCCCTGACGCGCGCCGAGCGCGTGCGGATGCTTGAGCAGATCACCGACGAGATCCTTGGCCTCGGGCCGCTGGAGCCGCTGCTCCGCGACGAGACCATCACCGAAGTCATGGTCAATGGCCCGCAGCAGGTCTACATCGAGCGTGAAGGCCGCCTGGAGATGACCAACGTCACCTTCCAGAACGACGAGCACGTGATGAAGATCATCCAGCGGATCATCGCCCCCATCGGTCGTCGCGTCGATGAATCGAGCCCCATGGTGGACGCCCGCCTGGCCGATGGCTCCCGCGTGAACGCGATCATCCCGCCGCTCTCGTTGGTCGGTCCGGTGATCACCATCCGAAAGTTCTCAGCCACGCCGTTCACCGTCGAGGACCTCATCCGCTTCGGCACCGCCACGCCCGAGATGTTCGAGTTCCTGGAAGCGTGCGTGCACGCCCGGCTGAACATCTTCGTGGCCGGCGGCACCGGCTCCGGCAAGACCACCATGCTCAACATCCTCTCGTCGTTCATCCCCGATGACGAGCGGATCGTGACCATCGAGGACGCCGCCGAGCTGCAGCTGCGCCAGGAACATGTCGTCACGCTGGAAGCGCGCCCGTCCAACATCGAGGGCAAGGGCGCCGTCCCGATTCGTGAGCTGGTGCGCAACGCCCTGCGCATGCGCCCCGACCGCATCATCGTGGGGGAGTGCCGTTCGGCTGAGGCGCTCGACATGCTGCAGGCCATGAACACCGGCCACGACGGCTCGATGTCGACCGGCCACGCGAACACCCCGCGCGACATGCTCGCCCGACTGGAGACAATGGTGCTCATGGCCGGCATGGACCTGCCGTTGCGCGCCATCCGCGAGCAGATCGCATCGGCCGTCGACCTCATCGTCCATCAGAACCGCCTCAAGGATGGAACGCGCAAGATCACGAACATCACCGAGGTGCAGGGGATGGAGGGAGACGTCATCGTCATGCAGGACATCTTCGTGTTCGAGCAGACGGGCGTGGTCGAAGGCAAGATCCAGGGTCGGCTGCGCCCGACCGGCATCCGCCCGAAGTTCGTCGAGAAGTTCGAGGTCGCCGGAATCAATCTGCCGCCGAACGTCTTCGGCTCACCGTTCTAAGGAGTCCGTAGGACATGCTGCCAATCGTCATAGCCGGTCTCGCTGCGGGTGGTGTGCTGCTCATCGCCGTCGGCATCTCGATGAGCGGCGGTAGCGGCGCCCTGTCGAGCCGCCTCGAACGTTACGCATCCACCGCGGGCGCCGGTGCGTTCAATGGAACCGAAGAGCACGAATCGGCCGTGGTCGCCGGCCTGACCCGTGCGATCCAAGGCCAGGACCGCACGGCTCGGCTGGCCGTCGAGCTGGCACGCGCCGACCTGAAGCTGAAGCCCGCCGAGTTCATCCTGATGTGGGTCGCCTCGCCCTTCGCGTTCGCGGCGGGCGCGTACATTGGTGGATTCGTCTTCGCCGGACTGAACAATCCCATTGCGATTGCCCTTGCTTTTGCCATCGGTGCCTATTTCCCACGCTATTACCTCAAATATCGGCAGGGCAAGCGGGTGAAGCTATTCGCCAAACAACTGCCTGACACCATCACCCTGCTGGCCAACTCGCTGCGCGCCGGATCGTCATTCCTGCAGGGCGTCGAGCTGGTCACGCGCGAGGCGCGCCCGCCCATCAGCGAGGAATTCGAGCGTGTCGTGCGCGAGATGAGCCTGGGCGTCGCACTGCAGCCGGCCCTCAACAACATGTCGCGCCGCGTGAAGTCGGAAGACCTGGAGCTGATGGTCACCGCCATCAACATCCAGAGCCAGGTGGGCGGCAACCTCGCCACGGTGCTCGACTCGATCGCGTTCACCATTCGCGAACGGGTCCGCATCCAGGGCGAGATCCAGACGCTGACCGCCATGCAGCGCTACAGCGGCTATGTCATCACCCTGCTGCCGGTCGGCCTGGCTGGCCTGCTGTTCCTCATCAGCCCTTCGTACATCAGCGCCATGCTCAACAAGCCACCCGAGGCGCTTGGGTTGCCGCTGGGCATTGTCTTCTTCATCGTCGGCCTGATCAGCATGGGCATCGGGTACCTGCTGATCCGCCGCATCGTCGACATCAAGGTGTAACCAAAATCATGCCTCCACAGCTCATCATTGGTCTCGTCGCCGCCGTCGCGGTCCTCCTGATCACCTACGGCGTCGCGGCGCGTCCGGCCAAGGACGCGGTCCAGGCTCGCCTGGAGCAGCTCGTCGTGCAGCCCAAATCGCTGGAGGAGTACGAGCTTCAGCAGCCTTTCTACGAGCGGACCATCCGTCCACTCATCAAGCGCCTGTCGAAGTTCGGCCGGCGTGGCGACCAGGGCGGCATCATCGCGCGCACGGACGCCAAGCTCGAGAGGGCCGGCTATCCGGGTGGCCTGCGCGGCGCCGACTGGATGGGCGTCAAGATCCTGGCGGCCATTGTCGTCGCCATCATCTTCTTCCTGCTCGCCTCGCTGATCGCGGGCGTGGCCGGCGGACTCTTCTTCGGGCTCATTGGCCTGGCCATTGGATTCATGGGCCCGGAGTTCTGGCTCGGGCGCAAGATGAGGGCGCGCAGCCTGGCGATGGTCCTCCAACTGCCGGACGCGCTTGACCTGCTGACGATCTCCGTCGAGGCGGGGCTCGGCTTCGATGCCGCGCTGGCCAAGGTCGTCGAGAAGATGAGTGGTCCGCTGGTCGACGAGTTCCGCCAGGCGCTGGCGGAGGTCCGCATGGGCCGCACCCGCCGTGAGGCGCTGCGCGACGTCGCCACCCGCGCGGACGCGCAGCCAGTCAGCAACTTCATCGGCGCCATCGTGCAGGCCGAACAGCTCGGCGTACCAATCGCCAAGGTCCTCCAGATCCAGTCCCAACAGCTGCGCATCGAGCGCCGCCAACGGGCGGAGGAGGCCGCGGCCAAGGCGCCGGTCAAGATGCTGTTCCCCATGGTCGGCTGCATCTTCCCGACGATCTTCATCGTCATCCTGGGGCCTGCCGTGGTGACGATCATGGGTGGAGGATCGGGGCTGTAACGTGATGCCGCCGCTTCGGCCAAGCGTCCTGCTGGTCGACGACGACACGACGCTCCTCTCGGTCCTCGCCAGGCGCTTCACCCGCGAAGGTTTCGAGGTGCGGACCGCTCCCTCCGGGCAGGCCGCACTCAACGCGCTCGAGCGAGGCTGGCCGACGCTGCTGATCGTCGACATGATGATGCCCGGCATGGACGGCTTCGAATTGTGCAAGCGCGTGAAGCGCATGGCCGACCTGCCGATCATCGTGCTCTCGGCGGTCGATGCCAGCGAAGCGAAGGTCCGCGCGCTCGAAGAGTATGCCGAGGACTACGTCACCAAGCCGTTCAACCCCGACGAGCTCGTCGCCCGCGTGCAGCGCGTCCTGCGCCGCACCTCGTCCGGCCGCTCGACGATCACCATCGACGACGGTGAGCTGGAGATCGACCTCGCGCGGCGCACGCTCTCGACGCCCGCGGGCCAGCACCCGCTGACGCCCACCGAGGCACGCCTGCTCCAGGTGCTGATGGCCTCCGTCGACCGCACGGTCGCCACCGAAACCATCCTCGACCGCGTCTGGTCCGATGCCGACGGCGCGGATCCCTCCTACGTGTGGGTCACCGTTCGCCGCCTGCGGCGCAAGCTGGAGCTCGACCCGGATCACCCGCGCTACCTCGTCACCGATCGAGGCCTCGGCTACCGGCTGGCATCCTCCGCCGGATTGGCCGCCACTCGGTGACGCGGGCATGAGCCGCGGCATCCGCGTCTTCTTCTTCCTGCTGCTGGCGACGCTGCCGCCGCTGTTCGTGCTGGCCCTGCTGGAGGCGGTTGGACAACCGATCACGAGCGGCCTGGGGCGCGGCACGACGTTCCTGATCGTCGCCGGATTCGGCGTCCTGTGGGCCGGCATCGTGACATTGTTCGCGGCGCGAGCCATTGGCGAGGAGGTGCGCGACCTGCTGCACCTTGCCGAGCGCGGCCTGTCGCCCGACGCCGAGGCCGGACCGAACGACGACCCCGCCAGTGCGGCCCATCGCCGGTTGACCTCGGCCATCGAAGAGCGCAACCGACAGTTGGCGGAGCTCGTGGAGCGGCTGCGCAAGGCGCCGATCTCCGACGACGCGGAGACGGTGGCGCACGCCATGGTCGCAGCCGCGCGCAGCGTGACCGGCAACCCGACCTGGACGCTGGTCGTGCTTGGTCCGAGCAACTCCACGCTCGGCCCGGCGGTCTACGCTGACGCACCCGATGCCACCGAGCAGCTGACCGAGCTCCACTATTGGGCGGCTTCGAGTGGTGACGATCCCGGCCGACCGAGACTGGCCGATGGCCCATGGGGCAGCTTCATGGTCGTGCCGGTCGATGCCGCGGATCCGGGCCTGCACGCGCTGCTCCTCTCACCATGGGAGGGCCGCCCGGGACCATCGAACATCGAGGTGAACCTGTTGGAGCTGCTTGGCGGGCAGGCGGGTGCGGCCATTGAGCACGCCATGCTGTACGGTGAGCTTCGTACCCGAACCGACCAGCTCGACCGCATGGCGGCCATACAAACCGACTTCCTGCGCGGTGTGACGCACGATCTCCAGACGCCACTGACCTCCATCGGCGCACTCGCGGCCGAGCTCCAGCAGAAGGCAACGGCCGATACTGCGGCACGCGACGATCTGGAGATGATCGCCTACCAGGCCGACCGGCTGCGGCGCATGGTCAGCCAGTTGCTGGTCGCCTCACGCCTCGAGGTAGGGGCCCTGCAGCCGCGCCAGGAGGTCTTTCGCATGCAGCCGATCGTCGAGCGTACGTGGCGTGCGCTCCGCGCGGATCGACCGTTCGCGATCAACGTCAGCGGCCCCGAATTTCTGGCGGTGGCTGATCCGGATCGGACCGAACAGGTGCTGTGGGCGCTCCTCGACAACGCGGTCAAGTACTCACCGGCTGGGAGCCCGATCTCGGTGGAGATTGCGGCCCGCGAAGCGCGGTCAAACGAGCTCCGCGTGAAGGTGGCGATCATCGACCGAGGCGTCGGCATGGACGATGAAACGGCAGCCCACGCATTCGACCAGTTCTATCGGGCTGCCGCCGCACGAGTGCAGGCGCCCGATGGAAGCGGCGTGGGTTTGTTCGCCGCTCGCGGCCTGATCAGGGCCATGGGTGGCACCTTGCGCCATGAACGTGGCGCAGCAGGCGAAACAAGGGTCGTGTTCGACATCCCGGCTGAACCGATCGAGGAAGCATCAACCCGGCCGACCCAATAGCCGCTGTAGCCCACAAGTACCGTTGAGGTACGGGGCCGGTTCATTGACCCTGCAAGGTGAGCCGCAAGGTGGCAATCCTAAGATGGCGACCAAACACGAGCGTTAGGTACCTGAGCGCAATGAAATTGCCCAAGCGTTTTCGCACGCATTCACTCGGCCAGTCGCTGGTCGAGTTTGCGCTGGTTCTGCCGATCCTTGCCCTCTTCCTGGTGATCGCGGTCGACTTCGGTCGGATCTACTTCACCTACATCGAGGTGACGAACGCTGCGCGCGAAGGGGCGGCTTTTGGCGCCGTCAGCCCCTCGAATTCTGCTGGCATCGAGACTGCCGCGCTTCAGGAAACCAATTCGCAGGGCCAGGCGGGGGAAAACAGGTCCGGCATCGCCGTCACGCCGACGTGCAAGGACAGCGGCGGCACAGCGATCAATTGCACCGACGCAACCAATGGTTCCGGACCAGGCAACACCATCACCGTCGCCGTCAGTGAGCCGTTCAGCTTCATGACACCTCTCGCCAACTCCTTCTTCGGCAACTTCACGATGAAGAAGACGGCGACGGCGATCGTGCTCGGCTATGCCGGCACGGGTGGAGGGGGTGGTGGCGGCGGTACGACGTGTACCTCGCCGGTACCCAGTTTCAGCGTGGTCATCAAAAGCGGGCTGAAGATCCACGTCGACCCGACGGCCTCGACACCGAATAGCGGCGTTTGCACCATCTCGGGCTACAACTGGGCGTGGGGCGACAACATCGAGGGAGTGGGAACGGCGTACGGTGACGATTACGAGTACGGCAATGCCGGAACCTACACGATCACCCTCGAGACGACCAACCAGGCCGGCGCGACCACCACGACGCGCAATGTCACCGTGCCGGCAACCGGGGGCACGTCTTGCACCAGGCCGACGGCGAATTTCACAGTGATCAAAGGGCAGAGTAAGGACAGTGATCACGGAAACAACTATCCGTATCAGTACACCGATACATCGACGCCGACCGACGCAACATGTGGCGTGATTGGCTGGTATTGGACATTCGCCGATACAACGCACTCGAACGCACAGAATCCGACTGTGTATCTCCAGCACAAAAATGAGGACGCCACGCTCGTAGTGACGAATGCGTGGGGAGACTCGGCGCCGGTGACACACTGATGGGCAGGCCGCCCAGGCTTGCGCTGACATGGCGCCGGCTCATCTTCAGGACACGCGGCCAGGCGCTCGTCGAGTTCGCGCTGGTCATCCCTGTCTTCCTGTTCATGCTGTTCGGCGTCGTTGATATGGCCCGCTTCGTATTCATGAACAGCAGCCTCTCGCAGGCAGCCCGCGAAGGCGCCCGGCTTGGCGCGGTGGAAGCCTACTGGGTCGGACACACCTCGACCACCGATCCGGCCTGCAATGCCGCCGGCGGTCCCGTATGCCGGGCAAATCTCACCCAGCTGCGAGCCGACATTCTCGGCGCCGCCAACGGAATGATGGTCGGAACGGGAACGATCACCGACGCACATCTCCATGTCACTTGTGAAGACCCGGCGCCTTCTGGCGCCTGGACCAGCCCAGCGCATACCTGCTCATTTCCCCAGGACGTGGGCGGTCCACTCTCCGTCCGCGTAGTCCTCGATTACCACCCGATCACACCGATCATCGGTCAACTATTCCCGTCGATCACTTCGTCGGCTTACGCCACCATGACCATCAACTAGGAGTTCATCCCACCATGTTTCATCCATCCGCTTCATCCCCGGCCCCGAAGGGCCAGATCATCGTCGTCGTCGCGCTCAGCCTGACCCTGTTCCTCTTCGCGGTTGGTCTGGCCGTTGATGGTGGCAACGGACTTGCGCAACGACGCGCTTCGCAGAATGCGTCGGACTTCGCCGCGCTCGCCGGGGCACGCATCATGGCCGAGCACGTCGACGGGGATACCGTGAATGCCACGGACGCCAACGTGGTGGCCGCCATCAACAATGCGATCTCCGCCAATGGTGGGGCAGCCCTCACCTACGCGGCTCCGGACGGACCGCAATATGTCAGCGCCAACGGAACCTTGCTCGGCTACGTCGGGACTGGGACGATCCCCGGACCCGCCTGTGCGACCGATGCAACCAACTGCGCGACTGGCGTCAAGGTCCACTCGACCCGCGACTTCAAGCCCTTCTTCCTGGGTGTGTTCGGCATCGGGCAGTGGACGGCCGCCGCGGATGCCACGGCCAAGGGTGGGTATTCGAGTGCGCCGCCCCCTCCAGGGACGCTGTTCCCCGTTGGGATATCGCTGGCATTCTTCCAGACCTATCCCTCCTGCGCGGGAAAGGTAAGCACCGATCCGAACGATGACTGCTACCCGCAGCACCTGACACCTGGCAACCTGAACGTCCCGGGCGGCTTTGGCTGGCTCAAGTTCGGCTGCGACGGCTACGGACTGGGCCAGGAACCGCCGGCCAACGACGGCGGCTGCTCGAACAGCAAGCCGTTCCTCCAAGAGGAGATCGGCCCTCCCTCGAATTCCTACGGGTGTTGCACCCAGGTTGGGGTTGATCCCGATCCGATGCATAACCGTATCGGTAGCCTGCCAGGCAACAAGGCCAGCGCAGATTGCTCGTACTACATCGAGCATGAAGTCCCCGTGACCGTCCCCATCTGGGATTACGCAGGGGGGACCGGGCAGAATGGCTGGTACCACATCGTCGGATTCGCCGGGTTCCAGATCACGGGGTGTTCCGGTGGTAAGGACATCGAGGGCGTCTGGCGCAAGGCCTTCTTCACCGGGCCGGTGAGCGCCACTCCGGCCGGAGGCTCCGGCGTGCCGCAGAACCTGGGCGTACAGCTCGTCCAGTAGTCGGGGGGTTCGTGACCCCGCATGATGTGGGGCCACGGGTCATCAGTGAGAGCCGCGCCGCGGGTATCCGAGGCGCGGCTCTCATTTTGCCTCTGATTGCAAGCATCGGGGGCCCGGGGAACCCAATCTACCAACTGAAGGTACCCCCGTGGTCATGCCCGTCCGACGTCGGTGCCACGCCGCACCGGACGGTAGGCAAGCGCTTCCAAAGAACCGGGACCATTAGGCCAAAGGTCACGTAGCGAAAGGGCTACTAACGCTGCATTGTCGGCTCATGACTCGAAGTCGCGTCAGGCGTCAGCATCGCGAGGATGAGCGCGGCCAATCGATGGTCGAGTTCGCGCTCATCGCACCCATCTTCCTGATCCTGGTCACCGGTCTGATTGAGTTCGCCGTGGCGTTCAGCGTGCAGCTCAACGTGAACTACGCCAGCCGCGACGCCGCCCTGCTGGCAGCCGAGGCCGGCAATGGCGCGGGAGCCGACTGCATGATCCTGCAGACCGTCGACAAGGACCTGAGCTCGCCGAGCGACCGGTCGAGCATCCAGGAGGTTCGCATCTTCTGGGCCAGCCCCAACGGCATCGAGAAGGCAGCGAACGTCTACAACCGCTCGGGCACAACGACCTGCACATTCCCTGATGGAAGCACCGTGACCGTGCCGTACGCGGCCACCTCGGTCGGGTATCCGGAGAGCAGCCGCTGCGCGTACCTGGCCGGCTGCGACGCGACCCACACGCAGCTCGACCAGATCGGCATTTCGATCCAGTACCAGCATGGCTGGATCACCCCGGTGCCGGCCATCGTCCGCCTGCCGTCATCGGGCGTGACCATCACCCGAAGCAACAGCATGCGCATGGAGCCGACCCTGTGAGCCGGCTGCATCGCGCCTTGTGCTCACTTCGGCACACCGCGCGTCGCGGACAGGCCCTCGTCGAGACGGCCGTCATCCTGCCCGTGCTGCTGACCATCGTGCTCGGGACAATGGAGTTCGGTTTCGTGTTCGACCACAACCTGGGCCTCGAGTACGCCACCCGGGAAGGCGCACGCGTCGGATCCGCCCTGTCGAACGGGGGCGGGACGTACGGCTGCGGCGCCGGGCAGAGCCCGAATGCCGCCACCGTCGACGAGGCCATCATCGCGGCCGTCGAGCGCGTGCTTGCCAGCTATGGCTCCAAGATCGCGCTGAATCGCATCGGCGAGATCCAGATCTACGAGGTGACCACCTCGCCGACCGGCAAGGCCAACAGGTACGTCTACGCGGCCGGTGGCGGCGACGTCGTTGACGGTAAGGCCCTCGACTTCAAGGCCAGCTCGCCGCAGACCTATCCGGTGTGCGGCCGCCGTGAGGGCTCGAACCAGTCCATCGGCGTCAGCCTGACCTACACCTACGACCTCCAGACCCCGCTCCGTGTCCTCTTCGGCTGGGCAACCATCCCGATGGCCGATCGGACGGTCATGGCCATCAATCCGACGAACCAATGAGGCTCTCCGCCATGCGGCACCCGAACGCGGCAATCCTCCACCGGCCGAGGCCGAACAACGCGCGTCCCGCGCCGCGCGGACAGATCCTGCTCCTCTTCGCCGGGATGCTGACCATCCTGCTGCTGGCATCCGCCCTGGTCGTTGACCTCGGCTGGCTGTGGAGCAACGCACTGCGCATCCAGCGCGCGGCCGATGCCGCCGCCCTCGCCGGCGTGGTCCATCTGCCGGCCGACGTCCCAGGGGCGTACCTGACCGCCACCAAGGAGGCGGACAAAAACGGCTATACGCCAGGCGGCGGCGTCACCGTCACACCGCTGCGCGATCCCACCATTCCGCGGCGGCTGGACGTATGGGTCAAGGCACCGGTCAAGACGTTCTTCCTGGGCCTCATCGGCATGGACACCATCGACATCACCCGCAAGGCGGAGGCTGACTATGTCCTCCCGGTCCCCATGGGCAGTCCGCAGAACTACTACGGCGTCGGCGACTTCCTGAAGGTCAGCGGCGGGAACACGGTGACCACGCCGGACGAGTATCCGACCAGCGTGGACAGCGGCGGCGCCTGGTCGACCCCCAACGGCGCGTATGCCAGCGGCGGCGCTGCGGCAACGGGTGGCAAGAACGACCAGCAGGTCTTCAAGAACTTCGGCCTCACGGTGCCGGCGGGCTACACCGTCCGCGGCATCGAGGTGCAGGTCCGCGCCAAGTCCACGGCGACCAAGTGCCAGGTCGGCGTGGAGCTGCGCGCCGCCGGTACCTACACCACCCAGCAGAAGACGACCGCCGACGTCGACAGCTCCTATACGACCTACACCCTGGGCGGGCCGACTGACACGTGGGGCGCATCGTGGTCGCCCACGGACTTCAGCGACCCCAACTTCCGCCTGCGGCTGGACGCCATCGATCCCGGCAGCAACTGCGGCAACTCCGACACGTGGTCGGTCGATTTCATCACCGTCAAGGTGTACTCCCAAGTGCCGGTCGCCGACCAGCGGGTGGAGGTCGGCGGGCCGAGCGGCGTGTTGTGCACCATCGTCGCACCGCGGACGTCGTGCAGCCAGGGCTTCTGGGGGGCCGTCTTCACCAAGGGCGGCGTCCGCCAGAACGGTGATCGCTATTCGCCGGCCTACTACGACGGCGGCAGCGCCACGGCCAACCCGGACTACGACAGCGGCGGCTACAACTACACCGTGGAGGCGGACGGCGGCGCACGCGTGTCGCTGTACGACGCCACCTTCTGCGGCACCGGCCAAACCAGCTTCGGCGGCTGGTACGGCGCCGGCGACCACTGGACCGGCCTCCCGAAGCCGCCCGGGGGGACCGGATACGGCGGGGTCACCACCCGCTATCAGCTCTACAACACCAATGGCACGGAGTACAACCTGGCCGACGACACGCTGGTCGCCGACTCCGGCTCGACCTTTGCCAACGAGAACCAGACCGATCAGAGCGGCGTCCTGGGATCGCCACAGCGGACGACGGCCAACGGTGCCTCCAACTGCGCGGCCAACCCGTACCACGATGGCTGGTATGCGCTGGGAGGCGGCCTGTCGGCGGGAAAGTACCGGATCAATGTCAACACCAGCGATCCTGCCAATAACAACATCGCCGCCGAGAACCTGTTCTCCATCCAGGTGTCCAGCGGCAAGGTCTACGGCGGTGGCCGCATGGCGGCCTACACCAACCTGAAGGCCGGCACGCAGCGGTTCTACCTTGCCCAGGTCGAGGCGGCACACGCCGGCAAGACCATGGACATCACCCTGTTCGACCCCGGTGACGTGTCGGGAGACGCCTACCTGCGCATCCTGTCGCCGGACGGCAACGCCTACAACTACGCCACCTTCGACTACAGCGCCGATGCGAAGTGCGTGACCCTCAGCGACGCGTGCTCAGCCACCGGCCGAACGCAGATCAAGACGCACGGCTCCGGCGGCAGCTCGTTCGACAACTCTGTGCTGACTATCAGCGTCAAGCTTCCGTCCTCGTACGGCTCCGGCGGACTGACGCCGAGCGGCGAGACGGAAGCTGGCTGGTGGAAGATCGAGTACCAGGTCGCCGGCGGCAACGACACCACGACCTGGGAGGTCAACATCCGGGGCAACCCGGTGCGCCTGGTCGTGCCCTGAGCGCGGCCCGCGGTCGCTAGCATTCGATGCGAATGGCAGCATACGTTCGTGTCATGAACAGAACCCGCGGATCGGTGATCGCCGATCGCGTCCGCGTGGCGAGCTCCCTGCGTGATCGGATCGTCGGCCTGCTCGCAACGCCGGAGGTCATGCCCGGTGAGGGCCTGCTCATCGAGCGGACGAGCTCCATCCACATGTTCTTCATGCGCTACGCCATCGACGTCGTGTTCTTCGACAAGCACGGGCGCGTGACGAAGCTTGTCAGCAACCTCAAGCCGTGGCGGATTGTGCCGTGGGCGTGGGGCGCGCGTGATTGCCTGGAGCTGCGCGCCGGCGCCCTCGACGCAACAGGCTCGCAGGTCGAGGACCAATTGGAGATCACGCCGGCCTGATTAGGCCCGC
>JBBRXE010000037.1:0-13501 GCA_038248695.1 Candidatus Limnocylindria bacterium | reverse complement strand
GGTACGCGGCCTCCACGCCAGCGTGAGACGCCGCCTCGACCAGCACCCGCACCTGGCGCGGGCCGTAGAGCAGGTCGCCGCTGATCCCGATCCCCACCAGGCGCGTGCCGGCCTCGGCCAGCGCACCCAATGCCGTCACCACGCCGCCGCGCCCGCGTCCGACGTCGTGCGCGTCCATCGCCTCCACCAGCACGCGATACGACTCGACCGAGAAGCGGCCGGTCAGCTTGCGGCCCTGGTGTTCGAGATAGGTCTCCACCGTGCCGCGCGTCTCGAAGTCTTCCTCCGTCCGATAGGTGGTGAGCGCCAGCTGACGCGCCAGCTCGAGGCCACGACGCGGATCGAGGGCGATCGTCTCGAGCTGGATGTGGTTCCAGGCGCGCGCCAGCGCCCCCATCACGGCGGGCGCGGCGATGGGCACCACCGCTCCCACGGCGTGCGGCCGCTCCATGGCCACTTCAAGCGCCACCATGCCGCCCAGCGACCCACCGGTCACCAGCTCGACGCGGTCGATACCGAGCGCATCGAGCAGCAGCCACTGCACCCGCGCCTGGTCGCGTGGGGTAATCGCCGGGAACGGGCTGACGTCGAGCGGCCCGGTGGTCCAGTAGCAGGAGCCGAGCAGGTTGGCGCAGATGACCTGGTAGCGGTCGGTGTCGAAGGCCCGTCCAGAACCGATCAACGGTTCCCACCAGTCGCCCGCCGCATCGGCCGATCCGGTGAGCGCGTGGACGACCAGGATCGCAGGCGCGTCGGACGGGCCATCACGCCGGTAGGCGACCCGCAGGCGCGGCAGGTGGCCGCCGCCCTCGGTCTGGAATGGCCCCAGCTCAACCGGCGCCGGCCCCGGGCTGAGGGGCAGCAGGGTCATGCGCTGACCTCCTCGGCGACCGCCGCAGCGAGCCCTCGCTCGAGATCGGCCAGGATGTCGTCAAGCGCCTCGAGCCCGACCGACAGGCGAACCAGATCGGCGGTCACGCCCGACTTGCGCTGGTCCTCGTCGGAGAGCTGCTGATGGGTGGTCGAGGCCGGATGGATGATCAGCGACTTCGTGTCGCCGACATTGGCGACCAGCGAGAAGAGCTGAACCGCATTGATCAGCCGCCGTCCGGCCTCCACGCCACCGCGTACGCCGAAGGTGATCATGCCGCCGGAACCACCGCCCAGGTAGCGCTGCGCGTTGGCGTAGGTCGGGTGCGACGCCAGGCCCGGGTACGAGACCCACTCGACCGAATCCTGCGCCTCCAGCCAGCGAGCCACCGCCAGCGCATTGACCGAGTGCCGCTCGATGCGCAGCGGCAGCGTCTCGAGGCCCTGGATGAAAAGCCACGAGTTGAATGGCGAGAGCGCCGGGCCGATGTCGCGCAGCAGCTGGACCCGCAGCTTGATGATGAACGCGGCCGGACCGAACGCATCGGTATACGAAATGCCGTGGTAGGACGGATCGGGATCCACGAAGTCCCCGAAGCGCGGCGAGGCGGCCCAGTCGAACGTGCCACCGTCGACCACCACGCCGCCGATGCTGGTGCCGTGCCCGCCGATCCACTTGGTCGCCGAGTGGATCACGATGTCGGCACCCTCCGCGATCGGCTTGCAGATGATCGGGGCGAATGTGTTGTCCACGACCAGCGGCAGCTGGTGCTCGTGTGCCGTGGCGGCGATCGCCGCGAAGTCGGGGACGTCCAGCCGTGGGTTGCCGATCGACTCGACGTAGTAGGCCTTGGTGCGCTCATCGGTCTGGGTGGCGAACGCGGCGGGGTCATTGCCCTCCACCCAGCGCACCTCGATGCCGAATCGCGGCAAGGTGTAGGCGAACAGGTTGTAGGTGCCGCCGTACAGGCTGGTGCCCGACACGATGTTGTCGCCGGCGCGCGCCAGGTTGAGGATGGCCAGCGTCTCGGCGGCCATGCCGCTCGCCACGCCCAGCGCCCCGACGCCGCCCTCGAGCGCACTGATGCGCTGCTCGAAGACATCGGTCGTCGGGTTCATGATCCGCGTGTAGATGTTGCCGAACTCCTGTAGCGCAAAGAGGCGCGCGGCGTGATCGGCGTCGTCGAAGCTGAAGCTGGTGGTGGCATAGATCGGCACCGCGCGGGCCTTGGTGGTCGGATCAGGTGCCTGTCCGGCGTGCAGCGCCGCAGTCTCGGGCAGGTGGCTGCCGGGGGTCCCGACGCCGTTCGTCTCGCTCATGTGTGGAGTGCTCCTTCGAAATCTCGCAACAGCTGAAGGGACCGATGCGGCGGCTGCGCCGCCGGCTCGGCCGAATAGCGGGTACGGCGGCGTTCCGCCGCGTTCGAAGGGGAAACAAAAGGACCGCAACCTGCGTGGGTGCGGTCCCGATCGAATCCTCGGTGCCCGAGGATTTCAGCGCGTCAGCGCGCGATCAGCCTCAGGCAAGCTCGAAGCGGCGGGGCCGCCCGGGCATCACCATGGTGGAGGCGTGCACGTGATGTTCGCGATTCATTTGGGTGCACCCTAGCAGTCATGTCAAGCGTCGCCCGGCGCATCGCCGGTCAGCCGCCATGCGAGCGGCAGGACGACCGCGGCCAGGATTGCCTTGAGGGCATCGCCCAGCAGGAACGGGAACATCCCGAGCGTCAACGCCTCGCCCAGTGAGACATGCAGCGTGAACGCCAGCCATGGGACGCCGAAGGCGTAGATCACGGCCGAGCCGATGACGAACGCCAGGGCTGTTCGATCCGGCCGCCGGTCGAGGCCGCGTCGCGCGAGCATGCCCACGATCCAGGCAGCCGCGACGAAGCCCAGCAGGTAGCCGCCGGTCGTTCCCACGGCGTAGTCCAGGCCGGCATGCGTGCCCTGGAAGATGGGCAGGCCGGCGATGCCCAGCACCAGGTAGAGCAGCAGCGAAACGGCGCCGCGCGCCGGTCCCAGGGCGGCGGCCGCGACCAGCACGCCGAAGGTCGATCCGGTGATCGGCACCGGGGTGAACGGCAGCGGAATGACGATCTGCGAGCTGACCGCAACGACCGCGACACCCGCGGCCAGCAACAGGACCTCGCGAAGTGCCACGTTCGGCAGTCGATCAGCCAGGACCGGCCGTGCAGGGCGCGGCAGTGCGGTCATGTGGGTTCCTCCGTCTCGAGCAGCTCGACGAGCAGCGCCTGTTGAGTGTAGAGGCGGTTCTCGGCCTGTTGCAGCGCAATCGAACGCGGGCCGTCCAGTGCGGCATCGCTGATCTCCTCGCCGCGATGGGCGGGCAGGCAGTGCATCACCAGCGCGTTCGGCGCTCCCCGCAGCAGGGCGTCGTTGACCTGGAAGCCGGCGAACAGCGCACGGCGCGCATCGGCCTGCGATTCGGCGCCCATGCTCGTCCAGGCATCGGTGTAGACCGCGTCCGCCCCTTCGACCGCTTCGGCAGGTTCATGACCGATGCTGATGCGCGACCCGGTTGTGCGGGCCAGGCGTCGCGCGAGTGCGACGATCCCGGCGTTCGGCTCGCAGCCCCGCGGCGTGGCGACCCGCAGCTCGAGCCCGGCCAGCGAACCTGCCAGCAGCAGCGAGTGCAGCACGTTGTTGCCGTCGCCCACGAAAGCGAGGCGCCGTCCGCGCAGCGGGCCGAGGTGCTGGCGCAGGGTCAGCAGGTCGGCCAGCGCCTGGCACGGATGCTCGAGGTCGGTCAGCGCGTTGACGACCGGCACGTCCGCCGCCTCGGCGAGGTCCAGCAGCGTGCCGTGGGCGAAGGTGCGCAGCACGATGGCGTCGACCCAGCGCGACAGGTTGCGGCCCACGTCGGCCGCCGTCTCCCGACGACCGAGCCCAACCTCGTCGGGGCCGAGGTAGACCGCGTGGCCGCCCAGCGTGTTGACAGCGAGGTCGAACGTGACCCGCGTGCGCAGGCTGGGCTTCTCGAACAGGAGCGCCACCTGACGGCCCGCCAGCAGCGGCGGGGTGCGGTGCGCAGTGCGAGCGGCGCGCAGGGCATCGGCTCGGTCGAGCAGGCGGCCAAGGCCCAGGGCGCCGAAGTCGGACGCACTGACGATGTGGGCGGGCGCGCGGGTGGCGGGGGCCGCCGTCGCCTGGCGCGGGACCGTGGCGGTCATGCCGCCTCCTCCTCGGCATCGTGGATTGCCGCCGCGAGGCGCTCGACGGCCTCGTCAACCTCGGCGGCGCCGATGGTCAGCGGGGGCACCAAGCGCAGTGTCGTGTCGCCGGTGGCGTTGATCAGCAGCCCATGGCGCGCGCGCGCCAGGTCGACCACGCGCCTGGCGATCGGCCCGCGCGTCTCCAGGCCGAGCATCAGGCCGCGTCCGCGAACCTCCACGCCGAGTGACGCCAGGCCCGCCGCGAACTGCGCGCCGCGCGCTGCCGCATTGGCCATCAGGTCCTCGTCGCGTATGACGCGCAACGTCGCAAGGGCCGCCGCGCAGGCCAGCGGGTTGCCGCCCAGCGTGGTGCCATGGTCGCCCGGCTGGAACGCCGAGGCGGACTCGCGAGCGAGCACCGCGCCTATCGGCACGCCGCCGGCCAGGCCCTTGGCCAGCGTGACGACGTCCGGCACGACCGGTGTCGACTCGAACGCGTAGAAGGTCCCCGTGCGGCCGATGCCGCTCTGTACCTCGTCGAAGATGAGCAGCGCGCCGGCGCGGTCGCAGGCCGCGCGGGCAGCGACCAGGAACGCATCGGTCAGGGGGTGGATTCCGCTCTCGCCCTGGATCGGCTCCAGGAGCACCGCGCAGGTCCGCTCATCGATCGCGACCTCGAGTGCGGCGACGTCGTTGGGCGCAACGTGGCGGAACCCGCCGGGAAGCGGCTCGAACGGCGCCTGGTAGTGCGGCTGGCCGGTGGCCGCCAGCGAGCCGAGCGTCCGGCCATGGAACGAGCCGCTGAGCGCCACGATCTCGCGGCGCGTCCCGCCGAAGCGCCGTGCCAGCTTGATGGCCGCCTCGTTCGCCTCCGTCCCGGAGTTGACGAAAAAGGCGCGGTCGAACGGTGAGTTCGTGGTCAGCACCTCGGCAAGCTCGAGCTGCGGCAGGCTGTAGTACAGGTTCGAGACCTGCAGCAGCGTGGCGGCCTGCTCCGCGAGCGCCGCGGCGATCGCCGGATGCGCGTGTCCCAGCACGTTCACCGCGATCCCGGCGACCATGTCGAGGTATTCGTTGCCGGCATCGTCCCAGACCCGGCATCCTGCTCCACGCACCAGGGTGATTGGCTGCCGGTTGTACGCGTGCAGGTAGACCGATGCCTCGCGCGCCGGCGCGTCGCTTACCACTTCGATGCTCATAGCGGCAGCTCCATGGCGTGTCCCTCACCGGGCCGTCGTGGCCAGGGCACGCGGTCGACGCCGAGCACCTCGGGAACCTCGTCCATCGGCAGCGAGGTGAAGCCATGGCGTGCGAAGTAGCTTGGAATCTTGGTGATGACGAACAGGCGGTCGATCGCGGCGTCGTGTGCGTCGCGCACGATCTTGCGCACCAGCAGTTCACCCAGGCCACGGCCATAGGCATCCTCCATGACGCTCAGCGAGCGCAGCTCGCCGAGGCCACCGCCAAAGTCGCGCAGCGCGGCGCAACCGACCACCTCACCGTCGAGCTCGGCCACGCGCCACGTCGCGATCTGCTCGCGGATCTCGTCGCTGGTTCGCCGCAGCAGCAGGTGCCGGTCGGCGTAGGTGTTGATGATGCGTGCCATCGCGTCCGCATCGGCCTCGTGAGCACGGCGCACGTAGGAGGCCCCGCTGCTGATGACCGGGACGGTGCCGGCGACGCGCAGGCCGCGGCGTCCAGATTCGGCTGTCATGGTGCTACCTCTGCTGGGTTGGTTTGGTCGGCGACGACGCGCTGTGCCCCGAGCTGGTCGAGAAGGCTTGATGTGCGGTCGGACGCGGGATGTCGGGCAGCCGCGGTACGCACCGGCAGGCCCCAGATGGCGATGAAGCCGACCGCGGCGGCATGGTCGAAGGCGTCGCCGTGGTCGTAGGTCGCCAGGCCGAGGTCGTAGAGCGAGTGCGGTGAGCGGCGGCCGGCGACCGCTGCCGAGCCGGGAGTCAGGCGCATGCGCACCTCGCCGCTGACCGGCCCCTGGGTCGATGCCACGAAGCCGCGCAGCGCACCAGCGAGCTCGCTGAACCAGAGACCGTCGTACGCCAGGTTGGCGAGCTTGTCGGCCACGCCGCGCTTGTAGGCCAACAGCTCGCGCGAGAGGGTCAGCTGCTCGAGCGCGGCATGCGCGGCATGCAGCGTGACGGCCGCCGGCGCCTCGTAGATCTCGCGGCTCTTGATGCCGACCACCCGATCTTCGACATGGTCGATCCGACCGATGCCGTAGCTGCCCGCCAGGCGGTTGAGCTCCTCGACGAGGGCCACGCCGTCCATCAGGCTGCCATCCAGGCTGATGGGGATGCCGTCCTCGAAGCCGATGACCACGTCGCGCGGCTCGCGCGGGGCGAGCGCCGGGTTCGCCGTCCAGGCGAACGCTTCCTCGGGCGCCGGCTGCCACGGGTCTTCGAGCACGCCGGTCTCGGCCGAGCGGCCCCACAGGTTGAGGTCGACGCTGAACGGCGAGCGCGGCCCCGTGTCGATCTGGATGCCATGCGCGCGGGCGTATGCCAGCTCCTGGTCGCGCGACATGCCCATCCCCACGCGCATCGGCGCGATGACGCGCAGCGACGGGTCGAGGGCGGTGACCGCCACGTCGAAGCGCACCTGGTCGTTGCCCTTGCCGGTGCAGCCGTGCGCGACCAGCTGCGCCCGGCTCTCATGCGCGGCGTCGACCAGCAGCTCCGCGATGAGGGGCCGCGCGATGGCGGTGGCCAGTGGGTAGATGCCCTGGTACAGCGCTCCAGCCTGCAGGGTCGGCCACACGTAGTCGGTCACGAACGCCGAGCGTGCGTCGACCACGATCGCCGTGCGTGCGCCACCGGCCAGAGCTCGCGACTGGACCGCTGCGGCGTCCACGCCGCCGCCGACGTCGACGGTCAGGGTGACCACCTCGTACCCTTGCGTCTCGCGCAGCCAGGGCACCACCACCGACGTGTCCAGGCCGCCGGAATAGGCCAGCACCACCGTCTCGCTCATGACCCCGCCCCCGCGGTCAGCGGCTGCTCTGAGGTCGTGGCGCGCAGTGCGTCCAGTCGCTCCTGGAAGCGTCGCAGCGCGGCCGCGCTGCGACAGGCGACGAAGATCGTATCGTCGCCGGCGACGGTGCCCACCACCTCGTCCCAGCGGCTGAGGTCGAGCGCCGACGCGATGGCATTGGCGGCACCCGGCGCCGTATGCAGCACGACCAGCGGCGTGACGGCGTCGACGCTGAGCGGCAGGTCGATGAGCAGGCGCCCCAAGCGCCGTTCGGCGCTGGCCGCCGGCTCCTCTGCGACGTCGTCGGGGAGCAGGTAGGTCAGCCGCCCGCCGTGCATGCCGCGCACCACGCCGAGCGCGGCCAGATCGCGGGATATGGTCGCCTGGGTGACCTCCGCTCCGTGTGCGGCCAGCCTCGCCACGAGGTCCGCCTGGGTGTGGACCCCGCCCGCGGCGATCAGGCGCCGGATGATCCGGCGCCGTTCGTTCGAGTTCACGATTGCCCTCCTGCCACCGGCGCGACGCCGGCTGTCTTCAAGATCTGGGTACCGACGGCCACCCCGGACAGCGCCGCTCGCACGGCATGAGGCGAGCGACCGTCGAGGATGCGGACCTCACAGCCCGCCTCGGCCGCCGCGATGGCGACGCGGAGCTTGGGTCGCATGCCGCCGCTCGCCGAACCGTCGGCGAGCATCCCGCGCGCGTCGTCCGCATCGAGGGTTGGAATGAGCCTGCCGTTGCGCTCGACGCCGGCCACGTCCGTCAGCAGCAGCAGCCGCCCGCCGCGTGCTGCGGCGACGGCGGCGGCCGCCTCGTCGGCGTTGATATTCAGCAGCTGCCCGTGTGCATCGGCGGCGATGGGCGCAACGATCGGCAGCAGACCCTCGGCGCACAACCGTTCCAACAGGCCGACGTTGACGTCTGTCACGTGGCCGACGAAGCCGAGCCGATGATCCTGGATCGCGCTGAAGAGGCCGCCGTCGGCGCCCGAGATGCCGATGGCTGGCTTGCCCGTCGCGGCGAACGCGGCCACCAGCCGCGCGTTGAGCAGGCCGCGCAGCACCGCGGTCACCACGTCGAGCGTGGCTGCGTCGGTCACCCGCAGCCCGTCGACGGCGCGCGACTGCAGCCCCAGCCGGTCCGACCACGTGGCGATCTCCGAACCACCGCCGTGGACGATGACCCAGTCCGGCGCGGCCGCCTCGACCAGTGCCGCCAGCCCGGCCGCGTGCGCGCCCGCGATGCCGCCGAGCTTCACCGTCAGCTTCATGTCGGGTACTCGCTGTTGATGGCCACGTACTCCGCGGTGAGGTCGCATCCCCAGGCCATGGCCGTTGCCTGGCCGATGCCGAGGTCGAGCGACAGCCGCACCGTGCGGCGGCGCAGCGCCCGTCGTACCGCCGACCCGTCGAACCCGCAGGGCCGACCGGCGAAAACGACGACCGGGCCGATGCCGATGCGCAGCCGATCCGGGTCGAAGTGCACCCCGCTCTGCCCGGCTGCCGACGCGATGCGGCCCCAGTTTGGATCCGCACCGTGGACCGCGGCCTTGAGCAGGTTCGAGCTGACGACAGCGCGGGCGACCCTGCGAGCGTCGGAGTGCGACTCGGCACCGGTCACCGTCACCTCGATGAGGTGCTCGGCGCCCTCGCCGTCGGCGGCGATCTGGACGGCCAGGCTGCGGCACAGGTCGGTGAGGGCGGTTGAGAACGTGTCGCCGTCCGGCGTGCCGGGCACGATCGGCTCGCCGTCCGCGGTACCGCTGGCCAGGGCGAGCACCATGTCGTTGGTCGAGGTGTCACCGTCAACGCTCACCTGGTTGAAGGTCTCGTCGACCGCCGGGCGCAGGAAGGCGCGCAGGTGTTCGGGCGCGATCGGCGCATCGGTCGTCACGAAGGCGAGCATGGTCGCCATCTGCGGATGGATCATGCCGGAGCCCTTGGCCATGCCGCCCAGGCGCACCTTCCGCCCGCGCGAGGTCGACACAACCGATCCCGCCTGCTTGGCGCGGGTATCGGTGGTCAGGATTGCGCGCGCGGCCCGGTTCGCAGAACGACCCAGCGTGATGCCCTGCATGGCTCTGATGACCGGCTCGACCGCCAGCCGCGATCCGATGAGCCCGGTCGATACCGGGATGACTTCCGCCAAGGCGCAGCCGAGCCGTTGCGCCACCGCGGCGACGACGGCGCGTGCATCCTCGATGCCCTGCGCGCCAGTTCCCGCATTGGCGCATCCGGCGTTGATGATCACGCCGCGCACGCGACCGCCGCCCGCCGCCAGCGCCGCCTCGGCGACGAGCACCGGGGCTGCGCGGAAGCAGTTGGTGGTGAATGTGGCTGCCGCGTTTGCCGCATCGCCCTCGACCGCCAGCAGCACCAGGTCATCGCCGCCGTGCTCGCGCAGGCCGGCCTCGGCGGCACCCACCACGAAGCCGAAGGGCGTCGTCACGCCGTTGCTCATGGGTAGACCGCCACGGCGCCGAGCCCGGCCGTCTCGTCGAGTCCGAGCGCCACGTTCATGTTCTGGATCGCCTGCCCCGCCGCTCCCTTGCCCATGTTGTCGATGACGGCAAGGACCACCGCGCGCCGCCCGCCGGTGCGCCGGACGTGCAGGAAGGCGTGGTTGGTGCCCCATGTCTGCTTGGTCGAGGGCGGTGCATCGACGACGTGGACGAACGGCGCATGAGCGTATCGGTCCTGCAGGAGGCTGCGCAGCTCGACGTCGGAGAGGTCGTCGCGCAGCTCGACGTAGCAGGTGGCCAGGATTCCGCGCGACTGCGGCACCAGGTGGGGGATGAAGGTCAGGCCGATGCAGGCGCCGGCCCCCGCCAGCTCTTGCTCGATCTCGGCGGAATGGCGGTGCCCGCCCAGTGCGTAGGCTTTCGTCGAGCCGTCGAGCTCGGTGAACAGGTAATCGCGCCCGGCACCTCGTCCCGCGCCGCTGATGCCTGATTTGGCATCGACGATCACCTGCCCGCTGAGCTGCGATGCCAGCGGTGTGAGCGCGAGCAGGGTGGCCGTCGGATAGCAGCCCGGATTGGCGATGAGCTTCGCGTCTGGCAGCTTGTCGCCGGCAAGCTCGGTGAGGCCGTAGACCGCGTCGGCCAATGCGTCTGGCACCGGATGCTCGAAGCCGTACCAGGTCGGGTAAGCGGCTGGGTCGTGCAGCCGCAGGTCTGCTCCGACGTCGATGACGGTCGTGCCCGCCTGTGCGCGCCGCGCGGCGAGCAATGCGGACTCGCCGGCGGGCAGCGCCAGGAAGAGGACGTCGACATCGCCCGGCTCGCCGTCCTGCAGGCTGAGGTCCAGCGGCGCGAGGTGCGGGAACTCGTCAGCCAGGGGGGTGCCGGAGCGGCCGCGAGCATGCAGCGAGGCGATGCTGACGTTGGGATGCCCGGCCAGCAGCCGCACCAGCTCGCCGCCCGCATAGCCGCTGGCGCCCACGACCGAGACGCTGATCCTGGTGGTCATTGCGTGGCGAGCCGTTCGCGGGCGGCGCCAAGCGCGGCCTGCACGCGGTGCGGGGCGGTGCCCCCGTGCACGTCGGCCGCGGCGACGGCCTCCTCAAGGGTCGGCATCACCGATGGCAGTTCGGCGAGCTCGGGAAGTGCCCGCCTCAGCTCGGCGTCGGGGAGCTCGGCCAGGTCGCAGCCGCGCTCCTCGGCGAGGGCTACGAGGCGGCCGACGCGCTGGTGCGCTGTCCGAAACGGCATTGCGGCGCCCACGAGACGCTCGGCCAGCGCGGTGGCCAGGGCGTGGCCACGGCCCGCCGCCGCGCGCATGGCGGATCGGTCGAAGGTGACGGTCGCAAGCGCGCCCGCCAGCACGTCGCTGCACAGCTCGAGCGACGCGACCGCGTCGAACATGGCGCGCCGCGTCTCCTGCAGGTCGCGGTGATAAGCGAGCGGTAAGCCGCTGGTAAGCGAGAGCAGCGTCGCCAGGTCGCCGGCGACTCGCGACGCGCGGGCGCGGATCAGCTCGGCGCTGTCGGGGTTGCGCTTGTGCGGCAGCATGGAGCTGCCGCTGGCATAGCCGTCGGCCAGACGCGCGAAGCCGACGTACGGCGTCGACCACAGCACCAGCTCGCCGGCGATCCGCGACAGGTGGCCCAGCGCCATGGCGACGGCGGCCACGAGTTCAACGGCATAGTCGCGGTCCGCCACGGCATCCAGCGAGTTGTCGCTCACGGCCGTGAAACCCAGCCGCGTCGCCAGGCGGTGGCGGTCGATTGGCAGCCCGCTGCCCACCGCGGCTCCCGAACCGGCGGGGGATCGGTCGGCGCGGGCGGCCGCATCGGCCAGTCGAAACCGGTCCCGATCCAGCATCTCGACGTACGCCAGCAGGTGGTGGCCAAGCAGGACCGGCTGTGCCGGCTGTGTATGAGTATGCGCGGGCAGGATCGTATCGGTCTCATCCTGGGCGCGGTCGACGAGCGTCTGCTGGAGGCGTTTCAGCCCGATGTCCAGGCGCTGTACCGCGTCGAGCACCCAGCGGCGCTCGTCCGACACGATCTCCTCGTTGCGGCTGCGGCCCGCCTGGAGGTGACCGCCCAGCTCGGGGCCGACCAGGTCGATGACGGCGGCCTCGATGTTCATGTGGATGTCCTCGTGCTCGGCCCTCCATGCGAAGGTGCCGGCCCTGAGCTGCTCGGCGATGCTCGTCAGGGCGGTGTCGAGTGCCTGGCGTTGCGGCGAGGTGACGATGCCGAGCGCCTCCAGCTCTTCGAGGTGCGCCCGGGTCCCGTCGATGTCGTACGGGGCAAGGGGCAGGTCGACATCGAGCGAGCTCGACAGCTCAAGCGCACGATCGTCCGCGGGATCCGTGAAGCGGCCGCCCCACATGGGAGCGATGTGGTCATCCTGCACCGATGCGTTATACACGCTTTACGCATATATATGCAAGCGGGGCTGATCCGCTTGCGCGTTGCCCTCGCGGCCATCCTCGACGCCGGCGCATACCGTTCCACCGACCTCAATTCGGGTGATGCCTCGACGACCCTGTCGACAGCGGCGCCGGGTAGGCGACCGAAGGTGGGGAACGCGTAATGTGCGAGCCCCGGCCCGCAAGCTCAGGGCCAGTGCGATAGTGGTCGACGCTGCAACGAATGCCCGAGAGCCTTCCGCCTAGGACGTGGAGCTTGGACCGATGTGCGTGGAGGAGGACTGATGCGGCTCTCGAGGATCATCACTGCGGTCGATGCACACGCCGACGCGGTGCGCCTCCTCATGCTGCGCGAGCCGCGTGGCTATCCGGCGCTGTGCTGCAACCTCCTGCTGCCGCCATGCCACCCTGACGCCGACGCGTCGGCGACTATCCCGCGGTCGTGCCCGAGCTGACGGGATCGGCCTGGATTTCCGGAATGGCGTCCTACGTCGTCGACGCCGAGGATCCGTTTCCCGAGGGCTTCACCGTCGGCGACATCTGGGGGTCGGGTGCCGCGCGGCGGGTCGACGGTTTGACGGGCGGCGGTTTGACGGGCGGCGGTTAATGGCCATCAGCAGGCACGTTATTTAGCGCACGCGCCGTTACGCGCGGTCAAGGGACGCGCTACTGGGCCTTAATGCATTCCAGCGGTGCCAGTAACGATGCGACGCTCGCCTTCTCGGTCTGGAACCAGGGATTAAGGACCCTGTAGGGGTCGGTATCGGCTGAAAAATGGCCTCGCCAGGCTGGCGTCGAGATAAGGGACCCTGTAGGGACCGGTATCGGCTGAAAACGGGCCTCGCCAGGCTGGCGTCGAGATAAGGGACCCTGTAGGGACCAATATCGGCTGAAAACGGGCCCCGCCCGGCTGGCGGCGAGATAAGACGCTGCGTGGGGACCGGTTTCGTGCTGGGATCCGCATCGTGCTCAGGGGCAGGCGCAGATGAACTCGGCCGAGGAACCCCGTCGTGCGCTCGTCACGCATGCGTGGCACGCTATGCAGGACATGACCGCCCTGGCCCGCACCCTCCCATCCCCCCCCGAGGACATCCTCGTCGACGGCCACGGCCGCTTCCTGCGCTCGCTGCGCATCAGCGTCACCGATGCCTGCCAGTTCCGCTGCCTGTACTGCATGCCGTCCGAGAACATGACCTTCCTGCCGGCGAAGCAGCTGCTCAGCGTTGACGAGATCGAGCGCATCGCGCAGTTGTTCGTGCAGCTGGGGGTCGCCAACATCCGGCTGACCGGCGGCGAGCCGCTGGTGCGCAAGGACCTCCCCGAGATCATCCGCCGCCTCGCGGCGATGAAGCGCGACGGCCTCGACGACCTAAGCCTGACGACCAACGGCTTCCTGCTCGAACGCCTGGCCAAGCCATTGGCCGATGCGGGCCTGAAGCGCCTTAACGTCAGCCTCGACTCGCTCGTCCGCGAGCGATTCAAGGCGATCACCCGCCGCGATGCGCTGGCCCAGGTGTTGGCGGGACTCCAGGCGGCCGCCCTGCAGCCAAGCCTGCGGCCGATCAAGGTCAACGCCGTCGCGCTGCG
>JBBRXE010000036.1:0-13650 GCA_038248695.1 Candidatus Limnocylindria bacterium | reverse complement strand
TCGGCCGGCAAGCGGACCCTGGTCGTACGGTTGTCGCCCGCGACGGTGGTGCGCATCTACCTCGTCGGTGCCGTGCTCGCTTTCGTGCTGATCGTCGTCGCCGTTGCTGTCGGGATCATGCCCTGGCCGACGTTGATCGCCCTGCTCGCCGTGCCATTGGCGCTGCGTGTCCACACCGGCATCCAGCAGCACTACGACAGCCCGTACACGCTCATGGCGGTGATGGGCACCAACGTGAAGCTGCACCTGTACGTCGGCCTGCTGCTGCTTGCCGGCTACCTCATCACCTTGGCGGTGGCGTTCCTCGTCTAGCACCCGTTTGAGCTGGGCCGTCACTCCCAGGACCAGGCCTCGCCGTTCCAGGAGGCGTGCAGCAGGACGTCACCAGGCCCGCGGGCGAAGACGTCCAGGCGGTTCGGTCCCCAGGAACAGGCCGCCGGGTCCGAGGTGATGTCGCCGCCCAGCGACTCCCATGGCTGCCAGCCGGCAGGCTCGTACCAGCGGTGCCACAGCGCGCGGTCGCGGCCCCGGGCGAACAGGTCGATGCGGTCGGCGCCCCATGAGCACGCAGCGGGATCGCCGGTGAGCTCGCCGCCCAGGGGTTCCCACGGGTGCCAGGCAGCACCGTCCCAGTACCGGTTCCAGAGCTGGCCGTCGGTGAAGATGGCGAATACCTCCATCTCGTTCGTGGCCCAACTTGTCACGGCCGGAGCCGAACCCAGCGACCCCCCGAGCGATTCCCAGTCAGTCATGCGCGGTCGCCTCCTGCTCTCATCAGTATTCGCTCGATGCTCAACTCCGGTTGACAGCATGCGCCACCATGCGCGAATGCACGGGAAGCCGGCGTGAACCGACGCAGCTGGACGCTTGTCGCTGTCGTACTCGCTTCGGGGATCGTCTTCCTCGACTCGACTGTCGTCAACGTCGCACTTGACGCCATCGGGCGCGACCTGCCGGCGACCTATGTCGCCTCGCTCGAAGGGCAGTCGTACGTCGTCTTCGGCTACCTGCTGACGTTGTCGGCGCTGCTCATCCTGGCCGGCGCGCTGTGCGACGTCTACGGCCGAAGGCGCATGTTCCTCATTGGTTTAACCGGCTTCGGGGTCCTGTCGGTGTTGTGTGGCATTGCCCCGACCATGGAGCTGTTGATCGTCTTCCGTCTCCTCCAGGGCGCCTTCGGTGCGCTGCTGGTGCCGACCTCGCTGGCGATCATCACCGCGACCTTCGAGGGCGAAGAGCGCGGGCGCGCCTTCGGCATCTGGGCGGCAGCGTCCGGCGCCACGGCGCTGCTCGGACCACCGCTGGGCGGCTTCCTGGTGGACGCCATCAGTTGGCGGGTCGTCTTCCTGATCAACGTTCCGCTGGTGCTCGTGGCGCTGTACGTCGGCCTGGCGCACGTCGCAGAGAGCCGCAACCCGGAGACCACGAGCCGCTTCGACTGGCTCGGCGCGATCGTCGTCGCCATCGGCGTCGGTGGGCTGTCGTTCGGCGCCATCCGCGGCCAACAGCAGCAATGGGCCGATCCGCTCGCCTGGGTCGCCCTGGCCCTCGGCGCGATCGCCACCGTCGCAGCCGTGCCACTCATGCTCAAGCGTCCGGATCCACTCATTCCGCCGTTCCTGTTCCGATCGCGCAACTTCACCGTCACGAACATCTCGACGCTGCTGATCTACGGTGCGCTCTACGTGTTCGGCTACCTTTCGGCGATCTTCGTGCAGGGCACGCTCGCCTATTCGGCGCTGGCCGCCGGCCTCGTCGGCCTGCCGATCAGCATCCTGCTCACCATCTTCTCCACTAGCGTGGGCTCGATCGCGGGCCGATACGGACCGCGCTGGTTCATGACCATCGGGCCGGCCCTGATGGCCGTGGGGCTGCTGTGGCTGACCCGGCTGCCGGCCAGCTCGACTCCCTGGGAAGCCACCCTCGTCAAGCCCGCCACGCTCTTCCCGCCGGCCGGCTATTGGATCGACATCTTCCCGTCGGTCCTCGTCTTCGCGATTGGCCTGACGATCATGGTCGCGCCGCTGACCACCGCGCTCATGAACTCGGTCCCGGAGCGCAACTCGGGCATCGCCTCGGCGATCAACAACGCCGTCTCGCGTGTCGGGCCGCTGCTCGCCGGGGCGGTCATCTTCGTGGCCATCACCAGTGCCTTCTATAGCGGCATGCAGGCGCGCGTCCCGTCGATGAACGTGGATGACCCGATCGTTCGGCGCGCGATCTCGCCGCTGAACCAGCCGGACGACTCGGTACCGGCCGCGCAGGCGAAGGCGGCCGCTGGAGCCTCGACCGATGCGTTCCACCTGGCCATGCTCATCGCCGCGCTGCTGTGCGCAGCGGGCGCAGCCGTGAACGGCATCGGGATTCGCAATCCAGTGAGGGCCTCGAACGACGGCCTCGCCGCCCCAGCGTTGAGAGTCGGGGAGTAGTCGTCGGTCGGTTTCAGAAGACGATTGGGCACCAAGGAGCACGATCGACGCGCAGCAGTGCGTCGAGCCGCGAGGCGGCACCGGCGGTCCGCTCCTCGCCGCGGCCCGCCGCCAGCAGCTCCACCACGCTGTGGCCGCCAAGGTAGATCGTGCCCAGATCGGCGGCATCCAGGGCCAGGTCGGCGTTATCCGTGGTGCGGGCGACCCGTGCGCCCTCGCGGGACGCGTCCAGCGCCCATCGGCCGGCATTCCAGTCGCAGATGTCATCGCGCAGGTCCAGCACCAGCCGATCCTCGCCGGCGTAGCTCCGCGCGCCGAGTGCGGCGGCTGCGTCGACGACGCGCAGCCACATGCCGTCGCCAAGGGTCAATCCCAGCCGGCGCGGATCAAGGAGCATGAGCAGCAGTGGCAGGTCGGGTGCCTGGGCGCGGGCTCGGATCGTCGCGATCAGATCGACGCCGAACAGGTACTCCCAGATCTCGCGGGTCGCATCAGGCCCGATGGCCTGGACCTCGGTCAGCAACAGCACCGACCTCGGCACGCGCGCGCTCCAATCCTGGCGTATGCGATACGTCGCGTAGGCATCGGCCGCGCCGTCCCTCTCGTGGACGACATGGAATGCCGCACTCGCTCCGTCCCGACGGTGCTCAGGGTCATAGAAGTATTCCGCGCGCCAGAACGCCGCTGATCGACTGATGAAGCCTGGGCGCGTGGGTGCGATGCGGTCGTGCACCGCGGGGACCATGGACGCCGCCTCGTCGCTCGACACGAGACGCACTGAACCCCGCGGAGCGTGTGGCGTCCGCCAGGCGACGCGCCAACGTTCGATCTCGAAGGTGGCGGAGACGGTCGACATGCCGTAGCCGAAGCGCTGGTAGATTGAGCCCTCGGAGGCCCACAGCGCGGCAAGCGGTTCGCCGCGCTCGTGGATGTTGGCCAGCTGGAGCTGCATGAGGTTGGTCAGCGCACCGCGCCGACGGTGCGTCGGCAGCACGCCGACCATGGTGACGGCCGCCGTCGGCAGTGTCGTACCCGGAACGGTGAGATCAACGCTGTAGATCGCGGCTACGCCCACGCAGCTTTCGTCGTCGTAGGCTCCCAGCGCCCGTTCAGCCTCGAACAGTGGCATGAACATCTCGACCTCTTCCGGCGGAGAGTGCCCGCCGAAGGCCACGCCGATGACCGCGAAGTAGTCGGTCGCATCACCGGAGAAAGGGCGGATATCGATCGACATCGGCCCAGTATGATCGGTCGATGCTCCGACTGGCTCATGCGAACGAGCCGGGCCGCGGATTCCGCGCCAGCCGTTCGGCTGGCCTGTTCGGGCCGGATAGCGCCGCTTGGAAGATCGACCGGGAGGTGCTGATCCTGGCCGGCGGCACCTGCGCGCTGCTCATGCAGCTGGCGCACCCGGCGGTCGCCGCCGGCGTCGCGCAGCACTCCGACTTCCGCGCGGATCCGTTTGCGCGCCTGCGGCGCACGCTGACTGCCAGCTTCGACGTCATCTTTGGCAGCACGCCGCGGGCGGAGCGCGCGATCGCGCGCATGAACGCCATCCATTCGGTCGTCCGCGGATCCGTGCCCGAGACGGGGGAGGCATATGACGCCCGCGACCCACGACTGCTCCTGTGGGTGCAGGCGACCCTGATCGACACTGCGCTGCGGGTCCACGACCGCTACGTCTCTCCCCTGACCGATGCGGACGCGCAGTCCTATTACGCCGAATCGGCAAAGATCGCGATTCAGCTGGGGGTGCCGCCGGCGGCGCTGCCCGCCACCCTGAACGAGATGCGAGCCGAGATGGCATCCATGATCGCCTCTGGTGAGGTGCGCGTCTCGGCGACAGCACGCGAGCTGGCGCCTTCGGTGCGCTATCCCACCCCGTTTCCGCCGCGCTTCGTGTGGGACATCGGACACCTCGTCTCGATGAGCGTGATGCCGGACGAGCTGCGCCGCGGCTACGGGATCGGCTGGTCCACCGGCCGCGAGCGGGGCATGCGACGCGCAGCCGCTGTCGTTCGGGGAGTCCTGCCGCTGGTCCCGGCACCGCTGCGCTTCGTGCCCCACTACCGCAGCGCCCTGCGCCGCGTGGCGAATCGGCCAGCCGCTATCATGGCCGCTCCCGCTCGACCGGCCACTGCATCGGCCGGGGATCGAGCGCGTCGGAGGACTGTTTGACCCGTTTCACCCGGCTCGCCGCGGCCACCGTGGCGATGACGTTCGTGCTCGTCATCGTGGGCGTCGTCGTGCGCTCGACCGGCTCGGGACTGGGCTGCCCGGAGTGGCCGACCTGCCACGGCAGCTGGATCCCGCCGTTCGACAATGTCCACGCGATCATCGAGTACTCGCACCGCACCACCGCGGCGATCGTCGGCGTCCTGGCGCTCGCCATGGCGGTGGCAGCCATCGTGGCCCACCGTCGCCGTCCCGAGATCCTGTGGCCGTCGATAACTGCGTTCCTGCTCGTCATCTTCCAGGCCATCCTGGGCAAGATCACGGTCGAGTCGGAGCTCTCCGGCGAGATCGTGACTGCGCACCTGGCCACTGCCATGGCGCTCTTCGCCCTCGTCATCTTCGTCCTGCTACGGAGCACCTATCCGGCCCGAATGCCTCGCGGTGGCGCATGGGATCGCTTCACCTGGCTGACGGCCATCACCGCGGGCGCGACGTACGTGCTGTTGCTGCTCGGCGCCCACGTGCGCGCCACCGGCACCACGTTCGCCTTCTCGGACTGGCCGCTCATGAACGGTGGCCTCCTCCCGGTCCTGACCGATGCGACCGCTCCCCAGTTTCTGCACCGCTGGGCGGGACTGCTGGTCGGCCTGCTGGTGGTGGCCACCGCCCTCGGCGCGCTGCGGATGCGGCGCGCGCATCGGTCCATCATCTGGCTGGCGGTCCTGGCGGCGCTGCTGTTCCCGCTGCAGGGCGTGATCGGAGCGTTCCAGATCTTCCTCCAACTCGCTCCGTGGACGCAGGTCCTGCACCTGACCCTTGCGGCCGCGATCTGGGGATTGCTCTTCGCGCTGCTGGTGGTCCTTCACTACCTCCGTCGGCTTGAGGTGGCAGCGGCGGCCGCTCTCGAGCCGGGCGACCATGCGGGCGTCGGTCAGTGATCTGCGGCGGAGGGAGCTCGGGCCGCCGCCTCGGCATCCAGGCGCGCATCCAGCCGGACGGTGCGGCGGTCCTCCAGGCGTGCCCAGGACGCTACGACCAGGGCCATGGCGATCAGGAACACCATGTCACCCATGACCCACATCAGCACGCCGCCGAGGATCTGGTCGTCGAGCGGTGAGGGTCCCCAGGCGCGCAGGTTGGACAGGTAATGCGGGTACAGGACCTGGCTCGCGCTCATCAGGGCCACGCCCAGGAACGAGTTCTGCGGCATCGCCAGGAAGAGATAGAAGAGGCGCGCAGGGTGCGGCATGCGCCACGGCGACGGGTCCAGCCCGATAACTGGCCACCAGAAAAGCAGCGCGGCGCCCAGGAAGGTTGCGTGCTGGAAATAGTGCAGTGGCGGGTTCTCCAGCGCAACGTTGTACAGGTCGGAGAAGTGCCAGCCCCAGTTGACCGCCGCGAACAGCATCCAGGCGACGACCGGGAACGAGATCCCGTGGACGATCCGGCTCTGCAGGATGCGTAGCAGCCTGCGCCTGACCGATGCCGACGACGCGCGCAGTGACAGCGTGATCGGCGCACCCAGCAGCAGGAGCGGGGCGGCAACCAGCTCGAGCAGCATGTGCTGCACCATGTGCACGCTGAACAGCTGGTCCTCGTAAGCCTCGATCGGCGAGACGAGCGCCAGCAGGATGGCGGCGAGCCCGGCCATGAACCAGATCGTGCGGCTGCGCGGCGGCCGATTCAGTGCATGACGCCCGTTGACGCGGCGCACTCCCCACAGGTAGGCGGCCGCGGTCAGCGCGACGCCACCGACCACCAGGAGATCGAAGCGCCAGGCGAAGAGCACGTCCGGGAACGTCGGCGGCGGGGCCACCGCCCCATGGGCAAGCGCCAGCGACGGGAGCACGAACAGGCTCAGCGCCGCGGCGATGAGCGGGCGCAGGACGCGGGTCACCGCGACATTCTCGCGCGGAACGCCGCTCCCCGCCACGCGGGAAGCGGAACCCTCCCGGCGCTGGCGGCGTCTGGCGGGCAATGAGACAGCGCCCCGGCATCCTGTTGAGCCTCTGCCTTCTTCTCGCCGCGTGCGGTCCGGCAGACGCCGGCCACGGGATCGAGCATCCGACCGACGCCACGCCGGTGCTGCAGGTTGAGGTGCGCGGCGGCTTTGTCGGGCCAAACGTCAGGTTCAGCCAGGTTCCATCCTTCACGTTGCTCGGCGACGGCCGCGTCATCCAGGCCGGCGCGGTGGACGCCATCTTTCCCGGCCCGCTGCTGTCGCCCCTGCTCGAGCGGCGCCTGACGCTCGATGGCATGCAGCTGGTGCTGCGCGAAGTCGCCGCCACCGGGTTGTTCGCCGCCAGCCGCGAGTTCCGTAACGCCGCCGTGGCCGATGCGCCCGATACGGTCTTCACCCTCCACGCCGGCGGACGCGACGTGGTGGTCACGGTGTACGCGCTCGGCATCGATGCCGGGTTGCGCGCCGACGAGGCGCAGACGCATCTGCTGCTCGTGAATCTCGAGGCGCGGCTGGAGTCGCTGGACCAATGGCTACCCGCATCGGCCTGGGCGGACGCCGGCTGGCATCCCTATCGCGCGGACGTCTACCGCCTGCTGGTGCTCGATGCGGACGCTGCTGAGCAGGACCCGAGCGGCATTGGCTTCAACGTGTTCGGTTGGCCGGGTACCCAGGATCCGACAGCAGGGGTGCCGGGGCTCGGCGGTGGCCGCTGCCAGATCGCGGCGGGCCACGAGGCGGATGCCTGGACGACGGCGCTTGGCTCGGCGAACCAGCTGACGCGCTGGACATCCGCGGGGCAGCTCTACGTGGTGCAGCCGCGGCCGTTCCTTCCGGGGGAGCGAGCGGAGTGCCCGCGGACCTGAGTTCTGCGTCGCTGCGCAGGGGCTGCGCGCACGGGCTGCGCCGGAGCATCGGCGTCGGTACAATACGGCCCGTGCCGCAGCAGCCCGACTGCATGCGCGCCCGGAGGAATCGTTCCGCTTGTGTGTGATCACACAGAACCACGTGACCGTGTGAGGAGCTTCGAGACGAGCTGATGCGACGAATGGCGGTTCCCCACAGCCTGCGGACGCTGCTGCGCGTCGGCGTTCCATTGCTGCTCATCGTGGCGCTCGGCGGCTGCATGATCCCGCCCGACCCGAAGACGACCGAGGCGAAGGAGGTATTCACCCTCTACAACGTCATCTTCGGCATGGCGGTCGCCGTGTTCCTGGCGGTCGAGGGCATGATCGTGTACTCGGTCTTCCGCTACCGCCGCCGTGACGATCGGCTGCCGAAGCAGCTGCACGGCAACACGCTGATCGAGATCATCTGGACGGTCATTCCCACCGCCATCGTGCTCACCATCTTCGGGTTCAGCATGGTCACCCTGGGCCACATCGAGACACGGGCGACGAACCCGACCGTGATCGAGGTCGATGGCTTCCAGTGGCAGTGGGCGTTCCGCTACGGCACCGACGACACGGATCCCAGCAACGACTACACGGTCACCGGCACGCCGGCACAGCCGCCGGTGATGGCCGTGCCGGTTGGCGAACCGGTGCGTCTCATCCTGAAGTCGAGCGACGTCATCCACTCGTTCTTCGTGCCGAGCTTCCTGATCAAGCTTGACGTCGTGCCCTTCCCGGACCCGAATCAGCACAACTCACTGGAGTTCACCGTTACCAATCCGGGCACCTACAGCGGTCAGTGCGCCGAGTTCTGCGGCACGGGGCACGCAGGGATGCTCTTCGAGGTGCAGGCCATGAGCCGCCCCGATTACGACGCGTGGCTGGCGTCGAACATCGAGAAGAAGGGAGAGCCGTCGGCGTCCGCGGCACCCGGCGCCCAGATCGTCAAGATCAGCGCCAACCAATTGAAATTCAGCACCGACCATCTGGACGTTCCGGCGGGCAAGCCGTTCGTCATCGAATTCGAGAACAAGGATGCGGTGCAGCACAACGTGGCCATCGTCGACAAGTCCGGCAAGGAGCTGTTCACGGGTGAGATCTTCGCGGGGCCGAAGACGATGCAGTACAACGTGCCGGCTCTTCCTGCCGGCGATTACACCTTCCGGTGCGACGTGCATCCGACGTTGATGTTCGGTACCGTCGTGGCCAAGTAGCCGAGTAGTCGAGGCCGAGCGTAAGAACCCATGGCAACCACCACACTCGAACCGCGAGCGGAGTCGTATCAGCGCTCGTGGGTGCTCGACTGGCTGACGACGGTCGACCACAAGAAGATCGGGATCATGTACATCGTGAACTCGTTCCTGTTCTTCTTCGCGGCCGGCCTGCTGGCCCTCGTGATCCGCTCCGAACTGGCGGTGCCCGGCCTGCAGTTCCTCGACGAGGCCACCTACAACGAGACCTTCACGATGCACGGGACGATCATGATCTTCCTGTTCATCGTCCCCATGCTGGCCGGCTTCGGCAACTACATCGTGCCGCTCCAGATTGGCGCACCGGATATGGCCTTCCCGCGCATCAACGCCCTCTCCTTCTGGCTCCTGCCGCTGGGCGGCCTGCTGATCCTGTCCGGCTATCTGTTCGGCGGTGCTGCGGCGGAGGGCTGGACCGGTTATAGCCCGCTGACCCAGGCGAAGTACTCGCCGGGGGCGGGCACCGACCTGTGGATCATCGGCCTGGTGCTCGTCGGCACGGCCTCGATCCTTGGCGCGGTCAACTTCATCGCCACGATCTTCAAGATGCGTGCGCCGGGGATGACCCTCTTCCGCATGCCCATCTTCGTGTGGACCATCCTGGTCACCGCCACGCTCATCATGCTCGCCACGCCGGTGCTCACCGCCGGCCTCATCGCCCTCTTCATCGATCGCAACTATGGCGGCTCGTTCTTCGATCCGGCCAACGGCGGCAGCCCCATCCTGTGGCAGCACATCTTCTGGTTCTTCGGCCACCCGGAGGTGTACATCGTCATCCTGCCCGCGATGGGCATCGTCAGCGAGATCCTGCCGGTATTCAGCCGCAAGCCACTGTTCGGCTACCGCGCCTTTGTCTATGCCACCATCGGCATCGGCCTCCTCAGCTGGAGCGTGTGGGCGCACCACATGTTCACCACCGGTGTCGTCTTCCTGCCGTTCTTCAGCTTCATGACCGCCCTCATCGCTGTGCCGACCGGGGTGAAGATGTTCAACTGGCTGGCGACAATGTGGCGCGGCTCGATCAGCCTGACGACGCCCATGCTGTTCGCCATCGGCTTCGTCGCCATGTTCCTGATCGGCGGCATCAGTGGCGTGATGATGGCCTCGGCCCCGGTCGACTTCCACCTGCAGGACACCTATTTCGCCGTGGCGCACCTGCACTATGTCTTCTTCGGCGGCTCAGTGTTCGGAGTCTTCGCGGCGACCTACTACTGGTTCCCCAAGATGACCGGGCGACGACTGAACGAGCGCCTCGGCAAGGTCCACTTCTGGCTGCACTTCATCGGGTTCAATCTGACCTTCTTCCCGATGCATTCGCTGGGCATCACCGGCATGCCGCGGCGCATTGCGGACTACGATCCGACCAACACCGGCTGGATGATTCTCAACTTGATCGAGACGGTCGGCGCATTCATCATCGCCATCAGCATCTTCCCGTTCCTGATCAACGTGATCGCAACGTTCATCAACGGCGAGCGTGTCGGCGACGACCCGTGGGAGGCCAACACGCTCGAGTGGGCGACCAGCTCGCCTCCACCACCGCACAACTTCGACAAACTGCCACCCATTCGCAGCGAGCGCCCGGTCTTCGACCTGCGACACCGTGACGACCCCGAGCAGCTCGGCAGCGAGGGTGGTGGCCACGCATGACTGCCGATGCAAGCGGAGCGCTGATTCCGCCGGACACGCAGCGCAACACCGGCATGCCCACCCCCATGGTCGGCATGCTGCTCTTCATCGCCAGCGAGGTGATGTTCTTCGGTGGCCTGTTCGCGGCCTATTTCAACAGCCGCGCCACGCACGCGGGCGAATGGGGACCACCCGGCGGCCACGAGCTCGAGGCCTGGCCGTTGGCGGCCATCCTGACCATCCTGCTCGTCACCTCCAGCTTCACCATGCAGCTCGGCGTGGCTGCCATCCGCCGTGGTGACCAGCGCAAGCTGCGCATGTGGGTGGGGCTGACCCTCGTCCTGGGCGTGCTGTTTCTGATGGGTCAGCTGTACGACTACTCGCAGCTTGGCTTTGGCCTTGGCGACGGGATCTTCTCGACGACCTTTTACACGCTGACCGGCTTCCACGGCGCGCACGTCTTCGGCGGCGCGATCGGCATGACGATCCTGTTCGCGCGGGCGACGCAGGGCCAGTTCAGCGCGCGCAACCACGTGGCGGTCGAAGCAATCAGCATGTACTGGCACTTCGTCGACGTGGTCTGGATCGCGCTCTTCTTCACCCTCTACTTCCTGCGTTAGGGAGAGCTGAAGTCATGGACGATCGGGCCCTGGGCTTTGCACTGATCGGGATTGCGATCATCTTCGTGCTGGGTGTCGCATTTGCCGTCACCACACGCGTCGGCCGGCCGAGCGGCGCGGGCCAGGCTCCGCCGAGCGGGGTGCACATGCCCGCTCCGAGCTGGCTTCCGGTCCTCATGTCGCTCGCCGCGCTCCTCATCGGCGCCGGCCTGGCCTTCAAACCGGACGACCTCATCGCCAATCCGTGGATCGCGATCCCCGGCGTGCTTCTCTTTGTCGCCAGCATCGTGACCTGGGTGCGTGACGCAGGTCACGAATGGCACGACGTCGAGCAGGGCTCGCACGACGACGCCAAGGTGCACTGATGTCGGCGGTCACCGCCATGCAGACCGGGCCCAGCGCAGGTACCGGACGGCTGCCGCGCGCCTACCTGATCGTCGCGGCGCTGCTGCCCATGGTCCTGCTGGTGGTCTACGTCATCACATTCGGCATTCGGCCCGGACCGAGCGTGGTCCGGATTGGTGATCCGGCGCCACAGTTCGCAGTGGCCGACCTCGACGGCAATCCGCTGCGGCTCGCCGACTTTGCCGGTCGGCCGGTGATCCTCAACTTCTGGGCGAGCTGGTGCGGCCCATGCGTCGAGGAGTTCCCCCTGCTTCAGCAGGCTGAGCAGCAGCACGCCACTGACGGCCTGGCCGTGATCGGCATCGTCTACCAGGACCGTTCAGAGGCGGCCCGCGCGTTCATGCAGCGCATGGACGCCGACTGGCCGGCGGCCATGGATCCCGGCGACAGCCTGGCGTCGCGGTATGCCATCTTCGCGCCCCCCGAAACCTTCTTCATCGGACGTGACGGCACGGTCGTCGGACACCAGGTTGGCCAGTTCAGCCGTGCGTCGCTCGATCGGCAGATCGCCGCCATCGTCGCCAAGGAGTAGATCCCATGTCCTCCAACCTTCCCGTCGCCCGCGATGAGGGCGCCCTCGTCGTCGACACGCCGCCCGAGCTGCATGCGGACTACCACGATCCGCAGGACCAGGAGGTGCAGCAGAACCTTCGCGTCGCACTGCTGCCACTGGCCATTGCGGCGTTCGTGGTGCTCGCCTTCGTGGTCGCGGCCTGGACCTTCTTGGCTGCCGGCTGACCGATGCGCCGATGACGGCGATCGACGTTCTCGGGCTGCGCAAGTCGTACGGCGCGCTTGAGGCGGTGCGCGGCATCGACCTCGCCATCGAGGCCGGCGAGGTCTTCGCGCTGCTCGGGCCCAACGGTGCCGGCAAGACGACGACGGTCGAGATCCTGGAGGGCTATCGCGACCGCGATGGCGGCGACGTGTCGGTGCTCGGCTTTGACCCCGCGCGCCAGGCGGGTGCCATGCGCGAGCGGATCGGCATCGTGCTGCAGTCGACCGGGGTGAGTCCCTACCTGACCGTCCGGGAGACGGTCGCCATGTTCGCCGGCTATTACCCGCATCCACGCGACGTCGACGAGGTGATGCGCCTGGTCGGGCTCGCGGAACAGGCCGATCGACGCATCAACAAGCTGTCCGGCGGTCAGCGAAGGCGCGTCGACCTGGCCGTGGCGCTCGCCGGCGACCCGGAGCTGCTCTTCCTGGACGAACCGACCACCGGATTCGATCCCTCCGCCCGTCGCGCGGCCTGGGACGTGATCCGCAGCCTGGCCGAGCTGGGCAAGACGGTCTTCCTGACCACGCACTACATGGACGAGGCCCAGGCGCTCGCCGATCGCGTGGCGATCATCGCCGGTGGTCTCATCGTGGCCAGCGGCACCCCCGACACGCTCGGGTCACGCGGTGCGGGATCGAGCACCGTCCGCTTCGCGCTGCCAGCCGGCGCCGAACTGCCCAATGGCTTCGACGCACGACTCACCTCGACCGGTTACCAGCTCGACACCGAACAGCCAACGCGGCTGCTTCACGAGCTGACCAGCTGGGCACTCGCGGCTGACCTGGAACTCATCGGTCTGGAGATCAGCCGGCCGTCGCTCGAGGACGTCTACCTTGCGCTCACCAGCGAGGCGGAGGCGGCATGAGCGGCATCGGTCTGACCATGCGCCAGGTGCGATTCGAGAACCGCAGCTTCTGGCGCAATCCTGCCGCGGCCTTCTTCACCTTCGCCTTTCCACTGCTGTTCATGGTCATCTTCAACGTCCTCTTCGGGAACGGCGACCCGGAGAGCGGTCGGTTCTTCACGCCTGGAATCATCGTCTTCGCGGTCGTCACCGCCACGTTCAGCAATCTGGCCATGACCGTCACCGTGGCACGCGACGAGGGCATCCTCAAGCGTCTGCGCGGCACGCCGCTCCCGCCGCTGAGCTACCTGCTGGCACGCATGATCCACGCGGCGCTGCTGGCGCTGCTCCTTGTGATCATCGTGGCCGCCTTCGGCGCCCTGTTCTACAGCGTTCCAGTCCCGTGGGACCGCCTTCCCTCGTTGATCGTGGTCCTGGTCGTGGGCGCCGCTGCGTTCTGTGCGCTGGGACTGGCACTGACGGCGGTCATCCCCAACGCGGATGCGGCCCCCGCCATCGTGAATGCCAGCATCCTGCCGCTCTTCTTCATTTCCAACGTCTTCATTCCATTGCAGAACGCACCGCAGTGGCTCGACGTGGTCTCGAGCATCTTCCCGGTGCGTCACTTTGCCGACGCCATGCTGCGCATCTACGATCCATCGGT
>JBBRXE010000035.1:0-13995 GCA_038248695.1 Candidatus Limnocylindria bacterium | reverse complement strand
GACGCCGCGATAGCCGAAGCCGCCGGGCACCAGCACGCCGGCTACTCCCTTGAGCTCGTGCTCGACCTCCGCCGGCTCGATGCGCTCCAGGTGCTCGCTGCGAATCCATCGCACCTTCACGTCGACCCGATGGTGCAGCGCGGCGTGCTTGAGTGCCTCGCTGACACTGATGTAGGCGTCCGGAAGCTCGGTGTACTTGCCCACGATGGCGACCTCGACCTCCGGTCGCGGTGCTCGGATGCGGTTGACGAGCTCCTGCCAGTCGGCGAGGTCGGGTTCAGCGCCGGGGATCTCAAGCTCGCGAGTGATGAGCTTGCCCAGGCCGGCGCGCTCGAGCTGGATGGGCACCTCGTAGATGCTGCGCGCCGTCTTGAGCGGGATGACGGCATGCACGTCGACGTCGGTGAACAGCGCCACCTTGTCCAGGATATCGTCGTCGATGGGCTCGTCGCTGCGCAGGATGATGACGTCCGGCTGGATGCCGATGCCGCGCAGCTCCTTGACGGAATGCTGCGTCGGTTTCGTCTTGAGCTCACCGGTCGCGCCGATCTGTGGCAGCAGGGTGACGTGGACATACAGCACGTTACGGCGGCCGACATCCTTGCGCATCTGGCGGATGGCCTCCAGGAACGGCAGCGACTCGATGTCGCCGACCGTGCCGCCGACCTCCACGATAACCACGCCGTGCTGCGCCAGGCCGCTGCCGGCGACGCTGCCGGTCCCCTCCCGCGCGACGCGCTGGATGCGCTCCTTGATCTCGTTGGTGATGTGCGGAATGACCTGCACCGTGCCACCGAGGTAGTCCCCGCGGCGCTCCTTGGCGATCACGCTCTGGTAGATGCGGCCAGTGGTGACGTTGCTCGCCTGCGACAGGTTCTCGTCGATGAAGCGTTCGTAGTGGCCGAGGTCCAGGTCCGTCTCGGCGCCGTCATCGGTCACGAACACCTCGCCGTGCTGGTACGGCGACATGGTCCCCGGATCGATGTTGATGTACGGGTCGAGCTTGAGGATGGAGACCGGAATCCCCCGGGCCTTCAAGATCCGGCCGATGGAGGCGGCAGTGATGCCTTTGCCGAGCGAGCTGGTGACGCCGCCCGTGACGAAGACATACTTCGGCATTGGTCTGGTGATTCCTCCGGGGTTTTTCCGATTCTATCATCGCCCGATGCAGGCCGATGCAGGCCGATGCAGGCCGATGCGGGCGGGGCGGGCGGGGCGGGCCGTCCTTCAGGTTCGCGTTCCCAGATGGAACGGCACATCGGCAACCATGGTGTTGCGCCTGGCGAAAAGCCGCAGCTTCAGCCGCAGCGCGGTCTGGTTGTGCAGCAGCAGCTCCCACCAGTGCCGCGGTACGAACTCGGAGAGCACGACCAGCACCGGACGTCCCGGATGTTGAAGCTGCAGCGCATCGAGGTAGGCCAGCAATGGTCCGATGAGCGCGCGATAGGGTGACTCGACCACGATCAGCGAAGGAGCCTCCGGCCATTCGGCCCAGCGTTCGCGTAGCTCGGCGGTTTCGGCCGCCCGATGCGAAACGTGCACGGCCAGCGGCGCCGCCGAGATCGATCGAGCAAAGGCCAGGGCCTGACGAGCCGGCGCGTCCAGGCGAGCCAGCGGGACGACCACGATCGGCTCACCGGCCGATTCGGCGACCACCATGCCTTCCACCGCCAGCGCGCGGTCCATGCCGCGGTAGTGGCGGCGGATACCCAGCATCAGCATGACCAGCATCGGTATGGCGATCACGACCATCCAGGCACCGTGGAGGAACTTGCTCTCGACGACGATCAACGCGATCACGCCCGTCGTCGCCGCGCCGACGCCGTTGATCACCATCCCGCGCCGCCATCCGTGCTCATGCAGGCGCCGCCAGCGCATGACCATGCCCGCCTGCGAGAGCGTGAACGCCAAGAAGACGCCAAGCGTGTACAGCGGGATCAGCGCAGTGACACTCGCGCCGAAGACGACGAGCAGCACCGCCGCCAGCCCCGACAGGGCCATGATCCCGGTGGTGAACGCCAGGCGCTCGCCACGAAACGTGAACTGGCGGGGCATGAAGCCGTCGCGCGCCAGGAATGAGCTGAGCCGCGGAAAGTCGGCGAATGCGGTGTTCGCCGCCAAGGCCAGGACCAGCACCGTCGCGGCCTGCAGGATGACGAACATCGATCCATCGCCGAAGACCAGGCGGCCGATCTGGCTCAGCACCGTCTGCGTTTCATGCGGGTCGGGCACGACGCCGATGGAGCTGGCCAGGTAGCTGATGCTCAGGAACAGCGTGGCGAAGATGGCCGCGGCCCAGACCAGGGTGATGCGCGCGTTCCGCCACTCCTGGGGCTTGAATGCCGGCACGCCGTCGGAGATCGCCTCGACGCCCGTCAACGCGGCGGAGCCGGAGCTGAAGGCGCGCAGGATGAGCAGGATCCCGAGACCAGACAGGCCGCCGGCCGGCGATGCCACAAGCCAGTCGGCCGGCGGCCGGTACTCCGGCATGTCGCCGCTCAGCTGGCGCGCGATGCCGATGCCGACCATGGCCAGGATCGTGACGATGTACAGGTAGGTGGGGGCCATGAACAGCGTTCCCGACTCGCGCACACCGCGCAGATTTCCGAGCGTGAGGACGGCGACGATCGCCAGGCCAATGGCAACGCGCGCATCGAACATGGACGGCGCGAGCGACGTGATGGCAGCCACCGCGGCGGAGACCGAGACAGCGACGGTCAACGTGTAGTCGATGAGCAGCGAAGCGCCGGCCACCAAGCCAGCCGGGGCGCCGAGATTGTCGCTCGACACGATGTAGCTGCTAGCGCCCTGCGGGTAGGCGCGAATGGTCTGCCAGTAGGAGGTCGCTACGATGGCGAGCACCGCACAGATGACGATGGTGAGCGGCATGGTCAGGCTGATGGCGCCGATGCCTGCGACGACCAGGATGCGCATCATTTCCTCGGTGGCATATGCCGACGAGCTGATGTTGTCGCTGCTGAAGATGGCCAGCGCCTTGAGCTTGGTGAGTCGCTCGTGCGCTTCGCGTTCGCTGCTGATCGGCCGGCCGATGAAGACGGTCCGCAGCGCTCGCAATCCGCCGTGCCAGCCGCGGCGCTGAAGGATCGTCCGCTCGGTGGCGATCAGGTCGCCACCGGCGCCGCGGGTGAACTCCTGCGCGAAAGGGCGGATCACGCGGATATAGGCATCACCCGCGCGCTTTCCGGGATGGCGCTCGCGCACCTCGAGCAGCGGGTCGATCTTCGCAAGCTGTGCCCGCTTCGCGTCTTCCAGGTTGTCCATGACTCCAGCGTCGCCCTCGGCTCCAAGAGGCGGACGGCGCCACGGTGGTCATGCGCGCTCAAGAAATGCTCAACTCTGCTCCAGGGCGGCGGCATCGCCGACCCGATAGCCGACACCCGGTTCGGCGACGATCAACCGGCTGAGCCGTCCATCCGGATCGAGGGCAGCCAGCTTCTGTCGAATGTGCGCTACGTGCACATGCAGGTAATGGCTCTCCTCCGCGTACTCGACACCCCACACCGTCCGCAGCAGTCGGCCACGCGTCACCACGCGTCCGGCGTACGCCAGAAGCGCCTTGAGCAGCTCGTACTCCCGTGGTGTCAGATGCGCCAGTTGTCCATTCACCGTCACGCGGCGGCGACCGGGATCGAGCTCGAGCGAGCCGAGACGCAGGGTGCCGTCAGCATCGGCGGCGGGACCTGCGACGCGCCGCAGCACGGCCCGGATGCGCGCATGCAGCTCCGGCATGCCGAAGGGCTTGGTCAGGTAGTCATCGGCACCGGCGTCGAGTGCACCGACCTTGTCGGACTCAAGGCCGCGCGCAGAGAGGACGACCAGCGGCGTGGTGGCGTCACGACGCATACGTCGCACGACGGCCAACCCGTCGATGCCGGGGAGGCCCAGGTCGAGCAGCACGAGGTCCGGTCGCCGAAGCTCCCACTGCCGCAGCGCCTCTTCGCCGTCCGGCACGGCACGCACCTCGTAGCGGTGAGCGGTCAGGTTGGTGGCGACCGCGGTGCGGGCGACGTCGTCGTCCTCGACCAGCAGGATGGCAACCCGCACTTCACTCATCGGGGCGCTCCGCCGGCCCGGCATGCGTCGCGAAGAACAGGCTGATCCTCAACCCGCCGGCGTTGCCTCTGCTCGCAAGCACCCGACCTCCCATCGCCTCCACAAAGCCGCGCACCACTGCCAGGCCCAGACCCGAGCTGGCACGCCCGTGCTTCGGAGGCGGAGCAGCACGATAGAAGCGCTCGAACAGTCGCGGCAGAGCCTGCAGCGGCACGCCGGGACCGTCGTCCTCGATCACGACCAGAACGTCTGACCCGGCCGTGGCGGACGCTTCGATCCGCAGCGACGTGCCCGGCGGCGTGTGTCGAGCGACGTTTTCAAGCAGGTTGGTGAAGACTTGGTCGAGCAGCGTCGCATCGGCACGTACCGGTGGAAGGTCGTCGGGGACGACGAGCCGCACTGGCCGATTGCCGAGCAGCGGCCGGAGGCGTTCGACCAGCGACACGACGACATCGCCGAACGGAATGGCCTCGAGATCCGGCGCCAGGTCCCGCCCCTCGATGCGACTCATGTCGATCAGGTTGCCGACCAGGCGGTTCAGGCGCTGCGCCTCGTCGTCGATCGCGGCGGCCGCTGCACGCCGCTGGTCTTCGTCGATCTCAACCTCCGGGTCGGCGAGGTTGCCCGCCGCGGCACGAATGGCGGAGAGCGGCGTGCGCAGGTCATGCGATACCGAGACGAGGAGCGCACTCTTCAGCTCATCGCTGCGACGCGCAACCTCGAGCTCCATCGCCTGGCGGGCGAGCCGCTCGCGGTCGATCGCCTGGCTGATCTGATCGGCAGTCGCCGTAAGCAGGCGCGTCTCCTCGAGCTGCAGCTCGCCGAGGTTCGCTGCTCTGATGGCCCACAGCGAGCCGATCTGTCCCGAGCCGACGGCCAGCGCAATGCGATAGGCGCTGCCATGCGGCGGGCCGGCGACCGCATCCGACTGGCTCAAAGCGGGCTGGTGAATGCGCGTCCACCTGGCCTGTCCCTCGACTGCATCACGCCTCAGCTGCGCATAGGTCGCTGGCTTGGGAGCGAGTTCCGCACTGCTGCTGCTGGCGGCCACGCGTTCCTGCGCCTCGGTGGCGCCAAGGCCAACCCACACGCGTTCCATGCGCGCATCGAGCGCCAGCCGCCGCACGGCCGCGACCAGTGCCACCTCGGTCGACGGCTCCGTTGAGAACAGCCGGCTGATGGCGAACAGCGCGCGAGCCTCGCGCTCGCGACGGGCGGCCTGGTGCGCTCGGTCGCGCTCGGTCCCGGCGAGTCGGCCGATGAGGACGCCCAGCCCGAGCAGCATGAGCAGTGTCAGTAGCTCCTGTGGGCCCGCGACGATGAGACTGAGTCGCGGATCGATGAACAGGAAGTTGTAGACCAGGAAGCTGCCCACCGCGGTCGCTATGGCGGGCATGGTGCCCACGGCAATCGCCACCGCCGCCACGGCGAGGAGATAGACCGGCGAGGCATCGGCCAGGCCCAGCCAGGTCTCGAGGACATAGGCAAGGAGCGTGCTGCCCGCGAGTGCCGCGAGTCCGGCCGCCGGCGGAGCCAGCATGCGCCGGGCTTCGCGCCAATTCACGTTCACGTGCGCCATCATGGCCCGATGATTCCCGCCGCGCTGCGCCTGATCCATCCCGCGCCGGCTTGCGCGGTGGTCATCCTGTCGGCCGCCCTCGGCGTGATCCTGCTCGATCAGGCGGGGCGCGCTCCCGACGGCCGGCTGCTGCTGGTGGTGCTGAGCATCGCGGGTTCGCAGGTCGCCACGGGCGCCTTCAACGACTGGGCCGATCGCTTTCGCGATGCGGGCGCGCGGCCGGAGAAGCCGATTCCCGCCGGCAACCTGTCCGGACGAGGCGCGCTGCTGATCGGCGCCGGTGGCGTCCTCACGCAGGTGGCGATGTCCGCGCCGCTGGGCGCGGTCACGCTCCTGCTTGGCGCGGCGGCCACCGCCAGCGCGCTGACCTACGATTTCGTGTTGTCCCGCACCCCCGCCTCGGTGCTCCCCTACCTCGTCAGCTTCGGGCTGCTACCGCTATGGATCGCCGCTGGCCTGGGGCTGCCGCTCGAGCGCGTGCTCGGTGCCAGCCTGCTGGTTGCACCGTTCGCGGCCGCGGCGCACCTCGCCAACACGCTCCGCGACTTCGATGCCGACGCGGCCTCCGGCTCACGCAGCCTGGCGCAGGTCATCGGCCGCAGGCGCAGCAGGTTGCTGGCGTTGCTGCTGGCCCTGGGCGTGGGCATCATCGTGGCCGCCGGACTGGGCCTGTGGGGCCAGCTGCGTGCGGCCAGCCTGGGATTGGGCGTCATGGGCCTGGTCGCCGTGGCGCAGGGAGCAGGCAGCGCCAGACGCCTGTGGTACGGCCTGCTGCTGGCCGCGGTGTGCTGGACGGTGGCCTGGGGTCTGGCAACCGGCTAGCGCATCGGCATCAGATGGTGTCGTCGAGCTCCATCTCGTCGTCGTCGTTCTCCTCGGTGAGCTTGAGCCACACGAAGAGTCCGGCGAGGATGGTGAGCGGGATGACGATCAGTGCCGCCAGGATCGCGCCGATACTGATGAACAGGACCTTCAACGCCTTCATGCTGGGTCTCCCGAACTGAGCTGGTTGGTCACGCACCTGGCCTGTGGGACGCCGTGCCGCGCTGCTGGGGTGCGGCCTCGATCATACCCAGAATCTCGTCGCGAGTGAACTCGGCCAACCTGTGACCGACCACGCCCGAGGCATCTGCTCCCAACATGCGCAGCACGAACGAGCCGTCCTGCTCGAGGAAGAACAGGTCACGTGCCTTCTGCATATCGACGTAGGCTCCCAGCACGCGGAGTGCCTGTTCGTAGTAGTGACCGATGTCGGCCTCCGGCACCTGGGACGCGGATCCGGTGCGAGCGGCCGCCTGCTGGTCGAGCAGCTCACTGATCTTGTCCTCGACGAACTCGTAAGTCTGCTTGCTGAGTGTGCCGGTCCCCTCCGCCCAGGCGCTGGTGTGCGTGGGCAGCAGCCCCTGCAGAATGAATCCCGCTTCCAGCTCGATGAAAAGGATCTCCTTGAGGCGTTCGCCGTCGGCGAAGGCGCCGACACCGCGCAGCACCTCCTCCCAGTCCTGGCGCGGACTGCCTTCGTAGATGCGCATGCGGACCTCCGTGGTGGCAGGGGCGGATGCTCTGCCAGGACGCGCGCAGGATACCCCACGGATTCAACTCTCCGACCGTTCAACCGGCGATGTCGTCGCCTGCTGTCACCGCGGCCAGGGCGACCGCGATACGGGCCGCAGTGCGGGCGTTGTTGACGATCAAGCCGATGTTGGTGGTGAGCGTTCGGCCATCGCTCTGCTCGGCCACCCGCGACAGCACGAAGGGCGTGACGGCGCCACCTCGTATGTGCTGTGCCTCCGCCATTTGCAGCGCGTCCTCGATCCAGGCCTCCACTTCACCGAACGGGATCGCCAGCTCGGCCGGAGGTGGTTGGACGATGAGGATCCCGCCGGCGCCCGGCAGCCCCATGTGCAGGCTGATGACCGCCGCCGCCTGCTGCGCATCATCCACCCGATGCGGCAGCGGCAGGCCACTGCCGATGCTATAGAAGGCCGGGAGCTCGTCGACGCCGAACCCGATGACCGGCACGCGCCGCGTCTCGAGCAGCTCGAGCGTGGCCGGCAGGTCGAGGATCGACTTCGCGCCACTCGAGATCACCGCCACCGGCGTGGCGGCCAGCTCGTCGATGTCACTCGACACGTCGTAGCTTTCCGCGGCGCCGCGGTGGACCGCGCCTATGCCTCCCGTGGCAAAGACGCGAATCCCTGCCATATGAGCGGCGCGCATCGTGGCGCTGACCGTGGTCGAGGCGAGGCGTTTAGCGGCCAGCAGCGGAGCCAGGTCACGGGATGCTGCCTTCGCCGCGTTGTTCCTTCCGTCTGCGAGCCGCTCGAGCAGCTCTCGAGGGGCTCCAATGTGCAGCCGGCCGTCGTCCAGCGCGACCGTCGCCGGGACGGCGCGTTCCTCGCGGATGGCGGCCTCGGCGTCGAGCGCGGTCTGCAGGTTGTGCGGCGCGGGCAGCCCCTGCGCGATCAGTGACGACTCGAGCGCCACGACGGCGCGGCCCGCCCCGAGCGCGTCCCGAACCTCATCGGCGATCACGAGTAGATGCATTCTGGGAGGGTATCCGAGGGCCGCTTGAGAGGTGACCTGATTCCGGCCCGACTCGCTCGCAGCACGAATCATGGCCCGGCCGAATCCGCGAGTCGGCCCTGTGCCCCGTCCACCCGGGTCACCTCCGCGCCGAGCCGGCTTGCTGCCTGCATGGCACGCTCCAGCTCAGCCACACGCGGCGGCCACGCCATGAGGTGTGCCAGCTCATCGATGAGCGCCGCCGCATATGCGTCGCCGGCGCCGGTCGTGTCGGTTGCCGGCCGGTCGAGCCATTGCGCGTCGACATGAACGCCACCGCTGCGAGGTCCCCAGGCCGTCGAGCCGTCGCGTCCGGCGGTCACCACTGTGAGGGTCGATGGGTGCTGCTCGAGCGCATCGGCCTCGTCCCGGCTCAGGATCAGCAGGTCCGGCTGCGCCACGCGCAGCAACTCGGCGAATCTCACCGCCTCGTCACCGGGTGGAAGCGATCCTCCGCCGACGCTGACTCGCACATCGGCGGGCAGCGCCGCGAGCGCTCGCGCCAGCGTCGGACCTGCGGCATCGCGCAGCGCGTAGCCGGAGACGTGGACCCAATCGGCATCGGCCAGCAGGTCGGCGAGGGCGTCGACGACAAGCGAGGGGCGGTCGCTGAGCATGGTGCGCTCCCCATCGGCATCGAGCAGTGCCACGACCGATCCGGTGCGCGCCGCGGGCAGCGCGGCCAGCTCCACGCCTTCGGCATCCAGCGCCTCCCGGAGCAGCCGCCCGGCGGCGTCATCGGCCATTGGAGCAACCAGCCGCACGGCGGCTCCGCGACGAGCCAGCCACACGGCGACGTTGGCGCCCTGCCCGCCGGGCGAAGGGCGAATGACGGCTGGAGCGTCGGCGGCGGTCCTTATCGGTCCGGCACGACGAACCGAGATGTCCAGCAGGCAGTCGCCGATGACCGCAATCAGCATGGCTGGCGGCTGGCGTACCCCTGGTCTGTGCCGTGCCAGTAGTCGAGCTCGGGATCCGACAGGCGCCAGCACAGCCAGATCGGCCGCCCGTCGCGCTCGCCGGGAAAATCGACGAGCCCCATCTCCAGGTCGCGCAGCTCGACGTCCATGTCGGCCAGAAGCTCGAGCAGCGCGCCGATGTCGTCGCCGATGAAGCGGATCTCCTGCTCACGGCGGTCCGCCTCGTCGGCGTGGCGCGGAAGGCCGTTCGCGTCGACCAGGGCGTGCAACGCGGCATGCGCCTCGTCCTGGCGCCGCTTTCGCACCGCCAGCTGGAGCAAGACGGCGCGAACCTGCGGGACGAGCGCGCGTGCCTGCTCGAGGGTGTAGACGCGACGCTGCTTCACGAGCGGCGATGGTAGCAGCCACCCCTCTGCTAGCATCGGCTCAGCTTCTTTCGGCGGGCCTGCTCCGCGCCGCGACGGCGCCCGCCCACACCGCAGGAGGCTCCAGCCATCCCCGATGGCCGATGAACCGCGCCGGCACGCCGGCACCAACGACGAGGACCCGCCGATCGGGCTCGACCCGTACACCGAGTTCAATGACTTCGACTTGCCGAGCTACGTCGGCAGCGCCACCTTCCAGAAGCTTCCGCTGGTGACCGATGGCGATGCGCTGCGCACCCGCCGCCCCGACATCGCCATCGTGGGAGCGCCGTTCGACGACGCCGTCAGCCACCGTCCGGGGGCCCGATTCGGGCCGCGAGCGGTGCGCGCCGCGACGTATCACGCCGGCTCGATCAACTCGCTGCAGCTCGACATCCAGCCCTTCGAGTGGCTCGATTGCGTCGATGCCGGCGACGCGCCGCTCGTGCCGGCAAATCTGCCGCGCGCCCACGAGGTCATCCGTCGCAAGATCCTCGAGGTGGCACAGTCGGGTGCCATCCCGATCGTCCTCGGCGGCGATCACTCGATCACCTTCCCGTCGGCTTCGGCGGTCGCGGAGGTGGCAGCCCCGCGGCGTGTCGGCGTGGTCCATTTCGACGCGCACGCCGATGCCGCCAACTCGACCTGGGGGGTGCTCGCCTCGCACGGCACGCCCATGCGGCGACTCATCGAGTCGGGTGCCGTCGAGGGGCGGAACTTCGTGCAGGTCGGGCTGCGCGGCTACTGGCCGCCGCCGGCGACCATGGCCTGGATGAGAGCGCACGGCCTGCGTTGGCATCTCATGACGGAGATCGAAGAGCGGGGCGCGGAGGCCGTCGTCGCCGATGCGATCGCCGAGGCGCTCGACGGACCGGAGGTCATCTACCTGTCGGTCGATGTCGACGTCATCGATCCGGGCATGGCGCCCGGTACGGGGACGCCGGAGCCTGGCGGACTGCTCACCCGTGAGCTGCTGCGCGCCATACGCCAGGTCGTGGGACGTGTCGAGCTGGTGGGCATGGACGTCGTCGAGGTGGCGCCGCCTTACGACGTCGCGGAGGTCACGGCCATGGCGGCGCATCGCTGCGTGCTCGAGGCGATCAGCGCGCTCGCCGCGCGGCGGCGCGACGGGGGCGGAGTGGCGCGGCCGACCGTTCGCTGACGGCTCAGCGGACGCCGAACGTCGTCTCGCGGAACGCCTCCGCCGCGGCAGGCTTGCCGTTGCGCTGGACGCCGAGCACGTTCAGCCCGAGACCGTGAAGGGCGTCTCCGCCGCGAACGTGCCATTGCGGCTGACACGCAGGATGTAGTCCCCCGCCGGCACGCCGCCGAACGAGAACTTCAGATAGCCGTTGCAGATGTCGGTGCAGTTGACACGGCTCAGCTCCAGGCTGGCATCCTGGACCGACTCGTCGGTCGCGCCGTCCACCAGCGTGACGCCGACGACATCCTGGCCCGTTCCCTTGGTGAACCCAGCCCACACCCAGACGGTGTTGCCACTCAGCGTGCTGCCATCCTCGACGCAGCCGTCCTTGGTCATGTCCGTCGATGCACAGGGCTGGACGCTGGCGGTGAAGCCGTCGGAGAAGGTGCCCGGCGGTCCCTGGCTCGCGCCGGACGACGGTGACGGCGTCAGCTCCGCGGGCGGGGTGGGAGTCGGCGTCGCCTGCGCCGCGATGCTCGGGGTGGGCGTCTCCCGCGCCACGCCTGGGCCGCCGCTCAATAGCCCGGAGATCAGGACCCCACCAAGCAGCGCCACCAGCCCCAGGCCGATGACGCCCACGATCAGCCACGGACTGCCGGAGCTACGCTCGTCGGAGTAGTACGGCGCGCCGGGGTCGTAGTCGTAGTCGCTGCCGTAGTCGTAATAAGCGTCGTCGGCCTCCGGCGCGGCGTAGGAAGGAGCAGCCTCGGGCTCCGGCGCGTACGGAGGCCGGGACTCGGGCGCGACCACATCGCCAGGCTCGGGCTCACTCGGCGGGCTCGGCTCCGCGCGGCGTGGCGCCTCACGCGGCCAGCGAGGCGTCGGCTGACCTGGCTCGGATCCCATTGGCGCCTCGTCGGAAGCGGACAGGTTGTCGACACGCGGCACCGACGTTCCCGACGCGGGCGCCTCGCGCACGGCGAGTGCATCCTCCGGCTCCGGCTCGAAACGATCGAATGGGGCATCGCCGCCATCGCCCACCGGGACGCCACGGCGATACACCGAATCGCCGGGACGCCGGCCGCGCAGTCGCTCCTCGAGCTCGTCGCGGTCGAGGCCGCGCGGTCGCGCCCGGGCGCTCGCCGGGATGGGCTGGCCGCAGCGCGTGCAGAAGGCTGCGGGGGGCGTCGACTCGTGACAGATCGGGCACCGGATCTGGCCCGGCTTGGGTGTTGACATCGCGCGCCATTGTGCACGCCACGGCCAGATGGCGCCAGCCGGGAGCAGTCTACGCGCCGGGACGCTTCCACTCGCTGCCGTCATCGAAGCGCTCGCGCTTCCAGATCGGCAGCCGCTCCTTGATCGCCTCGATCACGGCGCGGTTGGCCTCGTAGGCGGCTCCCCGATGTGGCGCCGCGGTGACGATCGCCACGGCCGCCTCGCCGATCGGTACCAGTCCGGTGCGATGAACGACCGCCACGCGAGCCCGGTGGCGCTGTTCGACCTCTTCGACGATCTCTGCCAGCACGGCCTCAGCCATCGCCGCGTACACCTCGTACTCCAGCTCGACGACATGCCGGCCGTCGTCTGCACTGTCGCGCGCTCGCCCGATGAAGGTGACCATCGCCCCGTCGCCCGGGCCGGCCAGTGACGCCTCGAGCGTCGCGATCGCGATCGGCTCATCGGTCAGGCCGACGAGCGGAGCACCGCCGGAGACCGGCGGCAGGAAGGCGACCTCGTCGCCATCGGCCAAGGCATCGTCCCATGGCGCGTAGGCGCCGTTGCGCGCGGCACGCACGAACGGCCGATGGTCGGCGACAGCAGGAAACGACGTGGCCAGACTGTCCCACGCGTCGGCCAGGGTCGCCCCTTCGCGCAGGTCGAAGGTGCGGCGATCCACGCTGAGCTCACGCAGCAGGGCGAATGTGCGCATGGTGATCCGCATCGGTCTGAGCGTCTAGACCGGGACGCCGGTCAGGTAGGTGATGCTGGCGCCGGCAATCGATCCGGCCATGACCAGCGCCAGGCCGATGTACAGCAGCCCGGTGCTGGCCTGCAGGCTTGCGGCGCGACTGGCCAGCGTGGCAAGCACGGTGATGCCGATCGGTAGCACGATGCCGACCGCCAGGCGGAGCCACGTCAACCACGCGATCGATCCGGTGATCGGGCCGTTGCCGACGGTGACGACCGCGAGTCCGAAGGCAAGCAGCTGCAGTACGAGCACGCCGATCAACAGCCGCATCATGCGGACCAGCGGCGTTGGGGACAGCTTCGGAGTGACGAGATACCAGTGACCGAGCAGCATGGCGGCGTTCACGGCGCCGAGGGCCAGCCCGGCGAGCACCAGCTGGCCGGCGAACAGTGGTGCGCTGAGGCTGCCGCCGGCGGCCGCCAGGGTCGCCATCGCCCCCACGCCCAGGAGCCCGGCGAGCAGCGCCAAGCCGCTGCGCGGGAGCTTGAGCATGGAAGCGACGAGGTATGCCAGCGTCGCCGCGCTGAAGGCCCAGACCAGCATCCGACGCAGGTCGGCGGTCTCGTCAGCTACCGTGCCCGGCGGCAGGTTGAGCTCCGACAGCAACAGGATGGCGGCGAAGGCGAGCAGCAGCCAGGCCATGAACAGCCGATACCCGCGCGTCGTGCCCCCGAGCAGCTCGGTCGCGCCCACCACCAGCAACGTTCCGGAAGTCAGTGAGGCCCAGAAGATCCAGTTGACGAAGGGGAGGGCCTCGATGGACACCGTCAGACCCGCAGCAGGCTTCCGGTCAGGCCGATCTCGACGTAGCCGTCCCTGACCCGCGTCGGGAATGTTTCGACCGGCTCGGTCGCCGGCGGCACCACCGCGGCGCCGGTGCGCACGTCGAAACAGGCTTCGTGCCAGGCGCAGATCAGCACGCCGTCGCGCGGGTCGAAGCCCGCCTCGCTCAGGGGAAAGTCGCGGTGCGTGCAATTGTTCTGGGTCGCGAAGTATTCGCCCTGGTGGCGCACCAGCACCACCGGCGTGCCGTCAATCTCGACCGGCAACAGCTCGCCGTCGCGCAGCTCGTCGGCGGGCAGCACCCGCGCATACCGCGTCGCCACCAGGGTCATGTCAGCGGACGGGCGATCGCCAGCAGGCGCTGCTCGGTCATGTCCTCGATCGACCAGCGCAGGCCCTCGCGGCCGAGACCCGAGTCCTTGACGCCGCCGTACGGCATGGCATCGGTCCGCCAGGTCGGGATGTCGTTGACGATGACGCCACCCACCTGCAGCTCGTCCCACGCGTGCAGCGTGTGCTCGAGGTCGTTGCTGAAGACGCCGCATTGCAGGCCG
>JBBRXE010000034.1:0-14347 GCA_038248695.1 Candidatus Limnocylindria bacterium | reverse complement strand
GGCGCCAAGGTCGGGTCGTATACCCTCGTGTCTGAGGCGGGGCCAGAGGGCGCGGTGATGCCGCCGCCGACCTCCGCTTGGGAGGTGCGCCTCTCGACGATCCATCGCTTCAAGGGTCTGGAGTCGCCGGTGGTCATCCTGGCCGAGATCGATTCGCGAGTGGCGGCGGAGCAGCTGGCGGGGCTGCTCTACGTCGGCGCCACCCGGGCGCGGACGCACCTGGTGGTCATCGGCTCAGAAGGAGTGATCGGCGGCTAATCGGGCTCGCGGAAACCGGCGGCCTCCAGGACGAGATCCTCCGGTACCCCAAGCAAGGTCCACACGCCGATGTCCTCGTCGACGTCGGGCCAGTGCACGGCGGTCCCCATGGCCTCGAGGGTCCAGCGGTTGCGCTGCGCCTGTGTAGCGGCAGCCAAGCGCACCGATGTGGCCGTTGGCGCGCGCAGCTCACCCGCATCGGTCAATCGCATGGTGAGCCAGTCGGCGTCGACTACCACGCCGCTGACAATGGCCGGCTGAATCTTCACCCTGACTGCAGGCATGCCTCATCCCAGCGCGCTATCAGTGTCGTCTCATGGTCCTGTGCCGCCCGCTCGAGCGCGGAACTCGTTGCGACTATACCCCGCAGTCGCCGTGATGCGGACCGGCGCCAGCCAGATCTTTGCCTCGCCGCCACCTCCGCTCGCGTGCACGCGGCGCGGTTCGGCGCAGTCGGCCATCACGATGAAGAAGCGGTAGGGCCCGGCACGCAGGAGGGTTGGCACTGCCGCAGAGTGATCGGTACCGGTTACCGTGGGCTTATCGACGTGTTCGTGCGGCCTGCGGGTTTGCGGCCGCGACCACCCTGCCCGCTGCGTCAAGGGTGATTGTGCAACTGTGCTGCACGACTGCACAACGGTGGCTGACAGCAGTGGGAGGCCCGACCCCTGCATCAACCCCGTGAACGTAGGAATCAGGTCCTGCGCCAGCCGCGAAGCCTCGGGTTCAGTGGCATGGCCGGCCGGCATCCGACTCCGAGAGCGCGAGGCGGTTGGGCTCCTCGCCGGCAACTGGCCTACTCGACGCAATGATCCAGTGAGATACCCTGTGCGGTGGCCTGCTGCATGCGATCCGCGGGGATGCATGGCACCTTGATGTCGCCGGCGATGATGGCCGCCTCCAGCGTTTGGATGCGGCCCTCGTCTCCGTCGATCCGCCCGCCGCTGGTCGCCAACTCCATGGCCCCGTCCGCGAGACCGAGCCGAATGGTCCCGGGGGTGAAGGTGCCGCGGGCCAGCTCCTGCACGCTGTCATACACGGCCAGGTCCGTCCGCTTGACGGCCGACGTCAGGATGCGGGCTCGCCACTCCTGCTGGTTCACGCCGCTCACGGTCTGGTACTGATCCGTGTCCACGCCGATGACCCAGACCTCGCGCCGGGTATCCCGGTAGATGGAGGACGCCGCTTCCAGGACGCCATCCCCGGACTGGCCCGCCGCGGCGAAGATGACATCCACGTCCTGTTGGTATAGGGCATCGGCGGCCGTCTTCGCCAGATCCGGGATGACGAATCCTTCGAAGTTCGGCGGGGTGGTGAGGTAGCGCACCACCACCTCGACGTCCGGATTGACTGCTGCGGCGCCCGCGGCGAAGCCGGCCTGGAAGTGCCAGATCACCGGGACGTCGATTCCGCCAACGAAGCCGATGCGCCCCGTCTTCGTATGCAGGGCGGCGATGGCTCCGGCCAGGTAGGCGATCTGCTCATCGGCGAACCAGACATAGCGGACGTTATCGCGCGGCAGCCCACCGCTCGCGAAGCTGACGTACTGGATCTGCGGGTACCGCGACGCCACGCCGGCAACATCGGTGTCCAACGTGAAGTCGATGATCGCGTCCGGCCCTTCGTCGGAGAGAGCGCTCAGTCTCTGGTTCGCGTCCTCGACATTGGTGTCGCGGGTGATGCCGACCAGACGAAGGTCCGAGACGGCCTGGTCGAACGCCCGGGTGGCCAGCACATCGAGCTGGGTGCCGGCCTGGTGAATCAGCATGCCCACGGTAGGCGGCTGGCTACTCACAGCGAGCGCGGCCCACGTCGCTCCGCCAAGCAGGACCACCGTGGCGCCGAGAAGGCCGATCAGCCGATTGCGGGACCGTCGCTCGAGGCGGCGCACGGCGAGCGCCCGCGCCTCCTGCTCAGCGGCCCGCGAAGCGCGCTGCTCGAGCGAGGCGTCCAGGAAGGCGCGCTCGGTATCGGTCAGGAGGATGGCGCCCTCGTCCGCCCACGCGGCAAACTCGTCGAGACGAGTGCCGGCCAGGAGGTAACCGGCGTCCCGCCCTGACTCCTCCCATTCCGCGAGGGCCGCAACGAACGACCCATGGCGACGCAGGGCGACGCGATGGCGGTCAACCCAGCGCGCCAGCCGCTCCCACTCCCACAGCAGCGCCTCATGGGCGACCTCGACCGTGGCCGCCGCGCCATCGTCGTCCCTGCCGAAGGCCAGGAGCCGATGGCGACCGTAGGCGTCCAGCACCGCGCTGAGTTCCACGGGGTCGAATCCCAGCGCGGTCAGCTCGGACACCTGCAGGCGACGCCGGGAGTCTAGGCCGGCGCGACCAGGGCGCACGAGCCGCAGGAAGACCTGGTTCGCGACCCGCTGCTCGTCAGCGTTGAGCGTGGCGAACACCTCCTCCGCGCGTCGAGTGAGGATGCCGCGCAGCCCGCCCAGCCGCCGGTAGCCAGTCAGTGCGAGCCGCTGGCCGCCACGATGGTCGAACAGCTCGGTCAGCGTGTACTGGAGCAGCGGCAGCATGCCCGGCTGGTCCACCGTGTCGGCAATGAGGCTCGCGAGGAGGGCCGGCTCGATCGTGACTCCGGCGCGCTCTGCGGGACGGATGATCGCCTCCTCCAGCTCCTCGGCTGACATCGGCAGGATGCTGACGACACCGTCCAGGAAGACCCGTGCGAAGGCGGCGAACTGGAGGGGCCGATCGTAGAGGTCGGCGCGAAGGCTGACGAGAATGGAAGGGCCGAGCGTGGTGACGATCCGGGTCAGCTCACGCAGGAAGCGGCGTTGGTGACCCTCATCCGTGCCGGTGAACAATTCCTCGAACTGGTCGATGACAATGAGCTGGCGTGCGCCATCTGCGCCGAATACGAGCAGATCAGCCAGGCCCATCGTGTCGGGCGTGACATGGCGAATCTGCAAGTCGCTCCGCAACCGCGGGATGAGGCCGGCTGCCACGACGCTGGACTTCCCGGCGCCCGAGGGACCGACCAGCGCCACCAGCCGTGCCCCGCCGCGGATCATCTGCTCAAGCGAATCGACCAGCGCGGTGCGCCCAAAGAAGTCGCCGGTGTCCTCCTCGGTGAAGGCGCGCAGACCCTTGTATGGATTGCGCGGATGGGGGTCCGCGAGCTCCCGAGCGGCCGGTCCAGTGCCGAGCGACGGGTCATGGAGGATGATCCGCTCCTGCAGCTGCCGCAGGGGAGGCGACGGCTCGACGCCGAGCTCCTCGGCCAGCAGTTCGCGCAGCTTTTCGTAGGTGCGGAGTGCCTCGGCGGAACGACCCGCACGATACAGGGCGAGCATCAGCAGCTCCCGCGAGCGCTCTCGGATCGCATCCTCGGAGATGGCTGCCTCCAGCAGGGGAATGGCCGCCCCGGAAGGTCCATCGGCCAGCTCGGCGGCGGCCAGCTCCTCGATGGCGTCGAGATGCAGGTCGGTGAGACGACGGATATACGGCTGTGCGAACTCCTCGTACGCGAAGTCGTACAGCGCCGGCCCGCGCCACAGGCGCAGGGCGTCGGTCAGGAGCGCGCGGCCATCGGCTCGCCTTCCGGCGGCGAGCGCGGCTGCGCCTTCCACGACCGCGCGCTCGAAACGCCGTGCATCGACCTCATCCGGCGCCACCTGGAGCAGGTAGCCGGGAGGTCGGGTCACGATGACCTGCTCTCCAGCGACCGGCCGCAGCGCGCGGCGCAGCTCCGAAACGTAGATCTGGATCGAGTGCTCGGCGGTGCGCGGTGCGCGGTCGCCCCACAACAGCTCCACGAGGCGGTCGATGGAGACGATCTCGCCGACGTGCAGCAGCAGGATGGCTAGCAGGGCACGTTGCTTTGGCTGTCCGAGCGGGACCGAAGTCCCGTCGGCTGTCTCTGCCGCCAGTGCGCCCAGGATGCGGAAGCTCATAGATCCACGCCACAAGATGAGATGTGCACGGATCCTAGGAGTCGCGCCGCGCGGGGGTCAACGAGATTCACCGGCTCTTTTGCGGTTGGTGCCAGCCGCCGTCGCCTCGCCCGGCCCGGCAGGGCGTCGAGGAACATGGCGAGGCAGGCGGCGACTGACCCACGGAGCCTATGGCGATCTCCTCAGGGCAGCACAAGCGTTCCGGTCAGGTGGTCGTCGATCCCCTCGGCCTCGCACGCGGACGGCGGGAAGTAGGTTCCGACTCCGGTGCCTGCCCCCCGGAGCCGGGCGTAGTCGCCGGTGCCGCCAGCCACGACCCAGGTGAAGTTGTCGGTGGAGTCGCAGTCGCGTACCCGGGCATTGATCTTCAGCGTGAACGTGCCGGACCCATCGGTGCAATTGAAGGTCTTGACGTCCTTGATCAGCACCTCTCGCCCGTGGCCAACGAACCGCACGAGATCCGTGGTCGTGCCGTCAGGGCAAAGGTAGGGGCTCTCAGCGCTGAAGCTGCTGTGGTCCTCGCTGAAGAGGCCGTGGCCGTCGATGGTCGCGGGCGCTGCCGTCGCTGCGGCCGCGGCCATAGGCATGGTGAACAGGCCGCCAAGAAGGAGCGTCAATGCGAAGCCTGGAACAAGTCGTCTCTTCACGGTGGAGTACCTCTCTGCAGCCAACGTCACGCGCGCTGGACGGCAGGAAGGTCGGTTCCGTCCTTCTAGAAGTGCTCTAGATTGCCGCGCATGCGCAAGCCCAGCTAGCCGACCACTCCCGCTGAACCGATGACCACCAGATGCGTCGGCGCGACTCGAGCCCCTTGAAGCGGTGGATGGTCGACAGGCGCACCTCCAGGCGGAGCTCGGCGGTGGCAGGGGAGCGCCGTCTCGGAGACCAGTCCAGATGAACGCGAACCTGGCTCGGACCGGTGCTCTGCGGCGTTTCCGATCAGATGCCACTGTGGGTCGCGTTAGCACGGTCGGAGGCGGTCGCGGAGGCCTGTGCGGGGTGCGGACGAGCGTGACCCGCGCTCGGGATGTCCCGGATCGGGCGGCTGGAACGCGCTTGTGCGAATCGGGGTCACAAGTGATCGGACGAGCCTGCGGTCCCTAGCCGGTACACCCCGATACGTGAGGATGGCGAGCCTTCTCCCGGAGCCGACGACCATGGCCAGCGATGTCCCGGACCGGGCGGCTGGAACGCGCTTGTGTCGAGACGGCGCTCCCCTGCCACCACCGAGCTCCGCCTGGGACCAAGCGAGGCACCGGCAAACTAGCGCGCGGGCTTGGCCATCGAACCACGCGAAGACCAGCTGCCGTGCTTGGGCTGCTGGACGGATCGCGTGAAGACATCCCCCTTAGCGGTCCACTGCTCTCCGAAGCTGCGCGGCTTGCCTACGGAGGTCTTTGGCGCACTGCGCCCTTGGCCCTGGTTGCTCGTCGGCTTCTTGCTTGTCATTGACTGATCCCTCCTGCAAGACGACCCGGCCAACCGTGTGGCCATGGTCCTCGATGCCTTGCCGACATCTGCCCAGTATCACGCCGACGCGCGCCGATATGAGATCCCTGCGAGGCTGGCGCAGCGCCGTGCGCTCACGCTGTACGACGCCATTTATGCCTCGGTGGCGCGGACGCGTGGAGCCCGGCTCGTCACCGTGGATCGCGCCCTGCTTGCTGCCCATCTCGGCGGCGCCCGAGCGAGATGCTCGCCTGGTGACCCCTCGCGTCCAGGCCGCGGGCCGGCTGCCTCAGTAGACCTCGTCGTGTGAGCCGAGGTTGATGAGGAAGGCGTCCTCGCCCGCCCAGCGGAAGACGACGCGCGGGTCGTCATCCACGCTGAATGCCCAATAGTCCGCGAGCTCTCCCTTCAGCTTATGGGTGCGGAGTACCGCGTCCCGCGAGTCGGCTACAAAGCGGCGGAGGGCGGCGCGCAGCATGGAAGCCTGAGGCTCGCTCAGCTTCTTTGCCCGGCGCAGGAATCGGCTCGAGCTGACAACCCGCACGTCAGTCGCGCAGATCGTCCAGGAGCCGCTCCATATCCACGTAGCGGCGGGCGTCACCCGCGTCGTACTCCCTTTCCGACTCGCGGATCTCGGCCAGGAACAGCTGCCGGCGGAGGAGCTTCAACTCCCGCTGGTCACGCTCGTATCGGTCAGGGCTCAGCAGATAGGCAGCCGGGCGCGAGCGCTGGAGCACGACGGTGGGCTCATCGGTCTCGCGGAGGCCGTCAATGACGTCTGCCACGTGCTGCCGAAGATCCGAGATTGGCACCGTCTTCATGATGGAGGAGCGTACATCCACCTGTACGACTGTCAACTGTCCAGGATCGGAATCGGTTGGCGACCGCCGGGCGCAAGATCGCATGTGCTACTCTTGTGCGTCATGAAACGCAAGGACACCCGACCGGATCGGGTGGGGATCCGCGAGCTGCGTCAGAACCTATCGGTCTACGTCAAGCGTGTGCGCGAAGAGGGGCATGCCTACGAAGTCACCGAGCGGGGCGAAGCGGTAGCGCGGCTCACTCCGCTGGAGGGTCGGCCGATGTCGCAGATCGAGAGGATGCTGGCCGACGGTCGGATCGAGCCCGCCACGCGACGATTGCATGACCTCCCGCCGCCGATCGAGCTGCCCGCCGGGCGGCCGCTGTCCGAGATCCTCGAGGAGATGCGAGATGAGGATGAGCGGTGACGGCGTCGTACCTGGACGCATCGGCCCTGGTCAAGCTCGTGGCGCTGGAACGGGAGTCTCATGCTCTGCGCGATCACCTGGTGCAGTACGAGCGGCTGCTGACCAGCCGACTTGTCAGCGTTGAAGTCTCTCGCGCCCTGGCACGTCGGGGGCCAGCGAGTGTGCGAGTGGGCGCCGAGCAGGTAGCCCGCGTCTTCGAGCACCTCATGCTGATCGAGATCGATGCGGCGGTGGCATCGGTTGCGGCCCAGCTGGAGCCACCCGGGCTTCGGTCGCTGGATGCCATTCACCTGGCGTCTGCGCTGGCGGTGGGCAATGAGCTGGTGACGATGATCACCTACGACGTGCGCCTTGCGTCGGCGGCCCGCACCATGGGCCTGACAGTGGTGGCGCCGGCCTGAAAGAGTTCAGGGCTTGGGCTCGACCACTGCAAGCACGTTGTTGCTCGGGTCGATGAACCATGCCGCCCAAGAGTGACCCATGTCCGCGATTCCGTCGTGGGTGACGGGATTCGGTGCCTGGTACTCCTCGATGTGCACCCCGCGGACGCGGAGATCGGCCAGCGCGGCGTGGATGTCCGGCACCTTCCAGGCCAGCTGGGTCTGGGTATCGGCGGTGCCGATGGTGCTGAGCGTGACGGCCAGCTGGGTGCCGCCCCCGCACAGGAATACGATCCGGTCGTTCGGGTCCTCGCGCAGAATCTCGAGCCCCAGGATGTCGCGGTAGAAGTGACGGGTTGCGTCGAGGTCCCTGGTGAGCAGGATCGGGAAGACGGGATGGTCGCTGAGCATGGCTGTCGGTCCTCGCGGTACGGCGGCTGTATCGGCCAATAATGTGGCACGGTTGCGACTCATGCATCGGCGAGCGGCTCCATCCTGACCTCACGCGCGCCGTGGCGGACACCCTCATTGACACCCGTATCCGGACGTATCAGAATCAGTTCCATGACGGCCCGAGTGAAGCGCACCTACAACCTCCCCGCGGCCACCGTGCGCCAGGTACGGGAGATGGCGGAGCGGTACGGCGTGGCCTCCTCGCAAGACGGAGTGATTGAGCTCGCGGTGGACGAACTCGAACGACGCCTGCGCGATGAACGGGAGGCTTACGCCTGGGCGCAGGCCGCATCTGACCCGGGTTTCCACTCAGAGGTGGATGGACTGGAGGCCGCGTACCGCGGGGCGGATCGTGAGACGTGGCCAGCCTGACCACGCCCCTGCGCTGGGCGGTGGTGATCGTCGACCTGGATCCGGTCGAGGGTCACGAACAGTCCGGCGAGCGACGGGCCCTGGTTGTTTCATACGAGCCGTTTCATCGGTCCGGTCTGGCGACGGTCTGTCCCATCACCGCGGCCCGCTCAGTCGAGCGCTACCCCGGCGACATCCCCATTCCTGCGGGTCACGCCGGTCAGACGCGAGACGGCGTGATTCTGGCCAGCCAGGTGCGCACGGTTTCCGTGCGGCGCGTCAGGTCCGCACCGCTGGGGACCGTGACGGACCGCTCCCTTCGGCGGGACGTGCGCATCGCGCTGGCACATCACCTGGGACTGGATATCCCCGCCATCGTGGACGGCGCTCACTAAGCGCATCGGGGAGCTGATGGAGTGGTGGAGATGAGGGGACTCGAACCCCTGACCCCCGCGATGCGAACGCGGTGCTCTCCCAACTGAGCTACATCCCCGGGTCGTGCGCGAGTATAGCAAAGGCTTGTCTTTAGAACGGACGTTCTCTATCATCGATCGATGCAGAGGCCGGCCACCTCCCTCGCGGAGGTTCTCGAGACGCTCCAGGCGAAGGGCCTGCGCAAGGGGGTCGGACCCATGCCGGGGCAGGTCGCCGTTCCCGCCGTTCCGACCGGCCAGCCACGGCTCGATGAGGCGCTGCGCACCGGCGGCTGGCCGCGCGGATCCCTTGCCCTGCTCGATGCGCCACTTGGCAGCGGCGCGACCTCGCTGGCGCTCGGCACGCTGTCGGCGTGCCAGGCCGCCGGCGGGCTGGTCGCCTGGGTCGACCTGGAGGGCAGCTTTGACCCATCGACCGCCGCCCGATTGGGCGTCAACCTGGAATGGCTGCTGCTCGCCCGTCCGCGCGACGCCGCCGAGGCGGTGGAGCTGACCGCCTGGCTGGCCCGCACCCGCCTGCTCGACGTGCTCGTGCTGGACCTGGGCCTGGCCTCGGTCGCGTCGCGTGCGCTGTCGCGTTTGCCGGAGCTGCTGACCCGGGCCGGCAGCGTCGTCCTTTCCCTGGCTCCCGCAGCCCGCGAGGCGTTGGGTGCCGTCGCCGGGATCCGTCTCTCGCTGGAGCGCCGCGCCTGGCTGACGGTCGGCCGCGACCTGGTGGGGGAGCGGGTCCAGGCCACCGTCGAACGCCACCGTTGGGCGCTCCCCGGCGCCTCGGCCGAGCTCGACCTGTGGTTCAGCGAGGGTCGCAGAATCGATCCGCTGCTGCCGTCACTGGCCGCCCCCACTGGTGTGCCTGCTGCGGCGGTTGAGGAGCGACCGGCCCTGCGCGTCCTCTCGGCCTGACCGCGCGCTCGGCGGCCTGCGCCAATGCCAAATTTGACACGAGGCGGCGCAAAAACTCGCCTTGTAGCCATCTGGACGTATGGCAATCCAGATGGTAATATCGGCCCATGAAGGTCACCATCGCCCTGCGCGACGATGCGCTCTACCGCTCAATTCGTGTTCGGGCGGCAGAATCCGGCCGGCAGATCCGCGACGTGATCGAGGATGCGCTCCGCGAGTGGCTCGAGCGCCAGGAGGATGCCGAAGACATCGACGCGTCGCGCGAGGCGCTCGCCGAATACGACGCCCATGGCGGCGCGGACGCGGACGCGTTCTTCCGGCGGATGGTCGCCGAGGGCCGCGTGACGTACGAAGCGCCCTGAGCGGTGGCGTTCCGGGTCGAGCTGACGCCCACCGCCGCTCGCCAGTTGCGACGGCTGAGTGACGTCCAGGCGCTTGCGCTGCGCGGCGTGATCCTGGCGCTCGGCGCGGACCCGCGTCCGTCGGGCAGCCGGAAGATCGCGGGCTCGAACCTGTGGCGCCTCCGCGTCCGAATCGACGGAGTGCCGTGGCGAGTCGTTTACCAGGTTCGAGCGAAGGACGACGTGGTCGTCATCGCACGCGTGGCACGCCGCGACGCGGCGACGTATCGGCGGTTGAACAGGTAGTAATAGAACATTCGTTCTACTACACTGGCGCCCATGACCGATGCGCGTCTGCTGGCCCTGGTCTGGCCCGACCTGCGCCTGCCCGATGCCGACACCACCCCCTTCGAGCCCATGCTCGACGCGCTCGACGACCTCTCCCCGCGGATCGAGGCGGTCGACGCCGGCGTGGCGCTGGTCGATATCACGGGGCTTGAGCCGCTCTTCGGCAGTGAGCGCTGGATTGCGGCACGCGCCGTGGCGCTGGTGCGCGAGGTCGCGTCGCTCCATGTGCGGGCGGGCGTGGGCGACAACCGATGGCTGGCGGTCCTCGCCGCGCGACTCGGCGGGACGCCCGAATCGACGGCGTTGCGCGCTCTCGACCGCTCGGAGCTCGCCGGCCTGCCGCTCAGCCTCCTTCCGGTGGATGGCGCCACGCGCCAGCGCTTCGTGTTGTTCGGCCTGACGAGCATGGGCCAGCTGGCGGCGCTGCCGCGCTCGGCGGTGGGGGCGCAGTTCGGGGCGGTCGGCGAGCGGCTCCAGCAGCTGGCGCGCGGCAACGACCCACGGCCGCTCGTTCCGCGACGCCGACCGGAGCGGCTGACCGCGGAGCGGATCTTCGAGCCGCCACTCACCGACGTCGGCGCTGCGGGACTGGCGCTGCGCGCGCTGGCCACCGAACTTGTCGACCGGCTGCGCTCGCGTCACCTCGCCCCCGGGCGCGCCGCTCTCGAGCTCAACCGCGAGGATGCGCCGCCGCTGCGCATCGAGCTCGCCTTCCCGCAGCCGGCGCTCGAGCCGGACTGGATCGCGCGACTGCTCCTCTCACGCCTCGAGGCCGCCGCGCATCCATCTTTGTCAAATTCCAATCAGCATCTGCTTAAGCAGTCGGATCGGTCGAATCCAGGGCCGATGCCGGGGCAAGACCTGGGCAAATCTGCGCCTTCGAGCGCTCTCAGCGCCGGTGCGCGGCTTCTCACTCCGCCTAAGCCGCTTTTGGTTGGAATTTGGCAAGCAGACGACGAGGCAGCCGATGAGGAGCCGCGCATCATCCGCATCGGTCTCAGCTTTGACCGACTGAGCAACCCGCAGAGCCGGCAGCTGGCGGCCTTCGAGCCGCAGGCCGGACGATGGGAGGAGCTGCGCTGGTCGCTCGAACGGGTCACGGCACGCTTCGGCGATGGTCGCCTGTGGCGCGCCGAGCACGTCCGGCCGAACGCGTCGCGGGCCGAGGAGAGAGCACGGCTGCGAGACATCGGGCCATGACGAGGCTGTACGCGAACCACCCGCTGGTCCAGGTCGAGACCGATGCTGCCGGTACGCCCATCAGCCTGCGCATGGACGGCATCGGTCATGGAGAGGTGGGAATCTGCAACCGCTGGCGCGTCGACGACGACTGGTGGCGGACGCCGGTGGCGCGCGCCTATTTCAAGCTGGTGACGCGTGACGGCCTGCTGTGCACCATCTTCCTGGACGAGATCCGCGGCACCTGGCACCTCGAGCGGATTTTCGACTGAACCCATGCACACCGGCGTGGCATCGCTCGTGCACCAGCCAAGCGCATGACTGATTTTGAGCGAAACCCGGGGGCCATCGACAACCCGGACGGTCCCGGCGGACCCGACGTCGATTCACGCACCCTCCCGCCGGGCGACACGGCGGATGACATCGGCGAGGGTGAGCCGAAGGTTGCCGAGCTGGACCTGCCCGGCCCGGACGATCCTGTCGCCTGGAACTACATCGAGGCAGGCACCGAGGTCGTCGGGCCAAACGGCGACAAGATCGGCACCGTGCGGCAGATGCTCGGCACCGACGAGGGCATTTTCCACGGCATCGCCGTCGATCCCAACCGGGGCAGCGACCTGCGCATGGTGCCGTCCTCGCAGGTCACCCTGCTGACGACGTCGAGGGTGCAGATCTCGCTGGACGCGGATGCGCTCGATCAGGCCGAGGCATACACGCCTCTCGGCTGACCTCGGCCTCGCGGTTGACCCCGGCCGCTCGGCTGACCTCGGCTAGGATCAGCGCATGAGCGAGTATCGAGTCGACCGCCTGTTCCCGGATCCGCGGCTCGATCTCGCGCTGGACGAGGCCTTCGCAGATTTGCAGCTGCCCGATCGGGCAGAGAGCCGCGCGGAAGGACGGGCACGGGGCCGGGCCGACGGCCGGCCGTGGGTGGCGATCAACATGGTCACCAGCGTCGATGGTCGCGCGCAGCTCGGCACCGGCGCCGAGGGGCTCGGCAGCCGCGTTGATCGACGCCTCATGCGGTTGCTGCGGGCTGGCTTTGATGCCGTCGCCAGCGGTGCCGGCACGTTGCGCGCGACCGGCATCTGGCCGTCGCTGCCGGACGACCTGGCGGCCCGCCGTTCGGCGGCGCGCGGCTCGGCCGCGGGTCGCTCACTCCAGCCGGCCTCGGTGGTCATCGGCGGTAGGCACGCTGTGCCGCTCGAACGCTGGCGCGTGGTCGCGGGTCAGCGGCGCCTGTTGATCGTCGGCCGTCACAACCCGCAGCGGCCCGCGCCGGGGATCGAGCTGCTGCATGCCCCCACGCGCGAGCCGGAGCCGCGCTGGCTGCTCGGCGAGCTCGCGCAACGGGGCATCGGCTCACTCCTGCTGGAAGGCGGCCCCACCACCAATGCCGCGTTCCTGGCGGCGGACTGCATCGACGAGGTGTTCTGGACGGTGGGCGCCTCCCTGCTGGGCACGGATGCGCTGCCCATGATCGCGCCCATCGCCAACGGCTCTCCCTGGGCCGATGCGCCGCGCCGGGGCAGGCTGGTGAGCGTCCATCGCAACGGGGATGAGCTGTTCCTGCGCTATCGGTTCGGATAGCATCGGCCCATGAATCCCGGACAGATCGATCTCGGACGCCTGGGTGCCTGGGGCCACCTCGACACGCTGGCCGTCGACGGCGCGCGGCACTTTGCCCGTCGCGCCGATGAGCTCGGTTTCGGCACACTGTGGGTGCCCGAGACGGTCGGCCGCGAGCCGTTCGCGTTGCTCGGCATGCTGGCGAGCTCCACGACGAGCATAAATCTCGGCACCAGCATCGCCAACATCTGGGCACGCGACGCGCAGGCCATGCGCATGGCCGCCATGACGCTGCAGGAAGGGAGCGCGGGTCGTTTCGTGCTGGGGCTGGGCGTCTCGCACCCGCACCTGGTCGAGAAGCTGCGCGGCCATCACTACGACCGGCCGCTGACCCACATGCGCGACTATCTGGCCGCCTACGGATCCGCCGTGTATACCGGACCGATGCCCTCCGAGCCGATTGGCGAGCCGCCCATCCTGCTCGCGGCGCTGCGCGAACGGATGTTGGGGCTGAGCGCCACCGAGGCAAATGGCGCGTTCCCGTATCTCGTCACCCCGGCACGCCTGGCGCAGATGCGCGCGATCCTGGATCGTGCAGCATCCGAGGCCGATGCGCCTCGCCCCGCCCTGGCGGTGACGCTGCCGGTGGCGCTGGCCGACGACCTGGCTGCGGCGCGCGCCGCAGCACGCGGCTACCTGGCCGTCTACCTGCGCACGCCCAACTATCAGGCCAGCTGGACGCTGCAGGGCTTCGAGGCCGCCGACTGGGAGAAGCCGGGGAGCGACCGGCTGGTCGACGCCATGGTGGCCTGCGGTTCGGTGGAGCCGGTGCGGGGGCGGATCGCCGAGATGCTCGACGCCGGCGCGGACCACGTGGCCATCATCCCGCTCGATGCAGCGGGCCGCACCGACCATCTGCCTACCCTCGAGGCGCTCGCCGCGTGACGCTCCGCGCCGCGGCGCTCCTGGTCCTGTCGGTCGTGCTCGTCGCCTGTGGCAGCGGGGCGGCGGCGGCCCCGATGAGTACCCAGGCAGGCACCCCAGCGCCGCGCACCCAGCCTTCGGGGCGCGACGCGCGAGCCTCCGCGCCTGCGCCATCGGGCGTGGCGGGCGCCTTCCCGCGCGCCGAATTGCTGGCGCCGAACGCGGTCGTCGGGCGCGCGCCACAGCCCACTGCCGTGGCCACCACCCGCCGCGCCGGCACCGGCGCCGTCGCGGACTACTGCATCGATCGTGACGTGGCCGCCGCGCCGACAAGCAATGTGGAGCTCACCGTCCTGGATCGGACACACATCCTGCCGCACGGCTACGCGCCGCCGGACCTGGTGTCCGCATCAGCGGCCGGCTATACCGGCAGCCAGGGCGGCAAGCTCATCCGCCGGGCGATCGTCGACGATCTGGCTGCGCTGCGCAGCGACTCGACCGCGGCCGGGCTGCAGATCCAGCTGCAGTCGACGTACCGCTCGTACGCCAGCCAGCTCGGCACCTTCAACCACTGGGTCGCCGTGTTCGGCATGAGCGGCGCCCTGCAGCGCAGCGCGCG
>JBBRXE010000033.1:0-14516 GCA_038248695.1 Candidatus Limnocylindria bacterium | reverse complement strand
GTGGACGTGCGTCGAGCCGCGCCAGGGCTGCGGGGTAGCGGGCATCAAGCGCCGTCAATACCTCGCCACCTGCCAGCTCCGTCGCGTGCACGATCCGATCGACAACGGCCGTGGGATCCTCGTGCTGCAGCCGGCGTAGCCCGAGCTCCGCTCCCTCGACGATGCGCGGCAAGTGCAGCAATAGATCCGATCCCGCTCGCCAGGCAGCAGCCGCGCAACCATACCGCTTCAGCAGCCTGCCGAAGCCGACCGGCCCGATCCCGGGAACCCGCGACAGGGCGATCCAGAAGGGGCGATCGCTGAACGGATCGATGGCGGCCAGATCAATCTCGTTCCACGTCGAGCGCTCACGGTCGAGGCTCCGCGACTCGTCGGCCTCCGTGTCGTCCGACGACGAGCGGGATGAGCTCAGGCCGATCATGCCGCCGCCTCCTTGGGTCGATACGCCAGCGCCTCGTGAAGGTGCTGAGCGGTCACGGTCTCGCTGTCATCGAGATCAGCGATGGTCCAGGCCACGTCCGCGGTGGCCTGCGCACGACGGGCGGATAAGCCGAACAGCCTGGCCTCACGTTCGAGTCTGATTCTCAGCTGCGTCGACAGGCCGGCCGACGCGTCGAGCCTGCTGCGGGTGGTGGTCGAGTCGGCGGCATGACGCTGCCGTCGGCGGTGCCAGGCGGCGGCAATCCGCCGCGCGACGATGGCGCTTGGTTCGCTGCCGTCCGGTGCGGACAGCCGCCGTATCGGCTCGGCCATCTCGACCCAGAGCTCGATCCGGTCGCGCAGCGGACCCGAGAGCCGTCCGGCGTACCGTCGCGCGACACTGTCCTCGCAGCGGCACAACCCGCTGTTCGAGCCACGCCAGCCACACGGGCATGGGTTGAACGCCATCAGCAGGCTGAACCGGGCCGGCAGCTGCAGCGCACCGTCGACGCGCGCGATCGAGACCGTGCCGGCCTCCATTGGCTGGCGCAACGCGTCGAGCGCGTCAGCGCGAAACTGCAGCGCCTCGTCGAGAAGCAGGACGCCGCGGTGCGCCAGCGACGCTTCGCCCGGACGGACGCGCGGACCGCCACCCACCAGTGCCTGCATCGAGATGGTGTGGTGCGGCGCGCGGAACGGCCGCTCCCTCGTCAACGGCCTGCGCCGATCGACCAGTCCGGCGACCGAATAGATGCGGCTGACCTCGATTGCCTCTGCGTCCTCGAGCGGCGGCAGCAGGCCAGCCGCACAGCGCAGGATCATGGTCTTGCCAACACCGGGCGGCCCGACGAGTGCGAGATTGTGGCGTCCCGCCAGGGCGATCTCCAGTGCCCGCCGTGCCAGCGGCTGACCGATGACATCGGCGAGATCGGCATCTGCACGGGCCGGCGACGCGTCGGGCAGCGACGTAGCTCTCACCGGCGGCAGCGGATGCGCACCCGACAGGTGGCCTATGGCCTCGCCGAGCGTGGCCGCGGAGTGCACCGCGACGCCGCGCACCGCCGCGGCCTCGGCGTCGTTGGCCGGCGCCACGATCGCGCTGTGGATGCCTGCCTCAGCCACGGCGGCGACGAGGGCCATCGTCCCGGCTACCGGCTGCAACGCCCCGTCAAGCGCCAGCTCACCGATGAGCGCCGTGGCTGACAGGGACGCATCGCGCAACTGCCCGGAGGCCGCCAGGATGCCGACCGCAATCGCCAGGTCGTAGCCCGTGCCTTCCTTGGGAAGGTCCGCGGGGGCGAGGTTGACGGTGATGCGGCGTGCCGGCACTTCGTAGCCGCTGTTGCGAATGGCGCTGCGGACCCGCTCGCGCGCTTCCTGCACGGCGCTTCCGGCGAGGCCGACAATGGTCAGGGCCGGCAGGCCGAACGCGATGTCGACCTCGACGCGAACGGGGACGCCGTCGACGCCGAGAATCGATGCACTCAAGGCCTGTGCCAGCATGAGGTCGCCTCAGGGGAGGTGGAGCATGGTCAGCGAATATGCCGGCCGCACGCCTGCTCGCCTCCCAAACTCCAGCGCCGACCGGCGTTCGCCAGCGTACGCATCGGTCCTTACCGAGCCATTACCAGCTGCTTATTCGGAGGTGTGCCGAGCCGATCCGCTGGTGGCCAGCGCCTCCGCGGCGAGCTCGGCGTCGAGCGCGCGTGCGAACTCCATCACGTTCTTGCCCAGCGGTCCCTCCGGCCTGGAGGACATGAACGGCTCACCCGAGTTGAGCGCGCTGATGGCCGCGCGATACTCGTTGACGATCTGGTAGTCGATCTTGCGTCCCAGCGCCAGTTCGACGTTGTTGACGTTGATGCCGGTGTATGCGTTCGACCGATTGAGGACGAGCTGCACCTTGGCTCGCTCGAAGCCGAGGCTGTCCATCGTCTCCAGCAAAAGGCGCACGTTCTTGAGGCACGACAGGTCGGCGGTCATGATCACGAAGATGACGTCGGCCTCGTCGAACAACTGAAGACCGAAGTCGTCGATCGTTTTGAGCATGTCCACGAACGTGTAGTCGTACAGCCTGCGCGACACGTTCAGCAGGTTTGAGAGCGCCTCGGGATGCGCGCGTTGGCGCTCGACGACGATGTCGGCCGATTCGGGCGACGGGGGTGCCAGCAGCAGCTCGATGCCGGTGTGGTGCTTGACCATCAGCTTGCGCAGGAGGTCGCCGTCGAGATCCGGCTCGCCGATGGCGTTGACTATGGAAGCGGTATCCAGGCCGAGGTCCAGGAAGACGCGGAGGTCGCCGAACTGCAGGTTGGCATCGATCAGGCCGGTGCGTCGCTTCAGGTCGCGCGCCAGCGCGATGGCGGCGTTGATCGCGATGGTGGTCGTGCCCACGCCGCCCTTGGCGCCGTAGAAGATGCACAGGCGACCGAGCGTCACATGCTCCTGGCTGGCGGTCAACGCTCCTCCGCCGCCCTGGGCAATCAGCGCTTTGATGCGCGCCCTGAGCTCGTTGCCGTGGAACGGCTTGACGATCGTGTCGTCGGCACCCGCACGCAGCGCCTTGACGCGCACCTCCAGGCCCGGCTCTGAGGTGAGCATGATGATCGGTGTCCGACGACCCTGCTCCGCGAGCCGAATCTGCTGCGTCGCTGCGAACCCGTCGAGCTTCGGCATGGCGTCGTCCATGAGGATCACGTCCGGCTCGGCGGTCTTCGCCATCTGGACGCCGCTTGCGCCGTCCGAGGCAACGAGGACCTCGTAGTCCTCCTGCTTCAGGGTGAAGACGAGGACGCGCTGAATGTTCAGGTCATCGTCGACGACCAGGACCTTGGTGGCAGCCATGCATGTCCTCTAGAAGCCGCGGGGAATGGGCACGGCATTGGTGGCGGCCGGAACCGCCGCGCACATCTCCGCGATTATAGATGCTGCGCCGGGACGGGAAGCCCCTACCCGTCGTACTCCCGCCCCCCGACCCGCATTCGTTAGCCCGCAGGCGCGCCGCCAGCGGATGCGGCACCGCCTGACGCGCCGCCTCCGCCCGGCGCGTCGCCGGCCGTGCGCGCGATGCGCATCGCATCGGTCATCGGCCTGGTCAGCTCCGCAAGCTCCATGGGCAGGATCCACTTCGTCGAGCTTCCGGCGCCGAGCACCTTGAGCGCCTCGAGGTATTGCAGCGCCATGGTCTTTTCGTCGATCCCCTCGGCGGCGGCGAAGATGGTGCGCAGCGCGTTGCTGAAGCCCTCGGCGCGCAGGATCTGCGACTGCCGCTCGCCTTCGGCACGCAGGATGTTCGACTGCTTGTCGCCCTCCGCCACGTTGATCGTCGACTGGCGCGCGCCCTCCGACTCGGTGATCACCGCGCGACGGTTACGCTCGGCGCTCATCTGGCGGTTCATGGCCTCCTGGATATCGCGCGGCGGCACGATCTCGCGGATCTCGACGCTGGTGATCTTGACGCCCCAGCGGTGCGTCACCTCGTCGAGCTTGGTGCGCAGGACGTTGTTGATCTCCTCGCGCTTGGCCAGTACGTCGTCGAGCGGGATGTCTCCGATGACAGCACGCAGCGTCGTCGCCGCCAGCGCCTGCGATGCGCCGGTGAAGTCGGTCACCGCCAGGACCGTCTCCTGTGGATCGAACACCTTGGAGTACACCAGGAAGTCGATACTGATGGGCGCGTTGTCCTTGGTGATGCAGGTCTGCTGCGGCACCTCCAGAAACCGCTCGCGCAGGTCGACCTTGACTGCCTGCTGCACGAACGGAATGAGGATGATGATGCCCGGTCCGCGCGCGCCCTGGATGCGACCGAAGAAGAAGACGACCAGGCGCTCGTACTCGCGCACAATGTGCACGATGCTGCTGATCAGGACCAGCAGAATTGCCAGGCCGACGAGCAGGATGATCAGGCCGACGGCGTTGTCAGGCATCGCTCGGATTCTCCTCTGTAGTGGATGCTTCGCCGGTACCGGCCGGCTCGACAATCAGCTCGAGTCCATCGACCCCCACCACGCGCACGGGAGTCCCCGGATGAATGTCGCCCGATTGCGCACGTGCCGACCAGGCCTCGCCGGCAGCATAGGCGATCCCCGTCGGCGCAATGAGCGTCTGTGCGGTACCGATGCTGCCCAGCACGCCGGCGATCGGCAGGCTCGTGGAGCCGTGTGCTCGCATCTGGAGCAGGGCGCGCAGCAGCACGAAAAAGTAAACCAGGGTCACCAGCACGGCGCCGATGATCAGGATGGGACTGACCTGGATCTGGACCACCTGCGGCACGTCGACGCGCGTGTAGAGCGCGAACGCCCCCAGCGCGAACGAGACGATGCCTCCGATCGTCAGGAGGCCGTAGCTGGTCACGTTCAGCTCCAACACGAACAGGCCGATGCCGAGCAGGATCAGCAGCAGTCCCCCGACGTTCAGCGGCAGGCTGTTCGACCCGATCCAGGCCAGCACGATGGCGATGGCGCCCAACGTGCCGGTGAAGAAGTTCGGATGGAAGAGCTCGGCCAGGATGCCGTAGAAGCCGATGGTGAACAGGATGAAGGCGATGTTCGGATCGGACAGCAGGTGCAGGAACGACTGGCCGAGGTTCATGTTCGCGTCGGTGATGGGCAGTCCGCTCAGGGTCGGTATCGGCTGGCCGGCAAAGCTGTACGGGTGGCCGTCACCGCGCTTGCCCAGGTCGATGCTGGCAAACAGCGCCGGCTCGTCGGCCGCAACGAAGTCGACGACGGGAGGCTGCATGGAAGCCGCGGCCGCAGCACCGATGCTCGCCGCTTCGCGCACGGCGCTCTCCGCCCAGTCGGCGTTGCGCGCCTGCCGCTCCGCGAGCTGACGGATCTGGGCCACCGCGTCGTTGGTCACCTTGCGCGCCAGCGTGTCGGGCAGGTCCTCGCCGGAGCCGCCGACGACCGAGGCAGCCCCGATATTCGTGTTGGGCGCCATGGCTGCCACGTCGCCCGCCAGCGTTACGAAGGTCGCGGCGCTGCCGGCACGACCGCCCTCGGGAGCCACCCAGGTGATGACGGGGACGTCGCTGGCGAGGATGGCCCGCACGATGTCGCCTTCGCTCTTGAGGTCGCCGCCCGGCGAATCGATGACGATCAGCACGGCCGCCGCGCCACCCTCGGCGGCCGACTTGATGCCTTCCTGGATATACGCGGCATTGACCTGGTCGATGGTGCCGGTCAGATGCAGCCGGGTGATGTGGTTGCCCGCTCCCAGCGACGGCGCCGCGAGCGCCGCGAGCCCGAGCGCCAGCGCTGCCACTGACACCAGACGCCGAACGGGCCGGATCATGCATCGAGTATAGACAGGCGGCCTCAAGCAGCGAACAGGTGCGCAATCACGAGCCGCGACCACGTTTCCAGGCGATCCCACACCGACCGTACCTCGTCGATGGTCGCCCATCGACCGATGAGCTTGTCGCGCTCTCGCACAGCCACTGCGCGACCATCCGCTTCGACGGTGAAGACGACACCCAGGTGCACCGATCCGACGGGGTTGCTGTCGTCGTTGATCAGGCCAAGCAGCCTGAAGTCCGGCTCCCACGAGGTGTCGAGCTCCTCCCTCCACTCGCGTCGCAGGCCGTCGGCCAGCGGATCCTCGCCCTCGTCGACCGGGTTGAGGTGCCCACCCACCCCGATGCTCGCCTTGCCGTGCAGGCGCGCATCCCCGCCGGCCGCGGTCCGCTCGGTCAGAAAGATGCGCTCACCGTCGCGCACCACGACGTAGGGAATCAACTGCTTGTCGGTCGCGTCAACCTCCGCCGCCGGTCGATCGAGAAACGTGCCGTGGGCAGCCACTGCAGCGCGCAGGTCGGTCAGCGCGGTTGCGCCGGCTGTTCGCACACCGTTGAAGTCGCAGCCGCCGGGCACGTGCTCGCGCGGGAGGACGAGAACCTGCTCAAGCGCGCCGATGATCGCGATGTATGGACCTCGCTGCGAGCGCTTCTCAGCCGCCACGGCGTGTCCGGGCGGATCCGATCGCCGCTCGGGCCAGCACCTCGTACCGCGCCGGGCCATGGCCCAGGTGGCTGCGATACAGCTCCAGCCGGTCGACGCTGATCTCGCCGCGTGGTGGCTCACCAGCCGCACCGGCGAGCGTGGCCATCAGGACCTGCCCGCGGCGGCCTTCGCGCGATCGTGCCAGGGTCAGATGGGCACGGAACGCGGTCGGCGGAAGCCCGAGCGCGGCCGCGAGGTCGGTGGCAAGCGCCGCCAGCCGCCCGGCAGAGTCGTCGACGCCGTACCACAGCACGCGCATGTCACGTGGCGACGGGAAGGCGCCGACGCCACCGGTCGCTGCCGAGAACGGGGCGCGCCCTCGAGCGACGGCCGTGAGGCCGCGCTCGATCGCCGGCAGCGCGTCGGGGGCGACGGTTCCCAGGAATGCGAGGGTCAGGTGCCAGCCGGCAGCATCCGACCAGCGCAACGAGCGAGCCTCGGGCGGCTCGCGCAGGCGAGCCACATAGTTCGAGAGGTCGTCGCGCAACTGCTCGCCAATGGGCACGCCCACGAAGCAGCGCCACGTCTCGGGCTCGCGACCGTCGGCCACCGCCGGCAGCAGGCCGCTCATCCGGCCAGCCGATCGCCCGAGGCGAGGCGCCGGTCGACGATGGGCAGCAACTCGTCGAGCGATCTGATGACGGTCACGTCTCCGGGCACGGAATCGGGCGAGAAGCGGTCGAAGCGGTCGATCAGGATGCCGTCGATTCCGAGCGCCTCGGCACCACGGACATCGGCCTCGAGGTGGTCACCGACGTGGATGACGGTGTCGGCCGGAACGTGGGCCTGATCGAGCGCCCACTCGAAGATACCCCGATGCGGCTTCTCGAAGCCGACGTGCGAGCTGACTGCCAGGAAGTCGAACTGTCCGACCAGCTCCAGCGAGTGCAGCAGCTCCGGCAGGCTCCAGACCCAGTTGCTGACCGCGCCAACGATCAGACCTCGATCGTGCAGCCCTTCGAGAACCCTGAGCGAATCCGGAAAGACGTGCCAGTTGCTCGTGATCGTGAAGAGCTCCGAGAGGCGGCGGAAGAAGGCGTCCGGCATCGGTCCGACATCGAGCTCGGCGATGGCCGCCTGATCGATCTCGACCGTCCGACGATAGCTCGTCTCCTCGGTCGGTTCGAATCCGCCCTGGAAGCCCCAGCCCCCGTGGTGGTAGGCCCTGCGCAGCGCGGGTCGCAACTGCTCGGGCGTGATCTGCAGGCCGAACTCGCCGAATGCGGACGAATAGACGTGCTCCCACGACGGCGTAGGTCGCATCACCGTATCGCCGATATCCAGGAAGACGGCGCGCGGCGTTGCAGGCACCGCCTAAGCCTAGCGCAGATGGTGTACCCGGCCGAGCGGCCTATAGGGGTACTGCATCGCACCGCACCTGGGCGGAAACATGCGGTTGACCAATACGCACCTTGCGGACGCATGACGAAAAGGCGATGGCAGCGACCGGGCAAACAGCCGATGCTTGCGCAGATGTTGACGTCCGATCCCCACAAGATCCTACAGGTCGTGCCGACCGCCGAACCGGAGGTGATCCGCGCGGCGTATCGGGCCCTGGCGATCAAATACCACCCCGATCGCGACACCTCGACCTATGCGGCGCGCAGGATGCGCGAGATCAACGATGCGTACGCCCAGCTGCGCGCGCCTGCCGCGAGGCGGCAGACCCTCGCCGAGCGGGTTTCGCCCAAGCGAGCGTCCACCACGCTGCCATTCGGTCGCTACAGCGGTTGGACGCTCGCCAATCTTGCGCAGAAGGACCCGGATTACCTGCGCTGGCTCAGCCGCACCGCGTCGGGCATCGGCTATCGCAGCGAGATCTACCAGATCCTGGGACGCGCCGGCACCGCGGCCTGAATTGCAACGGAACGCCCGTCAGTCGTTGTAGAGCCGCTCCTCGATGAGCTTCTCGGACGTCTGGCGGCCCGTCGGATCGAAGCAGCTGTACTCGAACAGCTTCTCGTACTCGAGGTCGATGCTGTCCTGACCGCCGCGGTTCTTCTCGATGCTGACCACGACCCAGTCGCGATAGCGCTGCGCCTGGTACGGGTTGAACTCGATGTTGACCTTGGCGACGATGTTGTACTTGTCGTTCAGGATCAGGATGATGTCGCTCTCGTAATTGATGGCGCTGCTGCCGCGCAGATGATGGTTGCGCAGGCGCTGGGCCTTGAGGCCCTCGCGATCCGCGGCCACGATGGCGACCACCGGAATGCCGCTGCTCAGGGCGATGTCCTTCAGGCCGCTGACGATGCGGGTGACCTTCTCCGCCTCATCGGCGGGCTCGGGGATGACCGGCACCTTCTGCAGGTAGTCGACGAACAGGATCAGGCGACGACCGTCATCCGCCTGGTGCTGCTGCACCAGTGTGCGCAGGTTCTCGATGGTGCTCTTCGTCGCCGTGCCGCGCAGCAGGAAGAGGCTGCTGCCATACCGGGCGATGCGCTCGAGGCTCGGACGTAGCCGAGGGTTGGCACCCAGCTTGGCACGCGTGCCGGCCTCGGCCGATGCGGTGTAGCTGCCGAGCACTTCCTTCTTGACGTCCTGGATCTTCACTGCGCCCGACTTCTTGGGCAGGTGCGACAGCGCCGACTCCATGGCGATCATGCGCTGGATGAGGTATTCCTCTTCGTGCTCGAAGCAAACGTACAGCGCCGTCGCCTGGCCCGATGCGGCCGCGTTGCGCGCCATCTGCAGCGCCATGGTCGTCTTGCCCTGGCCCTGCGCGCCGCCGATGAGCATGAGCTCGCCCGGGCGAAGACCGCCGCCGATGGTCTTGTCAAGCGGCACGAAGCCGGTCGCGATGGGTTGGAACTCGTCGATATTGCCCGACGCGATGCGCTCGTTGAGGTTCGTCAGCACGTCGAGTGCCGAGCGCGGCCGGAGAGTGCCCTCCCCCACGTCGAGCTCCCAGTTGCTGCCGGACGGCGTGGACTGAGCGATCGGCTCCTCGATCATCGGCTTGGTGATCTCCATTGGCTGGTTGTGGTGCTCCCGCCACGCAGGTGACAGCGAGCAACGGGTTGAGTATACGACCGGTCATCGCCTGCCAGACATGGCCCGATAGAACTACGGACCATGACGAAGCCCGACCTTATGGCCGGGCTTCTCGGGGGATCATGGCGCGGGCTTCAGGCCGGCTGCGGTGCCGGACCGCGCCGCCGTCGTGGCGGAGCCTCCTCGCCTTCGCCGGCTTCCTGCGGCTCGGCCTCGCCCGCGGCGGTGGTCGGCTTGGCGGTGCCACGTGGTGGGACGACGCCTTCGAACAGCGCCTCGAACTCGTCGGACTCGATCGTCTCCTTCTCGATGAGGACGTCGGCCAGCTTGTCGAGCACGGCGCGGTGCTTGGTGAGCGCATCCGTGGCTCGGTCGTAGGCACGATCAATGATCTCGCGCACCTCGGCATCGATCTTCGCCGCGACCTCGTCGCTGTAGTTGCGCTGTTCGCTGATCTCGCGACCCAGGAAGATCATCTCTTCCTTCTTTCCGAAGGTCAGCGGCCCGAGCTTCTCGCTCATCCCGTACTGGGTGACCATCGCGCGGGCCAGGTTGGTGGCCTTCTCAAGGTCGTTCGATGAGCCGGTGGTCGTATCACCGAACACGAGCTGCTCGGAGGCTTTCCCGCCGAGCATGCCGGCGATCTTGTCCTCGAACTCACTCTTGCTGTGGAGGTATCGGTCCTCCTGCGGAAGGCTCATCGTGTAGCCCAGGGCCATGCCTCGCGACACGATGGTGACTTTGGTCACCGGGTCGCACTTGGGGAGCACCCGCTGCACGACCGCGTGGCCGCCCTCGTGGTAGGCGATGATCTTCTTCTCTTCGTCGCTGATCAGCCGGCTGCGACGCTCCGGTCCGGCGATGACCCGGTCGATGGCCTCGTTGAACTCGGACATGCCGACCGACTTCTTGTTGCGACGCGCCGCCAGGATGGCCGCCTCGTTGACGAGGTTGGCGAGGTCCGCGCCGGAGAAGCCCGGCGAGCGGCGCGCGAGCGCCTCGAGGTCGACCGTCTTGTCGAGCGGCTTGCCCTTGATGTGCACGCTCAGGATCTCCCGGCGGCCACGGATGTCGGGGCGGTCGAGGACGACCTGGCGGTCGAAGCGGCCTGGCCGCAGCAGCGCCGGGTCGAGCACGTCGGGCCGGTTGGTGGCTGCCACCACGATCACGTTGGTGTTCGTATCGAAGCCGTCCATCTCAACGAGGATCTGGTTGAGGGTCTGCTCGCGCTCATCGTGCGAGCCGCCCAGCCCGGCGCCGCGCTGGCGTCCGACCGCGTCGATCTCGTCCACGAAGACGATGCACGGTGAGTTGCGCTTGGCCTGCTCGAAGAGGTCGCGAACTCGCGAGGCGCCGACGCCAACGAACATCTCGACGAACTCCGAGCCGGAGATCGAGAAGAAGGGCACGCCGGCCTCCCCGGCGACGGCGCGCGCGAGCAGCGTCTTGCCGGTACCCGGAGGGCCGACCAGCAGCACGCCACGCGGAATTCGCGCACCGAGCGAGTTGAACTTCTCCGGGTACTTGAGGAACTCGACCACCTCGGTCAGCTCCTGTTTCGCCTCGTCGACGCCCGCGACATCGTTGAAGGTGACGACGGTCTTGTTGCCCAGGAACATGCGCGCGCGGCTCTTGCCGAAGCTCATGGCCTGGTTATTGGTGCCTTGCGCCTGGCGCATCATGAAGAAGATGAACCCGCCGATGAGCAGCACCGGCAGGAGCGCGGTGATCAGCAGCCCCACCCACTGGCCGGCGGCACTCGGCTCGATGGCGGCGTACTGGATGGGGCACGCATCGCCGGCATTCGGCGCGCCCGCCGCCGCGCAGATCTCCGCTCGATAGTTGATCTGGTCGGACGGGATGACGACGGCCTGTGGCTTGTCCGAGCCCTTCAGCTTGACGTTGAGCGTAGTGCCGTCCTGGGTCACCGTCTCGACCTTGTTGGCGCGGGCATCGTCGAGGAGCTGGCCGTAGGTGTACGCCTGTGGCTCGGTGGAGCCGGCGACGTAGGTCCACAGCAGTGCGAGCCCGAAGACGGCGAGGACGACGAGCACGACGCTATTGCGAACGAGTCGGCTGCTCAAAATGAATCTCTTTTAGCCTCCGTGTGGAAGGACACCCGATGGCGTCCATCGAGCTCCGTCTGCAGATTGCAGGCCGCGCAAGTATAGGTGGGCCGTATGAGTCGAACAAACGACCCAATCAGTACTACTACGCCGCGGCGGCACACCTGGCTCAACGCAGTCGAATGATCCTGCTCCTGACCGATGCCTCCCGGTTACCGCCAAGCTCGACGGTCACGCCACCGCGCGAACCCTCGGCGGCATCCAGCAGCGCCTCGATGCGCTCAGCGCTGGGTGCCGGATCACCAATCGCCAGGCGCAGGATGCGGCGCCCGATTGCCCGCGTCGGCGGGTTGCGCCAGTCGATGCCACCGGACGTGCGACGCCGTTCGAGGTCGTCGGCCGCGACGGCATCGAGGGCGGCGTCGTCGCCCGCGGCCAGGCGTCCGAAGCGCAGCAGCGCGTCGACCGTCGCCGGGTTGAGCCGCTCGAGGAGCGGCAGCACCTCGTGCCGGACCCGGTTGCGGGCGTAGCTCGGGTCCGCGTTGCTCGGGTCGAGGCGATAGAGGACGGCGGCGACGTCAAGGTCGGCACGCAGGTCGGCTCGCCGCGCGGTGAGCAACGGACGCACGATCCGGCCTCGCCGCGCCGGAATTCCACTGACGCCCGCGAGGCCGCTGCCGCGCAACAGGTTGAGCAGGATCGTCTCGGCGGAGTCATCGGCGGTGTGGGCCGTGGCGATCAGCGCGCCGGACGGTGCGACGTCCTCGAAGAAGCGGTAGCGGGCCTCGCGGCCCGCGTCCTCCAGCGTGCGGCCCTCCGCGGCGGCCAGCGCCCGGACATCGGTGCGGCGCACCTCCCATGGAAGACCGAGCGCCTCGGCGGCGGCAGCCACGAACGCCGCATCGTCAGACGAACCATCGCGTAGCGCGTGGTCGAGGTGAACGACGGTCAGCTGCCAGCCGCGCCGGGACCGGAGACGCGCGGCACCGCGCAGAAGCGCCATCGAATCGGGCCCGCCGGAAACCGCAAGCAGGAGGAACGCGCCATCGAGGATGGCCAGCGCATCGGCCCCCAGAGCGACGGCTGCAGAGAGCCGGTCGAGGGCGTCGGTATTGGTAGCGGAGGGCGGATTCGAACCACCGACCAAGGGCTTATGAGTCCCCTGCTCTACCACTGAGCTACTCCGCCACGTGCGTGCCCGGCGGGCACTCGAGGAGGATACCGAGCCCGTCCAGGACCGGCAAGCCGGCCGCCGTCAGCATGGGCAGGGTCTGCATCGGTCCATTGTGCGCCGCGTCACGAGATGGACGACGCGTCCTCAGCGACCTCACGTCAGACGGGCGGTGCGCCACGGATCGGCTGTGCTCGGATCGGCCGGAGAGCGTCCGCGGCTGTGGCCAATAGCCATGCGTCCGGGAGCGTCCACCGCTGCCTATACTCCGCCCATGCCGGATGACTTCGTCACGACCATCGCCGCAGGCTACGGCTTCGACGGCGGCTCGCTCACCTTCGGCGCCGGCATGCACGACGGTGCGGCCTTCCCGGACGCCCAAGTCCGCGTGCCGCTGGGCATGATGAACCGCCACGGGCTCGTCGCCGGGGCAACGGGCACCGGTAAGACCAAGACATTGCAGGTGCTCGCCGAGCAGCTCTCGCTGGCAGGCGTTCCCGTCTTCATAAGCGACATCAAGGGCGACATCTCGGGTCTTGGCGCGCCGGCCGCGGTCAACGCCAAGCTCACCGACCGCGCCGCAAAGGTCGGATTCGGCGACTACGCGGCCCAAAGCTTCCCGGTCGAGTTCCTGACCCTCGATCGCGCCGGCACGGGGGTACGGCTGCGCGCATCGGTCCATTCGTTCGGACCGATCCTGCTGGCGAAGGTGCTCGACCTGAACGACACGCAGCAGGGCGTCCTGGCGCTTGGCTTCAAATACGCCGATGACAAGAAGCTGCCGCTCATCGACCTGGCGGATCTGCGGGCGCTGCTCAACTACCTCGACTCGGATGCCGGCAAGGTCGAGATGACGGAATACGGCGGGGTGGCGACGTCGACGGTGGGCGTCATCATTCGCAAGATCGTCGAGCTCGAGCAGCAGGAGGCCGATGCGTTCTTCGGCGCCCCGGAGTTCGACATCGCCGATCTCCTCCGCCTGGCGAGTGACGGACGGGGCATGGTCAGCATCCTCGAGCTGTCCCATATGCAGGATCGCCCGGCGCTGTTCAGCACATTCATGATGTGGCTCCTGGCGCGCCTCTACGAGGTCTTGCCGGAGATCGGCGATCCGGAGAAGCCGAAGCTCGTCTTTTTCTTCGACGAGGCGCACCTGCTTTTCCGCGACGCCAACAAGACCTTCCTTGGCCAGGTCGAGCTGGTGGCGCGCTTGATCCGATCCAAGGGCGTCGGCGTCTTCTTCGTCACGCACACTCCATCGGATGTGCCCGAATCTGTGCTCAGCCAATTGGGCAACCGGGTGCAGCATGCGCTGCGCGCCTTCACGCCCGATGACCTGCAGGCCGTGCGCGCCACCGCGCAGACGTTCCCGATCACGACCTTCTACGACGTGGAGAAGGAGCTGACTTCCCTTGGCATCGGCGAGGCGCTTGTCACCGCGCTCAGCCCGAAGGGCATACCGATGCCGACCGTGCACACCATGATGCGACCGCCGATGTCGCTCATGGCACAACTCGATGCAACGGCCTTCGCGTCGGTGGCCGCTGCCTCCACGATCGCTTCGGAATACGCCACCGACCAGGATCCGCAGTCAGCCAAGGAGATGCTGACCGCACAGCTCGCCGCGGCGGAGGCGCAGGCCGCGCAGGTGAGCGCCGCGCCTGGCCCAGAGCCGGCGGGCAGCGCGAAGCGCTCCACCAGGCCCCCAGAAAAGGGCGTCGACTGGGGTGACGTCGCGAAGGAGGGCGCACGGATCGCGCGCTCCGGCACGTTCAACACCATTCTGCGCGGCGTGCTCGGCGTGCTCGGCGGGGTATCGCGCCGCCGCTGATCTGTCGGCTTCTCGGTTTGCGACATTCG
>JBBRXE010000032.1:0-14568 GCA_038248695.1 Candidatus Limnocylindria bacterium | reverse complement strand
GCGCCGAGCACGAGATCCTGGGAACCATGCATCGCAGGCATCGCGACATCGCCTGGCAGCCGGGCTCGCTGTTCGATCGCGCCGGACACGCCGTCACCACGGGGAGCTGATCGGGGACCACGGACCGCTGACCGCCCCGAGACGGCGTCATCCGGGGATGAGGCGCGCCATCTGGGCCATGTGATCGGCGTCCTCACCGGCGATGTGCGACTCGTAGAGCTGCACCGTCATCGCGCCCTGTTCTTCGTGCACGCCGTGTCGCGCCCAGCCATGGGCGTCCAGGCTCTCGAGCAGGGCGACGTGCTCGGCGCGCAGTGACTCCCAGCGCGCCAGGGTCTCCGCGAAGTCCTGCTCGTGATATCGGTTCTCGATCGCCAGCGCCGCCTGGTCGAACGCCGGGATCAACGGCCGGTCTTCGTGGATCATGCGTCGAACCCGTTCGATGGTGCGTTGCTCGGTGTCGGCGAGATGCGCGACGACCTCCACGATCGACCACTCGCCGGGCGCAGGCCGGGCACGAACGGCCGCGTCATCGAGGTCGCGCAGCAAGGCCCGCACGCTGGTCGGATTGGATCGCAATGCCTTGAGGAGCTCGTCTCGTTCGCTGTACATCGGTGCAGCCTAGGCGCTGGCGAGCCGTCAGTGGCTGGCCGATGCTCGCCCCGTGTCGGCGAAGTCTTGTGCAGACTGCACACTGCGGTCGGCGCGGAGCTCGGCAGGGATGACATCCGAGCCGCCCAGGATCGCGTCAGCCACCAACGCGGCTGATCCAGGACCGGTGGAGATGCCCCACGGGCCATGGCCGGCGCACACGAACAGGCCCTCCACGCCGGCGACGGGACCGACGAACGGTCGCCCATCGACCGATTGCGGACGGGCGCACATGCGCGTCTGGCGGATCTCGGCGGACCCGATGGCGGGCACGAAGCGCTGGGCACGGACGATGAGCAGGCGCGCAACCGCGCGCGGTTCCGGTTCGCTCGGCAGGAAGGTCGAGCCCAGGGTGCTGATGCCGTTAGCACTGGCGATGCTGAACAGCGACGGCGGCTCGTCCACGCCCGCTGCGGCGGCGCGTACCGTGGCGACAGCAGGACGGTTCACCGAGTCGACTTCGTCCTCCTCGATGACGTGGTGCAGCGGCTGGCCCAGCCGCAGCTGGATGGTGACGCCCCAGGTTCGATGGATCGGCGCCCAGCCACCGCCGGCGTCGACCAGCGCCGGTGACCACGGGCCGGCGGCCACCAGGACGGCGTCGGCACGGACGGTCGATGCGTCGGCCAGGACGACGCCCCGGACGCGCCCACCCTTGACCCATGGCTCGGCGGCGATCCCGATGCGCACAGTCGCGCCGCGTTGCACGGCCCTCGCCGCGTAGGCCGCCGTGGCCGAGTCGGGAGGCACCGGGTAGCCCGTCGCCAGCCGGCAGGCGCTGAAGCCGCGTGCCAGTGCCGGTTCCGCATCGGTCAGCGAGGCTTCGTCGAGGAAGGTCGGCTGCAGCTCGGGCGTCAACTGCGAGAAATGCTCAACCTGGCGACGAACGGCCTCCGCGTCCACGTTGAGCAGCAGCAGGCCGGCGGGCGCAACCGGCACGCTGAATCCGGCGGACGCATCGGCCAGCAGGCGGTATCGGTCGAGCGAGTCGTGGTAGAGCGGCGCCAGCAGCGGGTCGAACGGGTGCTGGATGGCACCCAGGTTGCGACCGGATGCACCTGCGCCGATGGCCGTCTGCTCGAAGAGGGTGACCGCTGCGCCCCGCTCGGCCAGGAACGCGGCTGCGGCGCAGCCGATGATCCCGCCGCCGATGATGGCGACGCGTGGCGCAGTCTGCATGTCGGCGATTGTGACAGCCGCAAGTTCGGCCGCGCGGCTGTGCCGCTACCATCGGCCGAGCGATGAAGGTGATCTGCGGCCTGGGCAACCCGGGCGATCGGTATCGACTCACGCGCCACAACGTCGGCTTTCGGGTGGTCGACCTGCTGGCGGACCGCTGGAAGGTGAGCGGCGGACGCGTGCGCGACGGTGCGGCAAGCATCGAGGTGGCGCTGCCGGGCGGTCGCGTGCTGCTCGTCAAGCCGATGAAGTACATGAACCAGTCCGGCGGCCCCCTGAAGGCAGCCATGCGACAGACCGATGCGGATCCCGCGAACGACCTGCTGGTGATCTGCGACGACGTCGACCTGCCGCTGGGGCGCATCCGGCTGCGCCGATCCGGATCGGCCGGCGGCCACAATGGGCTACGCGACATCATCTCGGCCTTCGGCGGCAACGAGTTCGCGCGGCTGCGCGTCGGCATCGGGCGCGGCGGTGAGACCATCGACCACGTCCTGTCGACGTTTCGGTCGAATGAGCGCGAGCTGGCCACCCTGGCCGTCGCGGTGGCCGCCGATGCGGCCGAACGCTGGCTGTCGAGCGGGATCGAGGAGGCGATGAATGATTTCAATGCCACCGACCTGGGGGCGCCCTCATGACCGCCGTGGCCAGTGCGACGGCAGGCAGCGCGTCGCCGGGTGGCGTGAACCGGCGGGTCGCGGTTCTGACCGAAGCAATCGCCGCGCAGCTTCCGGTTACCGGCGAGCTGCGCGTCCCGGGGCCGGCGCGCGCCGCGTACCTGGCCGCGCGACGGGCCGTCATGCCGCCGGCTGCGCCGCTGGTCGTCGTGGTCCGCACCGAGGAGGAGGCGCACCGCCTTGCCGACGACCTGCGATCGTGGCTGACCAGCGGCCACGTCCGCGTCCTGCCCGAACGCGCGGCGCTGCCGCTTGAGCGGGCGCTGCCCGAGCACGAGGAGTCGGGCGAGCGGCTGGAGGTGCTCGGCGAGCTGGCCTCCGGCCGGCACCACATCGTGATCATCGCGCCGCTCCAGGCGCTGGCGCAGCGAACGCTGTCGGTGGAGCAGCTGGGAGCGGGTCGCATCGAGCTGACGCGCGGGGCACGTGTCGCGCAGCGGACGCTGCTCGGCCGGCTGGTGGCGGGAGGCTACGATCCGGTGGTCGAGGTCAGCGGCGTCGGCGAGTTCGCCAACCGCGGCGGCATCGTCGACGTCTGGCCGCCGGGCGCCGCGGACCCGTTGCGCATCGAGCTGTTCGGCGACGAGATCGAGTCGATCCGCGCCTTCGACCCCATGACCCAGGGTAGCCGCCGTCGTATGGAGCACGCCACGTTGCTGCCCGCCAGCGAGTTCCTGCCGCCCGACGGCTGGTCGTCGCTGGCCGAGCGAGCACCCATGGTCCGCGGCGAGCAGCTCGACGAGGACCTGGCCAGGCTCGAGCAGGGCGACGTCGCGGAGGCCGCCGAGACGTGGGCCGCCCTGCTTACCGCTGGGCCGGCGAGCGAGCACCTGCCACGGAATGCCCACGTCGTGCTGAGCGACACTGGCGAGCTGCGCGCGATCGCCGGCGAGCTCGACACGCAGGCGACCGATCGTCACGCCGCGCTCGTCGAACATGGCGAGCTGCCCGCTGATTGGCCGCTGCCCTACGACGCGCGCGCGGCGCTGGCTTCACTCGAGGAGCTGGGCACCGAACGGCTCGAGGAGCAGGCAGACACGGATGCCGGCTTCGGCTTCGCGCCGGCACTCCCCGGGCGCGCCGAACGCCTCGGATCGTGGCTCAGCGATTTGGCCTCGACGCGGCGCGTGGTGGTAACCACTGATCAGGCCAGCCGCATCGGTGAGCTGCTCGAGGAGGCGGGTCACCCCACGGCTGCGACCGCCGAGCTGTCCGGGGTGCCTCCGCGCGGGGTCATCGGGCTGGTGCACGGCTCGCTGAGCTCCGGGTTCAGTCACGAACCGTCGAACCTGCTGGTGCTCACCGACCGGGAGCTGTTCGGCGCGACGCGCGTCCGACGGCTGACGCCGAGCAAGCGGGTCGTGACGCGCGACCTCATCGGCAAGCTCAATGCGGGCGACCCGGTGGTGCACATCGACCACGGCGTGGCGCGCTACGCCGGCATGACCCAGCGCTCGTACGGTGGCGCGACCAAGGAATACCTGCAGCTCGACTTCGCCGGCGACGACAAGATCTTCCTGCCGGCCGACCAGATCGGTCGCATCACCCGCTACTCAGGCGGCCCGGCGCCAACCCTCAGCAAGCTCGGCGGGACCGAGTGGGAGCGCACCAAGACGCGGGTGCGTCGCGCCGTCGCCGAGCTGGCCATCGACCTGCTCGAGATCTACGCGGCGCGCGAGGCGGCGCCCGGCTTCGCCTTCAGCGCCGACACGACCTGGGAGCGTGAGCTGGAGGAGGCGTTTCCCTGGACCGCGACGCCAGACCAGGCTCGCACCATCGAGGAGGTCAAGGCCGACATGCTGCGCCAGCGGCCGATGGATCGGCTGGTGTGCGGCGATGTCGGGTACGGCAAGACGGAGGTTGCGCTGCGGGCGGCGTTCAAGGCCGTCCAGGACGGCAAGCAGGTCGCCGTGCTGGTCCCGACCACCGTGCTGGCGCAGCAGCACCTGGGGACCTTCCAGCGTCGGCTGGCGCCGTTCCCGGTGCGGGTCGAGATGCTGAGCCGCTTCGTGGCGCGCAAGCAGCAGCTGGCCACCGTCGAGGGTGTCCGCGAGGGGACCGTCGATATCCTGATCGGGACGCATCGGATCCTGTCGAGAGATATCGCCTTCGCCGACCTGGGCCTGCTGGTGGTCGACGAGGAGCAACGTTTCGGGGTGGCGCACAAGGAGCGCATCAAGTCGTTCCGTCGCGAGGTCGACGTGCTCACCCTGTCGGCGACGCCCATCCCGCGCACGTTGCACCTTTCGCTGGTCGGCATCCGTGACCTCTCCGTCATCGAGACGCCGCCGGAGGCACGGCTGCCCATCCAGACGCGCATCGCCGAGGACGACGACGGCCTGGTGCGCGACGCCATCAACCGCGAGATCGATCGTGGCGGGCAGGTGTTCTTCGTCCACAACCGCATCGAGAACATCGAGGCCGTCGCCGAGCGCGTTCGGCGGCTGGTGCCGCGCGCGCGGATCGCCATCGGTCATGGCCAGATGGCCGAGGGCATGCTCGAGCGCGTGATGCTCGACTTCGACGCCGGACGCTTCGACGTGCTGGTGTGCACCACCATCATCGAGTCAGGGCTCGACATCCCGAACGCCAACACGATCATCATCAATCGCGCCGACACGTTCGGCCTGGCGCAGCTCTACCAGCTGCGCGGGCGGGTGGGGCGCAGCGACCGTCGTGCCTACGCGTACCTGCTGCACCGCCGGGCGCACCCGCTGACGCCGGTCGCCCGCAAGCGGCTGCACGCCATCTTTTCCGCCTCCGACCTGGGTGCCGGCTACCAGATCGCGCTGTCCGACCTGGAGATCCGCGGCGCCGGCAATATCCTGGGTGCCGAGCAGCACGGCTTCATGGCGGCGGTCGGCTTCGAGCTGTACACGCGGCTGCTGGCCGAGGCCGTGGACCGCCTGCGCGGCCGCCCGCCGATCGCGGAACCCGCTCCGGTTCGCCTGGACCTGCCCGGCTCCGCCTTCCTGCCCGATGCGTACATCGCCGATGGCGGCGCTAAGCTCGAGGTCTACCGCCGCTTCTCCGAGGCGCGCTCCGCTGAGGATGCCGATGCACTGCGTGGGGAGCTGCGGGACCGATTCGGTGCGGTGCCGCCCGAGGTCGAGGGACTCTTCACCGCCGTCGGGGTGCGGCTCGCGGCGGAGGCCGCCGGCGTGCCAGAGGTTCGGGCGGAGGTGGGGCGAGTGACGTTCAAGTGGCCGCGCTACGACCGCGCGCGTGTCACCACGGCGCTGATGGTCGTCGGCCTTCGGCCGGTCGCCGGGTCGAACCAGGTTCGCATCCCGCTGGCCGCCGGTCGTGACCCCGTCGAGGCCGCGCTGCGCGCCCTCGGCGCGCTGCGCGCGGTGGCAGACTGATGAGGCGCCACGTGCGCGTGCGCCTCCGGGAAATCACGATCGATGACGTCGAGCTGGTCGATGGCTGGGCCGCGTCACCGGAAGTCGAAGGCGAGTTCAACGATTTCGGGCTGCCGCAGCGGTCCATCCGTCAGGTCGCGCTCGAGGGCCGGCTGGTGGCCGAGGGCGGCGGTACGCTCCTGGTCGAGACACTGGACGGCACGCCCATCGGCACGATGTCGTGGCACGGCGCCACGTACGGGCCGAACCCGGAGTCGCGCGCCTGGAACATCGGCATCTCGCTCATCCCTCATGCGCGCGGCAACGGCTACGGCGTCGAGGCGCAGCAGCTGTTGGCGCAGCGGCTCTTCGCGGAGACGACGGCCAATCGGGTCGAGGCCTCGACCGACGTCGAGAACCTGGCCGAGCAGCGCGCGCTGGAGAAGGCGGGCTTCGTACGCGAAGGCGTGCAGCGCGGCTCGCAATGGCGCCATGGTGGCTGGCACGACCTGGTGACCTACGCGATCACCCGCCAGGACCCGAGCTAGGTCTCGGGCACAGACTCCGCGATTCCTGAAAGAATGTGGAATCGCCGCGAGGTCCGGGGACATTCGCACGCGGATGAGATCGGGCGAGACGCCGCGCCTTTGGCGGGGACTCAATCACGTGTGAGTGCCAGCAGTGCCGAATGCGCACTCACGGTCTGCAGTGAATGCGCCCGGAGTACGCGGGAGGAGGATCATCACGCTGCGCCTCTTCGAGGGTCAGTGCGCACCTCCTGTTTGCTCTCGGTCGGGGTCGACGCGCCAGACGAGATACGAGTAGATCGCAACGGTGACGACGACCGCCCCCGTACCGCCGAGCAGCACGATCGCTGTGATGCCCTGAGGTGCAACGAGGGCGGCGATGATGGTGGCTGCTCCAACCAGCATGAACAGATAGCCACCCAGCCGATGCGTTCGCGTCCACGATCGCTCGCTGCTGAGTGTCCATGGCGTCCGGATGCCGAAGATCCAGCTGCTGCGCGTCTTTCCCAGGAAGTTGCCCCCGAGCACGAACAGGGCGCCAACGGCCACGCTCACGACCATGCCGATGTTCACCGAGCGACCGGTGGCGACGAGGGTGGCTGCCACGTGCACGACGGCCAGCAGGGCCAGCACTCCGAAGGCGATCGCCCAGTAGGCGGTGGCGGACCGCTGCACGTTGCCGTATCGCGGGTCGAAACGCGGCGCGAAGGCGAGCACCAGCGCAATGCCGGCTGTCAGCAGCGGCACGCCGAGCAGGGCGAGCGGCTTGGCGGCCCAGCCGTTGGCCTGGCCGTCGATGCCCCAGTGGATGGGCACCTGCGCGCCGTCGGGGATCTGCGGCCACGCCCAGGCGCTGATCCCCAGCATGAGGAGCACGACCACGCCGGCGGTGATGAGAAACGGACGCAGGTTCACTCGTTTGCCTCCGATCCGATCTTGAAGGCGCGCATGAGGCTGAGCACGGCCTCCTCAAGCACGCTGACATTGAGGTGGTAGGTGATGGTCGAGCCGATTCGGTCGGCCTGCAGCAGGTCGGCCTCCTTCAGCAGGCGCAGGTGACCCGAGATGGTCGGCCACGATTGCGCGAACTGTGCGGCGATCTCGCCCGCCGGCATGTCGCGGTGACGAAGCAGCGCCAGGATCTGGCGACGGGTCGGGTCGGCGAGGACGCGATAGACATTGCCCATGTGATCTCGGTAGTCGCCTAATTAGGTAAGGACCAAAATAGCATCAGCTGCCGCATCGGTCAAGGGGGGCGTATACTTGCATCTGATTCCGACCCGGGACGGGCGCACCCGTCCGGCGCCGACCTACCGCAGATCCGCGCATTGCGCGTGGATGACGAAGGAGGCGCTTTCCCGTGACCAGCCGTCCCACCCCTGATCTGGCCGATGCCCGCGACACGCTGCGGGTTGGTGGTCGCGACTACGGCTACTACCGTCTGGACCGCACCGGAGCCGACCTCGAACGCCTGCCGTACACCGTCAAGGTCCTCCTCGAGAACATGCTGCGCCACGCCGCCATCGGCGACGGGCTCGTCACCGCCAACGATGTCCACGCACTGGCCACATGGGATCCGGCCGTCACGGCCGAATACGAGCTGCCGTTCATGCCGTCGCGGGTCATCCTGCAGGACTTCACCGGCGTGCCGTGCGTCGTCGACCTGGCTGCCATGCGCGACGCCGTGGCTGAGATGGGGGGCGACCCGTCGCGCATCAACCCGCTCGTGCCGGCCGACCTGGTGATCGACCACAGCGTGCAGGTCGACATGTTCGGTTCGAACGCCGCGTTTGCCATCAACGTGGAGCGCGAGTATGAGCGCAACGGCGAGCGCTACGCCCTGCTCCGCTGGGCACAGCAGGCGTTCCGCGACTTCCGCGTCGTGCCGCCGGGAACCGGCATCGTGCACCAGGTCAACCTCGAGTACCTCGCCTCGGTGGTGGCCACGCGCATCGGCGACGACGGGGTCGAGTACGCCTTCCCCGATACACTGGTCGGGACCGATTCGCACACCACCATGGTCAACGGCCTCGGCGTCGTCGGCTGGGGCGTGGGGGGCATCGAAGCTGAGGCGGCGCTGCTGGGCCAGCCGCTGTATCAGCCGATGCCGATCGTGGTCGGCTTCCGCCTCGACGGCGAGATGCCGTCCGGTTCCACCGCCACCGACCTCGTCCTGTACGTGACCGAGATGCTTCGAGCGCACGGCGTGGTCGGCAAGTTCGTCGAGTTCCACGGCCCGGGCCTGTCGAAGCTCGGCCTGGCCGATCGCGCCACGATCTCGAACATGTCGCCGGAGTTCGGTGCGACCGCCACCCTGTTCCCGGTCGACGCGGAGACACTGCGCTACCTGCGGATGACCGGCCGCCCGGCCGATGTCGTCGCCCGGGTCGAGGCCTACACCAGGGCGCAGGGCCTGTTCCGCACTGATGCCACCCCGGACCCAGCCTTCAGCGAGTCGTTGAGCATGAATCTCGCCGAGATCCGGCCGTCGGTGGCGGGCCCGAAACGTCCGCAGGACCGCGTGGCGCTGACCGATCTGCGCGAGAGCTTCCGCGGCCTCTTCCCGAACGGCCTGCACACCCACGACGAGGGCGGCGCAGTGCACCCTGCGGCGGCGCCGCGACCAATGGACGAGGTGCAGGAAGCGTCCGAGGACTCATTCCCCGCCAGCGATCCGCCAGGCTGGACCAAGGACGGCAAGGACGGCAACCACGCGGTGAGCGCACCACGAGTCGAGCCCGGTCCCGTGTCGCCCAACGCGCACTACCGTGCCGCAGAGGCTGAGCTCGACGGCGAGACGCTGAAGCTGCGCAGCGGATCGGTCGTCATCGCCGCGATCACGTCGTGCACCAATACAAGCAATCCCAACGTGATGGTCGCCGCCGGCCTGCTCGCCCAGAAGGCGGTCCAGCGCGGGCTGCGCGTGGCTCCGTATGTCAAGACCTCGCTGGCGCCCGGATCGCGTGCCGTGACCGACTACCTGGACGCCGCCGGTCTGACCGATCCGTTGAACGCGCTCGGCTTCAACCTGGTCGGTTACGGCTGCACGACCTGCATCGGGAACTCCGGGCCGTTGGCCGAGCCGATCGCCGAGGCGATCGAGGCCAACGAGCTGACGGCCGTCTCGGTGCTCTCGGGGAATCGCAATTTCGAGGGACGGATTCACCCGCACACCCGGGCGAGCTACCTGACCTCGCCGCCACTCGTCGTGGCCTTCGCGCTGGCGGGACGCATCGACATCGATCTCACGACGGAGCCCCTGGGTGTCGGCTCGGACGGACAACCCGTCTACCTGGCCGATGTCTGGCCGTCGCCCGCCGAGGTGGCGCGGGTCATCGAGGAGCGCGTCAGCTCCGAAATCTTCGTGCGCAACTATGCCAGCGTCTTCGATGGTGACGACCGATGGCGTGCGCTACCGGTTCCTCCGGGCGATCGCTACGCCTGGAACGCGGACTCGACCTACGTTGCGCTGCCCCCGTTCTTCGAGGGGTTGTCACCCGAACCGCAACCGGTGGCCGATGTGGTCGACGCACGGGTGCTCGCCATGCTCGGCGACTCGGTGACGACCGATCACATCAGCCCCGCAGGGGCCATTCCGCGCACCTCGCCGGCGGGCCTGTGGCTGACCGAGCACGGCGTCGAACCACGCAGTTTCAACTCGTACGGCTCGCGACGCGGGCACCACGAGGTGATGATGCGTGGCACGTTCGCCAACATCCGATTGCGCAACGCGCTGACGCCGGATGCCGAGGGCAACTGGACCGAGCACCTGCCGACGGGTGAGCGCATGTCGATCTTCGACGCAGCCATGCGCTACGCCCACGAGGGCACGGCCCTGGTCATCCTGGCGGGCAAGGAGTACGGCTCTGGCTCATCGCGCGACTGGGCGGCCAAGGGACCCTACCTGCAGGGCGTGCGAGCCGTGATCGCCGAGTCGTACGAGCGTATTCATCGGTCGAACCTGGTCGGCATGGGCGTCCTGCCTCTGCAGTACCTGCCCGGCGAGAGTGCGTCGTCGCTGGGTCTGACCGGCCGTGAGGCGTTCACCATCCGCGGCCTGGGCGACGGCCTGCAGCCCCACCAGGAGGTGACGGTCGCCGCCCGATCCGAAGACGGTGCCGAGCGGTCGTTCCGCGTCATCGCCCGGCTCGACGGCGCGATCGACGTCGAGTACTACCGCAACGGAGGGGTGCTGCAGACCGTGCTGCGGCGCCTGGCCCGCGAGGGATCGGCCTAGCCATCGCGGCCCTAACCGACCTGGCGAAACATGGACGGGCGCCACTGCATCGGTCTAGACTCAAGTGTCGAATTGCCAATGAGATGGCTGGAGTGCCCACCCCGTGACGACCAGCACCATGGACGACCTGCGCGCGAAGATCCGCGAAGTCCCGGACTTTCCGAAGCCCGGGATCCTGTTCTACGACATCACCACGCTGCTGAAGGATGCCGCTGCCTTCGCCGAGGTGATCGATCTCATGGCTGACCAGGTCGAGCCGGGCAGCGTCGACCTGGTGGTCGGCATGGAGTCGCGTGGCTTCATCTTCAGCGCGCCGCTGGCGTACAAGTTGAAGGCGGGTTTCGTCCCGGTGCGCAAGCTCGGGAAGCTGCCCGCCGAGACGCTCGAGGTCGAATACGCGCTCGAGTACGGCACGGCGACCCTCGAAATCCATCGCGACGCCATCACGTCCGGGCAGCGGGTGCTGATCGTCGACGACCTGTTGGCCACCGGAGGCACGGTGATGGGCACCATCGAGCTGGTGCGGCGGCTCGGCGGCGAGATCGCGGGGCTGTCGTTCATGGTCGAGCTCACGGCACTCCACGGGCGTGACCAGCTGGGCGAATTCCAGATCCACACCCTGCTCACTTACTGAGCGGGCGGCAGACCGATGGCGGTGGCGCAACAGCTCGACCTGCGGGCGCGCGAGGTCAGCGACCGCGACGAGATCGCGAGCTTCCTGCGGACCGATCGACGGTACGCCGCCTACGCGCTCGGCGACCTCGACTCGTCGGGCCGTCGTCGCATGACGTGGGGCATGGCGTATGCGGCCGACGGCCGTCCCATTGCCCTGGCGATGCACCACGAGGGCATCGTCCCGCAGCCGCTCTTCGTGATGGGCGATCTCGACGGCGTGCGCGAGGTGCTGGCCAGTGTCATCAAGCCGCGCGACGCCTATTTCCAGGCAAGCGGCGAGCACCAGCCGGTGCTGGGCGAGCTGTACCAGCTCGAGGCGCCGCTGGCCATGCTGCGCATGGTCGTCGACCGCGACACGTTCCGGCCGTTTGCTGGACCGGCGACGCGGCTGGGGCCCGGTGACATCGAGGACCTGAACAGGATCTACCAACTCGGTTTCCGCACCGGCTTCCCGATCTCTGTGGTCGAGGACGGCATCTACTACGGCGTCCGCGTGCGCGATCGCCTGGTCAGCGCGGCGGGCACCCACGTCATCAACCCGCGTGAGGGGATCGGCGTCGTGGGCAACGTCATGACGCATACCGACTTCCGTGGCCACGACTTTGCCAAGGTGGTGACCTCGGCGGTCACCGCCGAGCTGCTCGACCGGACGGGCGATGTCGCCCTCAACGTGCACGCCGACAACGCGCCGGCGATCGCGGCGTACGCTCGGCTCGGCTACCGTACGCATTGCGAAATCGTGGAGCGGCTCGGTCGCCGTCGCTCCGGGGGATGGGGGCTTATGCGACCGCTGCGAGAGGCAATCCGACTGACGTGGCCACGCGACAACCGGTGATCACTGGCGATATCCGCGACATCGGCCTGGCCGACGCCGGAGTGCTGAAGGTCGAATGGGCAGACCGGCAGATGCCGGTGCTGGCCGACATCCGCGAGCGGTTCGCCAACGAGCGGCCCTTCGACGGTTGGCGCATCAGTGCCTGCCTGCACGTGACCTCCGAGACGGCGAACCTGATGCGCACCCTTGCGGCCGGAGGAGCCGATGCGGTCCTCTGCTCGTCGAATCCGCTCTCGACCCAGGATGACGTGGCCGCCGCGTTGGTTGCGCGCTACGGCATCCCGACCTATGCCATCAAGGGTGAGGGTCGCGAGTCGTACTACGCCCACATCGGCGCGGCGCTGGATCACGCGCCGCATATCACCATGGACGACGGCGCGGACCTCGTCACGGCGCTGCACACGCAGCGCACGGACCTGCTCTCCGGGGTGCTGGGCGGGACCGAGGAGACCACCACCGGCGTCATCCGCATGAACGCCATGTCGGCCGCAGGCAAGCTGCGCTACCCGATCGTGGCCGTCAACGAGGCGCTCACCAAGCACCTGTTCGATAACCGATACGGCACCGGGCAGAGCGCCATCGACGGCATCCTGCGCGCCACCAACGTGCTGTTCGCCGGCAAGACGGTGGTCATCGGCGGCTACGGCTGGGTCGGACGAGGGATTGCCACGCGGGCGGACGGGATGGGGGCCAATGTGATCGTCGTCGAAGTCGACCCGATTCGCGCGCTCGAGTCGGCGATGGACGGATTTCGGGTGATGAATGCCGATGCCGCCGCGGAGGAGGGCGAGATCTTCATCTGCGCCACGGGCAACCTGAACGTCTTCGGCGTTCACCACTTCCCGCTGATGCGCGACGGGTCGATCCTGGCCAACGCCGGCCACTTCAACGACGAGTTCGAGCTCGTCGCGTTGGAGGCGCAGTCCGTCGGCAAGCGCGAGGTGCGACCGTTCACCACCGAGTACACCATGGAAGACGGGCGGCGCATCTACCTGCTGGCCGATGGCCGGCTGGTGAATCTGGGTGCGGCCGAGGGCCACCCCTCGCTGGTGATGGATATGAGCTTTGCCAACCAGGCGCTCGGCCTGGAGTGGATGCGTTCGCACCTCGACGAGCTTGAGCCGCGCGTCTATGGCATCCCTGACGATATCGACCGCGAGGTGGCGCGCCTGAAGCTCGCCTCGATGGGCATCGATCTGGCCGGGATGACGCCCGAGCAGAAGGCCTATTCCGAGTCGTGGGAGTCCGGCACGTAGCCATGGCGAACCCTGACCTGCGAATCCTGTTCACCTCGGAGTCGGTGACCGAGGGCCACCCCGACAAGCTGTGCGACGCCGTGGCCGATGCCGTCCTCGACGAGGTGCTGACCCACGATCGCAACGCCCGCTCGGCCGTGGAGGTGGCTGCCACCACCGGCCTCGTCTTCGTCATCGGCGAGCTGACGACCACGCATTACGTCGACGTGCAGAGCGTGGTGCGCGAGACCGTGAGACAGATCGGCTACGACGATTCGAGCCTCGGCTTCGACTACGAGACCTGCGGCGCCATCACCGCGCTCAAGGAGCAGTCGCCGGACATCGCGCAGGGCGTGGACGATGCCCTCGAGTCGCGCGCGGGCCTGGAGCCGACCGAGCTGGGTGCCGGCGACCAGGGCATGATGTTCGGCTTCGCCACCGACGAGACGCATGAGCTCATGCCGGCGCCCATCCAGCTGGCGCATCGGATCTGCCAGCGCCTGGCTGCGGTGCGCAAGGACGGCACGCTGCCCTTCCTGCGTCCGGACGGCAAGAGCCAGGTCACCGTCGAGTACGACGCCGACTGGAATCCGCGGCGGGTGCACACCGTCGTCGTCAGCACGCAGCACGACCCCGATGTGTCAAGCGGCGACCTGACCGATGCGGTCCGCGAATCGGTCATTGCGCAGGCCGTCCCGGAAGAGCTGCTCGATGAGCGCACGCGCTATCTCGTCAACCCGACCGGCAGATTCGTCATCGGTGGGCCGATGGGTGACTCCGGGCTGTCCGGCCGCAAGATCATCGTCGACACCTACGGCGGCATGGGCAGGCACGGTGGGGGAAGCTTCTCCGGCAAGGACCCGACCAAGGTTGACCGATCCGGCGCGTACATGGCCCGCTACGTCGCCAAGAACGTCGTCGCCGCCGGCCTGGCGCGGCGCTTCGAGCTGCAGGTGGCGTATGCCATTGGCGTCGCGCATCCGCTGGCCGTCAACATCGATACGTTCGGCACCGCCGCGGTTTCCGAAGAGCTCATCGTCGAGCTCATCGGCCGCTACTTCGACCTTCGTCCGGGGGCGATCATCGAGGCGCTCGACCTGCGGCGGCCGATCTATCGGCAGACCGCCGCGTACGGCCACTTCGGCCGCCCGGACCTTGACCTGCCGTGGGAGCGCACCGACCGGGCGGAGCTGCTGCGCGATGGCGCG
>JBBRXE010000031.1:0-14588 GCA_038248695.1 Candidatus Limnocylindria bacterium | reverse complement strand
GCCGTCGGCGATGACGAGCCCCCGCCGTGCGGCTGGGACATTGGGGTCGTTGATGTAGGCCAGGCCGGAGGGATCCGGGCTGTCCGGGTTGAGCGTGCTGCCGGCCCCGGTGTTGACGGTCTTGACCAGCGTGACCGAGCCCTGCGGCGCGAGCAGTGCAGCCTGGGACAGCACCGGCTCGCTGAAGGCGATCTCCAGGATGCCCGCGCCCAACCCATCGGCATCGCCGGCATCGGCCAGGTAGAGGCTGGTCAGGGAGGGCGCATCATTGGTGTCGGCGGTGGGAGCCACGACCAGACCCTGCGGGGAGCGGACGTTGAGCTCGTTGAGGTCGCGCTCCACCAGCAGGCTGCCGGCCGACGTGAACTCGTAAAGCGTCCTCGTCGCAACCCCGATGCTGAACAGGTGCCCGTTCGGCGCAGTCGCCAGTCCGCGCAGCTCCTCGCCGGCGGAGGCCAAGGACAGGTTGCGCGTCACACGCGCAGCGCCCTTGCCAGCCGAGACGACCGACACGTTGCCGGCCGTGTCGAGAACGAGCTTCTCGCCGGCCGCGTTGACGGCAACGCCAGCAGCACGTTCAGCCGTTGATCCACCCTGCACCGATGCAGCCGACCCTCGGGCCCCGGAAGTGAGGTTGCCGGCCACGACCGGGACATTGAACAGCGCGGACGTCGATGCGGCGCTGACCAGCTGGTCGGTGAGCGGGTCGTAGGCAACGTTCGGCGAGGACGGCACGCCAGCCGGTAGCGGCAGCTCGGCCAGAGGCTTTTCGAGCAGTGTGATGGAGCGCAGCACTGACGATCGGTCGGTCGCCGTCCCGCTGATGATCAGGCTCTGCGTCTCCGGCGAATACGCCAGGCCGTTCGGCCGCAGCAGGTCGATGTCGCCCGCTTTTATGATGCGCACCAGGCGCAGTTCACCCTTGGCCGGGCCATGGGTCCTCGCTCCGGTCATGGCACCCACCATGAGCGGGCTGGCAACGGCAAGCAGGACAGCGACGATGAGCGCCGCGAGGGCACGAAGGCGCATGGTCTCCCCTATTCGGATGATTGCGGGACTATCGGGGGGCATCTTGCGCCATAAGTACCGGTCTGTCGAGAGCGTGGTGCACATCCTGCAGGTCTACTGTGGACCGCTGTCAACGGCTTTTCAGCTAGACTCACGGCGTGCCCGGAGAGCTCCCGATCGGTGACGACCGTCCCTTTGCGCGCCTGCGCAGCGCCGTACGTGGCAGCACGCTGCACTCGGCCTATCGCTACGTCCGCTCGAGCCTCGCAACGCGCCGCGACCCGCAGCTGCTGGCCTCGGTCTCGACGTATTGCCTCTTCCTGGGCCACGCTCGGAGTGGGCACAGCATCCTCGGCGCGCTGCTTGACGCGCATCCCGAGATCGCGCTTTCCGACGAGCTCGATGCGTTGAAGTACGTCGCCGCCGGCTTCCGCCGGGACCAGGTGCTGTGGCTGTCCGTACAGGTCGCCCGCGACCAGGCCCACCGGCAGCGGCAGAAGCGTGGCCGCAGCGGCAAGATCTACAGCTACGAGGTCCCTGGCCAGTGGCAGGGGCGCACCACCGACATGCGCATCGTCGGCGACAGCAACGCCGGTGGCACGGTCCGCGCGCTGTCCGAGGATCCGCTCCTGCTCGATCGCCTGCGCAGTGTCATGCGCGGCCTGGATCTGCGCTTCGTGCACGTCGCCCGCAACCCGTACGACAACATCGCGACCATGATGCTGCGCAGCGGCCGCAGCTTCGAAAGCGCCTTCGAGCGCTACTTCCAGAACTGGGAGCTCATCGAGCGGCTGCTGGAACGGATCGGCCCCGAGGCGGTGCACCACGTCCGGCACGAGCAGCTGGTCACCGATCCGCGCAGTTCGCTGGCCGCAGTCGTCCGCTTCCTGGGCGCCGAACCGTCGGCCGAGTACCTGGACGCCTGCGCCGGCGTGCTGTACGACTCGCCATCGCGCACCCGCCACTCGGTCGACTGGTCCGCCGAGCAGCGCGCGCGCATCGACGCGCGCATCGCCGAGACCAACGGCCTCGATGGCTATTCGTTCGGTGCCTAGGCTCCCTCGCCGTCCGCATCCTCGAGCGTGGCGGTGCTGGGCGAGCGGCCGACGAGATCCCGAAGGCGCTCCCGGATGCGCCAGGCCTGCATCTTCCCGAAGCTGACGGGCCAGTCGCGGGCGAGGTAACGCAGCCGCGCTCCCCCCTCGAGGGACGCGTCGACGGGCTCATAGCCGTGCGCGCGCATCAAACGGCGCGTCTGCGACTGGATAAATGCCACGTCGCTTGCCGGAAGCGTCTCGCGGAAGCGGCCGATCGATCGCGTCGAGATGGTTCCCGCCTCGAAGCCGCCATACGAACTATTGCCACCGCTCGAGCGGAAGTCGTCGGCTCCCTGCATGCCCAGCATGGCCTGGTCGTACGGCTCGCCGATGAAGTCCCCGACACGGCGCAGCTGGCCTTCCGGGTCGGCGGCGAGGTCTTCGTAACGAAGGACCAGGTAGCGGCCGGGGTGATGCGCCAGGTTGCGCTCGGCGAGCTCGACCGAGCCGAGCCAGGCGGCGGTGGCGCCGCCCACCCCGCCGCGCACGTGCTTCCAGCGCTTGAGCACCGACGCATAGCGGTCGCGGGGATCACGCAGCATGTGGATGATGCGGGCCTCCGGGAACTCTCGCATCACCGTGTCGGCGTAGCGCTCGGTGTGCAACGACTTGTCGCCCCAGCGCGGCTTGCCCAGCCGATGGGCATGCTGCCCCGCGAGCAGTCCGAAGAGGCGCCCGTATGTCGCCGGTCCGTCCCGGAACGAGGCACGCAGCGCGTCGAAATCGGGCGCAAGCTTCTGATGGCGCCGGTAACGACGCATCACCCCAAGCAGCCGGTCCAGGTTCGCATCATCGGCGAGGTCACCGTAGCGGCCGTGGAAGTAGGGCCACCAGTTCGTGCGGCGCACCATCGCGATCCGCGGATGCGAGGCGAGCAGTGCGTAGATCAGGCTCGTCCCACTGCGGTCGAGCCCTCCGATGAAGACCGGACCGGCCGATGTGTGGCTCATGCCGGCGCCTCGTCGAGCTGGACCTTGCTCCCCTGCCCGGAGCCGCCACGCAGGCGAGCGACGGTGGCCACGGCCCGCGCCACGATCGGCGATGCGCTGTTGAACGGCCAGGTCATGCCAACGTAGGCCAGCCGTTGCCCCGGCGACAGCGGGCGCCGCGCCAGTGGATAGCCGATGGCGGCGAGCTCCGCAGCCAGATGCGCATCGACGAAGGCAAGCTCCGTAGGCGCCATGGTGGCTTCCCATCCGCCCACCGCGGCCATCTGGTAGCCGGCCCCGGGGGCAGCCGCCCAATCAACCGCCGCGGCGGTCAGCTGCTCCGACGCCGGCTCGCCGATGAACCGACCGATGCGCTCCACCGTCTCGCGCGGCGCAGCCGCCAGGTCCTCGAAGCGTACGACGAGGTACGCATCCGGATGGCCGGCGGCATTGGTGAGTGCGCGCCGCGCGTTGGCCCGCCAGCGGCTGACCGAGATTCCCAACAGGCCTGGTCGACGACCATCGGCGGCCACCACAAGGTGCCGGTCGCGGGGATCGCGGAGCATATGCACCACCCGCGCTTCGGGGAACGCCCTCAGGAGGTCCTGCAGGCGATCCTCGACGCCCCCCTCCTGCTCTCCCCAGCGTGGCTTGCCTGCCGCCAGCGCGGCCTGCGTGCCGATGAGCCCGAAGAGCCGCGCGTAGGTGCGCGGACCCGCCTCCAGCTCGCGCTCCACGACCGCGAGGTCCACGCCCAGCTCGGCCAAGCGGCGATAGCGCCGCAGCTCCGCAAAGCAGCGTGCGCGAGGTGCGTCCTCCGCAAGGTCGCCGTAACGCCCGAGGAAATGCGTCCACAGGTATGTTCGCCGCGAGAAGGCGATCTCGGACGATGACTCCAGGATCCGGCGCAGCGGCGTCTTGCCGCTGCGGTCCAACCCGCCGATGAAGACGGGGCCGCGATCAACTGGCATCGGTCAGCAGGTGATGCGCCGGTGGCGTCCTGCCGGCAATGCGTGGCAGCCGATGCGCCGCGGCCTGGCGTGCCTGCCAGCTCGCCATGCGCGCCAGGTTGAGCGGCAGGTCCGCGACTACGTAGCGCAGCCGGTCGACGCCTCGCAGCGCGACGCCGCTGGGCTCGTAGCCGAATGACCGCATCACGGCGCCGGCGCGGCCCTCCAGAAAGGCGAGCTCATGTGCCGGGACGCGGCCCCGATGGCGCCCCACGTGTGCCGTCGAGATCAGCGGACCACCAGGTGAACCGGCTGCGAGCTTGTCGCGGTAGGTCGGCATGCCCGTCATCTCGAGCATCTCGGGGACGAACACCTCGCCTAGGAAGGTGCAGATCTCGGCCACCACTCCTGCGGGGTTCGCGACGAGGTCCTCGTAGCGGACGATGCGATAGCGCCCGGCGTGACGGTGCTGGTTGCAACGTGCGTGCCGCGCCGAGTACAGCCAGCGCGCCACCGCGCCGCCGACGCGCAGTCGCCCCTCGGGCCACATGGTCAACGAGGCGTCATAGCGATCCCGCGGGTCGCGCAGCATGTGGAGCATGACCGCATCGGGGTAGGCCGCCAGGACGTGGTCGGCGTAGCCCTCGATGAGCCCGGTCTGGTCTCCCCAGCGCGGCTTGCCGGCGCGATCGGCGCTCTGTTGCTGGATGAGCGCGAAGAGCCGGGCATAGGTCGGCGCACCCTCGGCAAAGTCGCGTCGCAGACGCGCCGTATCTGGCGTCAGGAAGCTGACGTGCTTGTAGCCTAAGAGAGCCGACAGGCAGCGCTCGAAGTTGCGCGCATCGGCCAGGTCACCGAATCGTTCGTAGAAAAGCGTCCACATGTTCGAGCCGACCGCCGGGATGCTGATCCGCGGGTGCGAGGCCAGGACGGCCGAGAGCAGCGTCTTTCCGGCCCGATCGGTCCCGCCGATGAAGATCGGACCGTCCGCGCTCATTGGGCAGCCCGCGAAAAGGGGCCGATGAGGGGGTGGCTGCCGTCGGCCAGGGCGCGTGCGGCCACGAGCCGCTCGGCGGCTTGGCGGACAAGGGCCCGGTCGGGCTGTTGCGCGTCGCGGCCGAGCAGGATCGCCGCGCGCCGCAGGCTCAGCAGCTCGAGCAGGACGGGGGCAAGCGCAAGCTCCCCCCGCATCTCCGGCGCGAGCTCGAGGTATCCGGCGAGGAAGGCCGCGAAGCGGTCGGCGGAGAACCCCGTCCGGGCGACCGAGAAGCGTGGGGCGGCAGTCACCACGTCGAGCAGCCGCCAGTCCAGCCTGGCGAGCTCGAAGTCGATCACCACGAGCGGCCTGCCCGAGCGCAGCAGCAGGTTGTAGGGTCCGTAGTCGCCATGCACCAGCGTCGTCCGCAGCGAGCTGCCGGCGAGCTGCGCGTCGAGCCGGCAGAGACGCTCGGCGAACGTCGCCGTCGCTCGCGGCGACGCCGACAGGGCGGCTGCTGCACGTCGCAGCTGATCAGACTGTCCGGCCGATGGCAACTGCCGCGAACCGTCCGGCCCGAGGCCGGTGGACGGGTAGGCCGCCGGCGGAACGTTGGCGAGTGCCTCGTGAAGGATCGCCAGCAGCGAGCCGGCGCCACGCGCCAGCCGACGCCGCTCGGCCGGCACGGTGACCAGCTCGTGCATAGGCAGGTGGCCGTCGATGTGGTCGAATAACGCGAAGGCGCGGTCCGCTCGGCGCACGATCGTCGCCCCGTCGGGTCCGGCCACCAGCCGTGGAGTGGGGAGGGCCAGTTCGGCAAGGCGCTGCAGCACCCAGTGCTCGCTGGCAACAGCGGCGTCCTCCACGGACGGCTTGTAGCGCTTCATGACCAGGCGGCCGCGATCCGTCTCCATCACGACGTTCCAGCTGCGCCCCGCGCCGACCGAGCGAGCCGCGCGGATGTGCCCGACACCCAGGGCGGCCGACACGTCCTCGACGACGCGGCGCTGACCGGTGGCGAGCGATCGTGGCCGGTTGCGCCACCATCGATCCACCCGACGGATGGGTGGGAACCGATGAACGGCTGCGACCGGCCAGCCGCCGCTCGGAGCCGCGCGAGGGGCATGGCCGAGCTGGTGCAGGCCCGCATCGAGCTGGCGGGCAGCGTCGTCGAGCGTCGAGACGTTCTCGACGCGCACCCAGCGAGCGAGATCGCCGGTCTCCTCCGGCACCGTCCGCGCGATCTCGCCCGCCGCAAGCAGGAATGCCGCGACCCGCCTCGGGGGGTGCCCGCGCAAGCGCAGCGGCAGGCCCCGCGACGCAAGCCGGGCACCGGTGACGCCATCGGGTGCATCGACGAAGATCGCGACGTCCGGCGCGGGAACGGCGCGAAGGTAGCCGCGCAGCTCGGCCCGTCGCGCGGCCAAACGTCGCGGATCGCCGCGTCGCCAGGCGAACAGGTTCACCGAGCGGTGGTAGAGGCCCTCGTCGAACACTGCGATCTCGTCGCCAAGGCGTCCGCGCAGAAACCGCTGGCGAGCCGCCACCCCACCCCAGCGCATCAGGAGTGTCCAGCGGTGGCCCCAGCCGACCGGCGCCCGAAGGATGGCGCGGATGGCCGCCAACGCCGGACGCGGCCGCGAGACCATGAAGCCGACGCCGTACGGCAGGTCGACGAGCAACGCCCTCAGGCGACGCGGCCGCCCTCCGAACAGCGGTGCGAGCAGACGGCCTGCCGGCGAGCGGCGGAGTTGGTCATCGACCGCGTCGCTCGCCGATCGGCACGGACGCCCCGACCAGCGTCCGACGGCGTCGATCGCGGCCGGCAGCAAGGCACTCTTGCCGGCCCCGGGTGGCCCAAGCAGCTCAACGATCATGGTTACAGCCGGTCCCAGACCACGCGCGTCACTTGGCGGAGAACGTTCTCGAGTGGCGCGGCGGCATCGATGACGACCATCGTCGCGTCGCCATCTCCGAGTGCCTCGAGCGCCTGCGCCTTCGCGTCGAGGGCTTGCGGTGCGGCAGGCTTGCGCGATCGCGCCGTCAGCGCGTCCAGTCGCAGCACGACCAGCGTCTCCGGCACCGGAATGGCCCGATAGATGGCTCGCTCGCGCTGGGCGAGGCGCCGAGCGAGCCATCCCGCGGCCGCTCCGCCTGGTAGCCGCGAAGCGTCCATGGAGCGCTCCCCGACCCGCAGCGCCGGCATCGGATACCGATCGAAGAACACCAGCCAGCCGGCGGCGGCAAGACGGCGGCCGTGGGTGACCCGTCGGGCACGATCACGCGCCTCCGCCACGGCCCGCACCCCAGTCGACACCTCGGCCACGCGGCCCGCCAGAGCGACCACCGGGCTGCGGGTACCGAGCCTACGTTCCAACCAGCCGCCGAGGCGCCGCGTGCCGCGGGCGGTGGCCTGCGAGGCAGCGGTCAGCAGCCCGGGCCGCGCGGAGCCGAGGTAGAGGGTGGTGACGTTGATTCGCCAGCCGAAGGTCTCGACGAGCTGGTCGATGACCGTCGATTTCCCGGCGCCGTCGATGCCGATCACCGCGATCGCCCTGCCTCCGGCTGCCGGTCGCTTGCGCCGGCCCGAGGGACGATGGCGCACCCGTTCGTCGAGGTGCCGCGCCGACCGGGCGAAACGTGACCGGCTGACGGCCGCACCGGCGCGCACCGGCAGCAGCGCCAGCTCGCCGCGGCGCCTGTACGGCAGCAGTGCCCGCTCGAGCTGGCGGCGCAACCGGCGCAGGCGACGGGGATCGCGACGCCCGCTGGCCGCAACCTCGAGGAAGCCCGTGATCACCGGCGTCGGCAGCATCGGCAGGTGCCGGTCGACGACGTCGCTGACTGCGGCCGCGGTCGTGCGGCCGAGCAGCTCGTGCACCTCGTCGACGATCGCCTTGGGAAGACCGCCTCGATGCCCGAACGGCAGCGCATCCCGGACGAATGCGTCCTCGCGGTACTTGAGCAGGGCACGAACGGCCAGGATCGCCAGCTCCAGCTCCGGCCGTGGCACGCGAATTCCGTGCTGCACGACGGTATTCGAGAGCAGCACCTCCTCGACCGGCAGACGGTGGTTCTTGACCAACTCCTCGCCGAGGACGAGCTCGTAGTAGACATGCAGGTGGATGAGCCGTCGCGTCGGCAGGTCGAGGCCCAGCCAGTCCTCCACCCCGGGCAGCTGGCGCGACGAATGCGAGATGAAGCGCTTGAAACCGAGAGAGCCGACGCACGCGGCGAAGCGCGCCGACTGACCGCGGTCGACGAGCAGGTCGAGGTCACTGCGGCCGGCGAGCGCTTCTGGAATGCCGGCGCTGCTCTTCCAGTGGCAGTGGTGAATTCCGGCGTCGTCCAGCGCCTCGAAGAGGCGCAGCACGGTCTCGAGTGGCTCGAGGCGCGACGGATCCTTGCCGCTCACGCCGGCCCCCGGCGATAGCCGAGCGCCGCCAGGTCACGGCCCAGCACGGCACGGAACCAGCCGTCAACCCAGCGCGGCAGCGTCCCGCGCCAGCGGTCAGCGGCCCCCGCATCGATCCCCTGCTCGCCGAGCCGGGACCCCATGCTGACGACGTGCTGCTGCAGCATCTGCGGGTCGAACGCCACGCCCAGAAAGTCGCAAAGCGCCGCGATCTCCCGCTGCGGCTCACTGACGAGATCCTCGAAGCGCAGGAGGCGGTAGCGCGTCGGAAGGTCGCGCCGATAGCGTCGCCAGCGGCGGGCGCCCTCGGCCCAGGAGATGGTCGTCTCGACCAGGACGAAGGCATCCAGTACCGGCCCGAGGTGGTCGAGCAGGCGGTAGGGGAGCCCGCCAGGGTCCTGGCGACGGCGCCGCACCTCGGAGGCGTAGATGGCGCGCGGGTCACGCATCATGTGGATGGCCCGACCGCCGGGATACCAGTCCATCAGGGTCGGCACAAAGCGAAGGTGCGCCGGGGTCTTCTCGCCGCTGATGCGCTTTCCCTTGCGCTGCGCATACGCATCCATCACGGCGCTGAAGATCGCGCGCTCGGATCGGTCGGAGGTCATGATCCGGTGAGTGAGCTCGTCGCGCGGTACCGTCCGCTTCAGCCAAGTCCAGAACCGGCTCGGCGATCGCCAGTGCGACGCGTGCTCGAGCCCGCCGTCGTACAGGAACGCGACCATGCGCCGCACGTTGCGGTCGTCGGTCAGCGGCGCGTAACGGCGCAGCTTGTGCCGCACGCCCTCGGACGGCAGCAGGTGGCCCATGAAGTGGTTCTCCGCACAGATGGCAATCTCTGGATGGCGGTTCAGGATGTTCCGCAGCAGGGTCGTGCCGCTGCGGCTGAGTCCGACCACGAAGACGTGGTCGACCGGCGGCGCGACAGATGCGCGCCGCGTGTCGACCGTCGGCGCCGCCGCGGCGTCTCGCCGGTTCATGGCCGCGTCGGCTGTAATGCCTGCCACCAGTGACGCGGTCGCCGCTCGGCCGCGACGCCCTGCAGCGTGGCGGCCATGAGCCCCAGTGTCAGCCACCACAGCGAGGTGCCCCACAGGTAGGCGTGGATCATCTCCAGGAAGTTGCTGACCACGAATTGGTCGACCAGCGCCAGCCACATCACAACGACGAGGGCCCAGGCGACAGCGTCGCCCCTCTTCAGGCGATGACGCGCTCGAATGGTCCGGATCAGCAGGACCAGGGGGGTGAGGAAGTAGAGCACCACCGCGGGCAGACCCATCTCGGCCGCGAGGTTGAGGTACGTGTTATGGGCGCTACCGCCCAGCTTGAGCGGGATGTCGCCGACCCGCTGCTTGTACTCCTCGTCGTAGCGCTCGAAGTTGCCGTAGCCAAAGCCGATAAGTGGACGGTCCTGGATCATGCGCGTCGCGGCATCGTTGGTGATGATCCGCGACTCGACGGTCGCCTGGTCATCAAGACGCTGCTGGGCGTAGGCGATCTGGTCGCCGAGCGGCCCTGCTGCCAGCGACCCTACCAGCAGCAGGCCGGTGACCGCCATGAGCGCCACGGCGCGCGGATACAGGATCGCCAATCCCCCGAACGCCAGCACCCCTCCCAGCCAACTGCCCCTGGAAAGCGACAGGAAGACCGCCAGCAGGGACGCGATCACCAGGCCGAAGACGACCACGCGGCGCAGGCCGGGCCGGTCGCGCATCGCCGCCTGGATGGCCAGCAGCGCGAAGAAGACCAGGGTGATGGTGTACGGTGCCGGACCGCCAAACGTCCCGACGGTCCGCTCCCCGGCCCGCCCCAGCCATTGGCTCGGCAACAAGCTGGGCGCGAACCAGCTCATGACGCCCAGGGTGACCTGCACGGCGATCGTGAACAGCCCGACAACGACCAGGAGTCGCATATCGCGGCGCGACGGACCAATGGCGCGCACCAGCCAGAACAGGATGATCGGCACGGCCAGCTTGTCATAGAACGAGACGAGCTCACGTTCGGTGTTCACGCCGTAGAGCAGCACGTTCGCCACGCCCAGGGCAAGGAAGCCAAGGATCGCGAAGTCGATGATGCCGATGCGGAAGGGCGAGCGTCGGATGCCAAGCCCGTGATACGCGGCAACCAGCGCCAGCGTCAACGGCAGGCCGACGCGATGCAGCGCCCACAGTCCGGGCCCTGCCTCGGCGGATACCCCCTCCAGGAAGAACGGTAGGATCAGCGCCCACAGGATCACCGCCATGAATGGGTTGCGCAGCACGAGGGCAGCGACCGGCAGCATCACTGCCAGCGCGACGGCGAATTCCGGATAGCCGAAGGCGACGAGAGCTCCGGCCGCCGCCGCGAGCAGGAGGCCGCCGCACAGCAGCAGCGCAGGGAGGCTCGCGGCTCGCAGCCAAGCCGACAGCCCCCGGCGCCAGGGCAGGGAGTGCCGAGGTGCGAGGCGCGCCGCGTCAGCCACGGCTGCTCGCCTCGGGATGCGGCACCCGCTGCTTCTTGCTCGGTCTCGAGGATCGACCGCGACGCAGCAGCCGCCCCTTGATCCGGTCGAGGACCAGGTGGTCCTCTGGATCAAGCCCGAGCAGGACGAGGACGACTCCGTAGACGGCGAAGATCGTCGTGAGGCCGACGAGCAGCTCGGCCACCGGACCCGCGTCACGCAGGATGCCTCCGACCACGATCCCGGCCAGCCAGGCGACGAAGCCGGCGACGATCGGCTTAAGGTAGGTGCGGTTGTACGGTGACGCCTTGACCAGCAGGGCCACTTCGGCGAGGCGCATGACGTTCACCGCACTCTGCGATGCGAAGGCGGCAATGGCGGCGCCGACCAGCCCCAGCGGCGGGATGAGCAGGAAGCTCAGGCCGAATCCCAGACCGACCGCGACGCTCGAGTTCAGCAGCTTGACCTTGGTGTGGCCCGTCATGTCCAGAACCGCACCAGACGTTCCCGTCGCGGCGTTCACCAGGTTCGCCCAGGCCAGGATGATGAGCGCGACCTGGCCGGCTTCGAATTCCCGACCGAAGATCGCCAGGAGCGCCTGGGGGAAGGCAATGACCATCAGGAAGAAGGGCAGGTTGAGCGACACCGACCACTTCGAAGTGGTCTGGTAGAGGTGCTCCAGCCCACGTCGGTCGCCCTTGTCCTGCGACTCTGCGAAGAGTGGCATCGAGGAGGCCACCACCGCCGACTGGAAGATCGATCCAACCAGGTTGACCTGGTTGGCCACGGCGAAGACGCCGACCGCACCGATCGTGCTCATGGCGCCCAGGAACAGGGTCTGCAGGTTCGACCCGAAGGTCGTGACGACGTTGGAGAAAAAGACCGGCAGGGAGAAGCGCATGAGCTGGCCGGGCGCGCGCTTGGGTGTGATCTTCGTGCCGCGCAGCGGAAAGAGCCGGTTGACGATAAACACGAGCAGCACGCTGGCCACCAGTGCCGAGAGCATCGAGGCGAGCACGGCATACGCGGCGGTCAGCCCGATCACGGCGAAGACCGCGAGCAGGGCGAATCGGACCAGCGGCTGGCCGAACTGCTCGGCTGCGACGTCGTACTCGATCCGCTTGAACCCCTGGAGGGTCGCCGCCAGCTGACGATTCAGTACCGTCGCCGGGATCAGCAGGCTCACGATGATGAGCAGCGGGACAAGGCGCGGCTGATGCATGATCCCGACTGCGATCGGTTCGGCCAGGACGATGACCCCGGCCGCAAATGCGATGCTCAGCAGCGCCGGCACGCCGATCGCCAGCTGCAGAGTGCCGAGCAGCGAGCCGGAGTCCTTGCGCCCGGCGAAGACGGCGGTGTAGCGCACCAGGGCCGCATCGAGGCCGAGCGTCGGGAAGCTGGCGGCGACCGTGGCGACGGTCAGCGCCAGATTGTAGAGGCCATACTCGTCGGCTCCCAGGACGCGGGCCAGGAAGACGGCCAGGACGAAACGCGTGCCCCAGGCAAAGAGCTTGCCGGCGAAGACGGCGCTGCCGCCTCGCGCCGCGATGATGACGTGCTCATCGCCGGGGTTGTCGGCCACCGAATCACGCGCCGGACTGGCTGGACAGCGCCGAGAAAGCCTGCGTCTTACCGATGGGCACCGTCTCGGCGTCCAGGAGGGCGCGCAGCGCCCGCTCGATCAGCTCCTCGTCACTCAGCGCCTCGCCGTGATAGCCGACCACACCGGCGGCCGGCTGCACGCGGATCGGCTCGCCGTCGGCGGCCACGCCCAGTGCCGGCATCGCCATCCGCGAGCGGAGCGCGTCGACCATGCCGATCGCCGAGGCCTCGTCGGTGTCGGGGAAGAGCAGCGCGAAGACGTCCGCGTTGAGACGGGCGCTCATATCCTCGGTGCGCAGGTGCGCGTCGATCAGCCCGGCCAGTTGGCGCAGTGCATCAGACCGCAGTCGTGAGGTGTGGCCGTCGAGCATTCCGCGATGGTTGACGTTCACCACGGCCACCGCCAATCCGGCGCCGGAGCGCTTGGCTCGGCTGACCTCCTGCCGCAGACGCAGGCGAAAGTATGGCGCGCTGTAGGCGGATGTCTCTTCGTCGAGCATCTCCATGCGGAACCGCGCCGGGCGACGCGTCTTGAGCAGTTCGGCGACCAGCCCCATCCCGACGCTCAGCGCCGCACCGACCATCACACCGAGAACGATGTTGAGCGGGACGTTCGGCGAGACGGGCCGGCTCGGGGTGCCTGCGTCGTAGACTGACTTGAGCCCGAAGGGAGTCTCGAGCTTGGTGACATAGTCGACGAGCGCCGTGGCCACCGCATTGGTGTAGTCGCGCGCCAGATTCGGGTCGGTCGACTGCGTCGCGACGCTCAGCAGGGTGGTGCCGGGGATCAGCCGGCTGTTGAAGCTGATGTCGTTCTGCTGGGCAGCGTTGAGCTGCAGCGAGTCGATGACGGCGCGTCGTATCGGCGGACTGGTCGCGATCTCGGCGTACGTCTGGGCGAGCTCCGACTGACGGGCGATGAGGCTGTAGACGTCGAGCGTGTCCTTGCTGGCGCCCGACGTGATGGGCTCAACGAACAGGCGCGAATCGGCCTCGTAGACTTTCGGCTGCGACAGGGTCCAGACGACCGCCGAGCCGACGACCATCAGGAAGGTGGGAATGATCAACCACCATTTCTCCCTCATCGTGCGCAGCAGCGAGCGAATTTCCATTCAGGTCACCTTCCAGCGGGGCGGGCGCCGCCCATCATAGCGAGAGACGCGAAACATGCCATGTAACCCTCTCACGCGTCGCGTCCCGGAATGCGGGCCGAGACCGCTACGCGCTCTCGGCGGTAAGGCTGCTGATGTCGGGCAGCAGGTCGCCGAGGCCGTTTGAACCGCCGTTTGACCCGCTGGTCGAAACGATCGGGATGGCAGTCAGTGGCGGATCGGCCATCAATCGAATCGGGCGCGAGCCGTCCTTCATCGAAAGCTCAGCCGCTTCGAGAATACGAACCGTTCGCAGGCCGGACTGCGCATCGGCGACGGGACTACCGCCGTGCCGAATGCACTCGACGATCTCCTCGGCCTCGACGGCGAGCGCCTCGCGGCTGTCGAGCCGTGGTACACGCATGTCACCGGACCGATACGAGACGAGCTGGCTGTAGACCGTCTCGGCATCGTCCCAGGGTGCGATGGTCACGCCCTTGTCGTAGATCGCGAGCTTCTCCGATGCGTGCATGTCGTCATAGACGGCCATCTGCTTCGATCCGCCGACGATCGTGCGGCGGATCTTGGCCGGAGCCAGCCAGTTGACGTGCACATGGGCCAGCACGCTCGGACCGTAGCGCATGGTCAGATAAGCGACATTTTCGCGAAGGCTCCCCGCGTGCGCTGCGCCAATCGCCGAGACCTCCGTCGGAGTCTCACCGCGCATGAGGTAGTCGATGATGCTGACGTCATGCGCACCGAGGTCCCAGACGACGTTGACGTCGGATTGGAAGACGCCCAGATTGATCCGCACGCTGTCGATGTAGTAGAGCTCGCCGAGATGGCCGGTATCGATCATCTCGCGTATCGCGCGGACCGCCGAGGTGTACACGAAGGTGTGATCCACCCCGAGCATCACGCCGCGGCGACGCGCTCGATCGACGAGATCCTCGGCATCCGCAAGGCGCGTGGTCATCGGCTTCATGACCAGGACGTGCTTGCCTGCCTCGATCGCTGCCCTGGCCAACGGATAGTGGGTCAGGGACGGCGTGGCCACCACCACCAGGTCGACTTCGG
>JBBRXE010000030.1:0-14785 GCA_038248695.1 Candidatus Limnocylindria bacterium | reverse complement strand
CTTCGCCTGAGGTCGCCCGCGACCTGCTCGGTGCACTGCTGATCCACGACGCTCCCGAGGGCCGTGTCGCCGGCCGCATCGTGGAGGTCGAGGCTTACACGGGTCCTGAAGACCAGGCCGCCCACTCGTCGCACGGCCGGACGCCGCGGAACGCCGTGATGTTCGGCCCGCCCGGCCACCTGTACGTCTACTTCATCTACGGTATCCATCATTGCCTGAACATCGTGTGCGGTCCCGGCAGCAAGCCGGAGGCGGTGCTCATCCGCGCAGTTTCCGTGACCGATGGGCTCGACCTGGCGCAGGCTCGCCGCGGGCCTGTGCCGGATCGCCGCCTCGCCTCGGGCCCAGGCAACGTGGCGCGCGCCTTCGGCATCGATCGCGCGCTGAACGGCAGCGACCTGCTGTCCGGGCCGGTGCGCCTGGCCTCGGGCTCTGCGCCCGAGGGAATCGTTGCCCGTCCGCGCATCGGCGTCGACTACGCTGGCGAATGGGCCCGCCGCCCGCTGCGCTTCCTGGTGGCCGATGACCCCCACGTCTCCCGCCGCTGAGCCGCTGGCTCCCGGCGCCAGCGCGGACCCTGCGACGCTCCGCGCACTCGAGTTCGGCACGATCGTCGAGATGCTCGCCGGCCTGACGGCGTTCGCCCCATCGCACGAGCTGGCCGGCAGCTCGCTGCCAATGTCCGATGCGCTGCTGGTCGGCCTGCTGCAGGACCAGACCGATGAGGCCGTGCAGCTCCTCGACGAGCAGGCGCAAGCGACCATCGGCGGCGCGCGTGACATGCGCGCCTCGCTCGAGCGCGCTCGCCGAGGTGGGCGACTCACCTCACAGGAGCTGCTGGATGTCGGCGAGACGCTGCACGCCACCCAGAGGTTCAGCGCTCGCCTCCGCGGCTGGCACCGCCGTCACCTCGCGGAGGTGCGCGACGAGCTCGACGACGCACCGGAGCTGCGCGCGCGCATCGAGCGGAGCATCGACGAGGCAGGGGAGATCCTCGACACGGCATCCACCGAGCTGGCATCGGTTCGGAAGCGGCTTCGAACCGCCCAGGACCGGGTGCGCGAGCGTCTCAACGCCATGCTGCGCTCGTCGGATCTGGCCGGCGTCATCGGTGAGGCGATCGTCACGCTGCGCGCCGGTCGCTATGTCATCCCCGTCCGCGCCGAGGCCAAGGGTCGTGTCAAGGGCATCGTCCACGACCAGAGCGCCTCAGGCGCGACCCTGTTCATTGAGCCGCTGGTCGTCGTGGAGCTGAATAACGCCTGGACGCAGGCGACCCTTGACGCGCAGCGAGAGGAGGAGCGCATCCTCGATGAGCTGTCGCACTTGGTCGAGGACCGCGCCGCTTCCCTCGCCGCTTCCCTCGCCGCATTGGCCCGTGCTGACCTGTGGCTTGCCCGCGCACGGCTGGCGGCGCAACAGGACGCGGTGCGTCCTGCACTGACCGACGACGCCCTGGAGCTGCTCTCCGCGCGCCACCCGCTGCTGGGCATATCCGCGGTGCCGATCGACCTGCGGCTGGGAGGCCGCTTCGGCTACCAGGCACTGGTGGTCACCGGGCCGAACACCGGCGGCAAGACGGTGTCGCTCAAGACCCTCGGCCTGCTGGCGCTCATGCACCAGGCGGGGCTGCGCGTCCCCGCGGCGCACGGCGCACGCCTGCCGGTCTTCCACCGCGTCATGGCCGACATCGGTGACGAGCAGTCGATCGCCCAGTCGTTGTCGACGTTCTCGAGCCACCTGCGCAACGTCGTGCGCTTTGTGGCGGCGGCCGAGCCGCGCACGCTGGTCCTGCTCGACGAGGTCGGCGCCGGGACCGATCCTGCGGAGGGCAGCGCACTGGCCATGGCCATCATCGCGCGGCTGCTGGAGCTGGGCGCCTGGGTGGCCGCCACCACGCACTATGCCGAGCTCAAGGCCTTCGCAGCCGAACACGACGACGTGACGAACGCATCGGTCGAGTTCGATGTGCGCACGCTGCGCCCGACGTATCACCTTGACATCGGCCTGCCGGGGAAATCACAGGCGTTCGCCATCGCAAGGCGCCTGGGGCTGCCTGAAGCCGTCCTGGGCGATGCTCAGCAGCGTCTGTCAGCAGAGCACGTCAGCCTGGAGGAGACGCTGGCCGCCGTTCAGCGCACCGAGGCTGAGCGCAGCGATGAGTTGGCGCGCGCGCGCACGGAGCGCGAGGCCGCCGCCGCCGAGCGAGAGCGCGCGGCAGGCGGCGTGGCGCGTGCCCGCCAGGAGGCAGCGCAGATCCTGGGTGACGCACGCCGGGCCGCCGACGAGCTGCTGGGCCACGCCGAGCGCGAGGTAGCCGAGATCCGCCGCGAGGTCACTCGCCAGCGCAACCTGCGAGGCGGCCGGACGCCTAGCACAGCCGCCACCGCCTTCGACGAGCTGGAGCGCCGCGCGGCGACCGCGCGCGACGCCGCGCGGCAGCCGGCGGCCGATGAGGTACCCGACGTCGCGCCGACCGAGGGTCCCCAGCCGCGCGTCGGCCTGTGGGGCCGCAGCCGCACCCTGGGGAGCGGCGGCCGCATCACCGAAGTGAGCGGCCGGACGGGCCGCGTAACGCTCGAGACCGAGGGAGCGCGCCTCGTCGTGCCCGGGGCCGACATCGAGGTCATCCCCGAGCCGATCGGTGGCCCGGCACCGCGAGACAGCGCGGCCGACGAGCTGCGACGCAGCGCCGCTGAACGGATCGCGCGCTCGCTCGACCTGCGCGGCGAGCGGGTCGAGGCGGCGCTCGAGCAGCTGGACGCTTACCTGGACCAAGCCCTGCTGGCCGGACTCGACAGCGCGATCATCGTCCACGGCACCGGAACCGGCGCGCTGCGGCGCGCCATCCGCGAGCGGCTCGTCGAACATCCGCGGGTACGAGCCACGCGCTCGGGCCGCAAGGAGGAGGGCGGCGACCAGGCGACGGTCGTCGAGCTCTAGGGTCCAGCAGTTGCGGTCGCCGTCGGGGCCGGTGTGGTCGTCGGCTGAGGCGTGACTGACGGGGCGAGAGTCGGCACCGGTGTCGGGGACGGACTCGGACTCGGCGACGGCGTTGGCGTTGGCGTTGGCGAGGGGGTGGGCGACGAGGTCGGCACCTCGCCCGGCGTGCACTCCTCGGCAGGCGCCAATGGGGCATCGAGCCTGGGCAGCGGTGAACGCGGCAGGGCGCTCTCCTTGCCGCGCCACTTGGCGAGCCATTTGGCATTCGAGGCTGCCCATACACCGTGGTCCTGCTCCGCGTCATTCAGGTCGAGAAAGACCTTCTCGGCGGCAGCCGGCGGCCCAGGCTCGGCGCTCGGATCGGGCGAGCCTGAGGGCGCGGCCGTCTCGAAGTCGCCGCAGCCTTCCTGCCAGATCTTGCCGGTCTCCGCCTCGATGCGCAGCGTGCGGTGCACGTTGTCGCGCTGCTGTGGTTGGTTGTTGCTGGCGAACACCTCGCTGATCGTCTTCACCGTGTCGTCGCCGGGCAGCATGCCGCTGGTGGCGTCGACATCGACATCGACGATGCCGTCCGGCCGCACGAAGTCGCGCACCGGCAGCTTGTTCTTGGCGCTGACCTCGGCCATGTAGTCGTGCCAGATGAACGTTGGCCCGTCGGCCGCGAAGACGTCCCTGATGGCGCTGAAGTCGCTGTTGCCGACCCAGACGCCAGTGACGATCGCGCCTTCGTCGTTCGCCGGGTCGGCATCAGCCGCAAGGTAGCCGAACGCCTGGAGGTCGCGGAAGTCGTTGGTCGTGCCCGTCTTCAGGGTTGCCGGGCGCCGTCCATCATCGGTCGTGAGCTGGAATCGCTCACCCCAGATGGAGTTCTTGGCGGGATCGGTGTTGTCGGCCAGGATGTCGGTGACCAGGTAGGCCGACTGGGGGCTGATGACCTGCTTGGGAGCCGGCTCGTCGGCGTGATCGTAGATGACCTTGCCGTCCGGTCCGGTGATCTTGTCGATGAGGTAGGGCGGAGCCAGCATGCCACCATCGGCCAGGCCGCCGTAGGCACCTGCCAGGTCGAGCATGTGCACCCCGATGGTTCCTAGCGTCAGCGACGGGACGTTGGGGTCCTGCGTCGGATCGAAGCTGATGCCCAGCCGCTTGGCCTCGTCGACGACGTTCTCGGTGCCGATCAGCTGCTGCGCCTTGGAGACCGGGATGTTGAGCGAGTACTTCAGGGCGTCGCGTACGCGGACCGGGCCGCGCTCGCGGTTGTCGGCGTCACCGGGAGAGAACTTCGGCACGATGTCGGTCTTGACGTCCATGAACATGGTCGCCGGCGTGATGACGCCGCGCTCGAAGCCGGTGGCGTAGGTGATCGGCTTGAAAGCGGATCCGGACTGCCGGTAGGCCTGACCGATGACGTCGTAGGACGGCTGGTGGGCAGGCGTCGCCTCGCCGTAATAGTTGGCGCTGCCGACGTAGGCCAGCACAGCGCCCGTCCGGTAGTTGAGCGTCACGAGCGCGTCGTTATTGACATTGCGGCCCTGCAGCTGCTTGATCCAGGCCAGGGCGGCCTTGCCGTACTTCTTGGTGAGCTGTGCATCGCTCATGCGGTCCATGTCGTAGCCGATCGCCGCCCACTTCTCGGCGCTGGTCTGGTAGCCGTCGTAGTTCAGGGTGGTGGTGATCGTCAGGCCGGCCCTGTCCAGCAGCTCCTCGTCGCCGAGCAGCTCGGCCGCATCGCGGCGCACGGCGTACACGAAATGCGGCGCTTTGAACCTGGTGTTCTGTGCCTTGGCCAGCACGATCGGCTCGTCGACCGCCGCGTCGTGTTGGGCCTGGGTGATGTACCCCTGGTCGAGCATTTCGTCGAGCACGAACTCCTGCGTGACCTGCGCCCGGGCATCCTCGGGCACCACCAGCCGCGTCTTGCCATCGGCGCCTTTCTGCTCGACTGCCAACCCGCTGGGATCCAGCGCCGACGGTGAGCGGACCAGGCTGGCCAGCATCGCCGCCTCACTGATCGTGAGCTGGTTCGCCTCGTCGTCCTTGGTGATGTCCTTGCCGAAGTAGGCGTCGGCCGCTGCCCAGATGCCGTAGGCGTTGTTGCCGTAGTAGATCTGGTTCATGTACATCGCGAGCAGCTGCTCCTTGCCCGCGCGCGTGTCGTATTCCTTGCCGACCTTCAGCGCCAGCATGGCCTCCTTGATCTTGCGCTCGAGGCGCCGATCGGGGGTCAGCAGGGCGGCGTCGAAGAGTCGGCTGCGCACCAACTGCTGGCAGATGGTCGATGCGCCGGAGACCTCGCGGCCGCTGGTCAGGTTCTGCAGCACGGCGCGCGCGATGCCACGAAAATCGATGCACGGGTTCGTCCAGAAGGTCTGGTCCTCGGCCGCCACCTGGGCGTTGCGCATGATCTCGGGGATCTGGTCGAAGGTGACGGCGCGACGATCCTCGTGAGCGAAGCTCGCCAGCTCGACACCATCGGCCGACACCACACGCGAGCCCTGGTCCAGCGTGACGTCGTCGATGGTCGATGCGTCCGGCAGGTCGCTGGCGTACGAGGCGTAGACCGCCATGACGCCCACGAACAGGCCGATCGCCAGCACCGCAAAGACGCCCAGGATGATGGCCGGCACTGGCGCGGTGCCGGATCGAGACCGTGCGGTTCGAGGTCCGCTGGCCGCGCCGCGTCGAACGGGAGCCGCGCCACGTCGGGGCGGACCGGAACGGCCGAGCGGCCGCGGCTGGGCACCGCGCGGCGGCGCGGGAGTGCGTCGGGTCATCGGGCCGCAGGGTAGCACGCAACGTACCCGCAGACTCGGACCCGGCCCGACGGAGGGCCGCGCTGGCTGCCTATACTCGGTCACCCATGTCCAGCGATGCCGGCGCCGTCGAGCGCTTCCTGACACACCGCGTTGCGCAGGTCGTCGATCGCGACGAGCTGCGGCGCCAGCTGCTGGCGGCAGAGCGGCCGCTGCGCGCCAAGATCGGTTTCGACCCGACCAGCCCGGACCTGCACATCGGCCACGCCGTGCTGCTCGAACGCGTGCGCGCCTGGCAGGACCTCGGCAACACCGCGGTGCTGGTGGTGGGCGACACCACGGCCCAGATCGGCGATCCCTCAGAGCGCAACGCAACGCGGCCGCTGCTCACCGCGGAGCAGGTGCGCGCCAACGCGCAGACCTACCTGGACCAGTTCCACACGATCGTCGATCCGCAACGCACCGAGATCAGGTGGCAGTCCGAGTGGTTCGGAGCGTTCGGGCTGCAGGACATCTTCCGATTGATGAGCAAGCTGACCGTGGCGCGCATGATCGAGCGCGATACCTTTGCCAAGCGCCTGGGCAACGGGACGCCGATCTCGATGCACGAGACGCTTTATCCGTTCCTGCAGGCGTATGACAGCGTCGCGGTCGAGGCGGACCTCGAGATGGGCGGCACGGACCAGACCTTCAATCTGCTCGTCGGCCGCGACATCCAGCGCGACTATGGCCAGTCGCCGCAGCAGATCCTGACCTGCGATCTGCTGGTCGGGACCGATGGCAGCGCCAAGATGAGCAAGTCGCTGGGTAATGCCATCGGCCTGACCGATACGCCCTACGAGCAGTACGCGCGCGCCATGAGCATCCCCGACGAGCTGATGGACAACTGGGCGCACCTCGTCACCCGCTGGTCCAATGCAGATGCCGATGGCTTCGTCACTTCAATCACCGCCGGCGAGCTGCATGCCAAGGCCGCCAAGCAGCGGCTCGCGCGCGAGGTGGTTGCGCGCTGGCATTCCGACGCCGATGCCCTCACCGTCGAGGCTGAGTGGCAGCGGAGCGTGGGCCTCGGCGAGGGGCCGCTGGAGCTGGACGAGGTACGGGTGGCTGCGGGCACCTACGTCAGTATCCTCGTCGCCGCGCGGCTCTCCACATCGAACAGCGAGGCCCGCCGGCTCATCGTCCAGGGCGGCGTGCGCCGCGATGGGGTGCCGGTGACCGATCCAGCCGCACCGGTCGATGCCGGCGAGCGCTTCGAGCTCCGAGTCGGCAAGCGACGCGGAGCGCACGTCACTGTCGAATGACTGGCGTCGCCAGCGGAAGCGGCGTCAGACGCGCGCGAGCGTGGCGAGGGTTGCGAGGTCCGGCACCTCGAGGTCGGGCGCGCCGCTGGCCACCGGCGTCGCGCCGTTCCGGGGACGGCCGCTGCGGCGGTTGACCCACACCGTCGAGAGTCCGAGCTCATGCGCCGGTACGTGATCGTGGTACAGGCTCTGCGCGACATGCAGTACGCGTTCACGAGGCACGCCGATGCCTTCCAGCGCGATCTCGAAGTTGCGAAGCGCCGGCTTGTAGCTGCCCGCCTGCTGGGCAGTGACCGCCCAACGAAACGGATCGCCCAGACGGCGGCTGGAGACGGCGAACAGGTCGTCGTCGCAGTTGGTGATCACGCCGAGGCCGTACCGCGTGGCCAACTGTCGCAGCGCTACGGCGCTGTCGGGAAACGCCGGCCAGTCGGCGACCGATGCGCCGAAACGATTCGCTTCGACGGCGACCGGATCGAAGCCGAGCCGATCACCCATGCTGATCAGGACCTGGCACAGCACGTCACGGTAGGGACGATACGGCCCCGCCTCGACGCCTGACTCGATCTCGCCGAACACTGTCAGGACATCCGCATCGGTGATGCCAATGCCATGCACCGCCAATACCGGCCGCACGGCGGCGAGGATGCCCGCCTCCCAGTCGATGAGCGTGCCGTAGCAGTCGAACGTGAGGACCTCGAAGCTGCCGATGTCAAGCATCGGTCAGTGCTTGTCGGCGGTCGCCGCGTGGTCCGCGATCACCTTCTCGGCGACGTTGTGCGGCACCTCGGCATAGTGGTCCAGGCGCTGGACGAACCGGCCGCGACCTTGGGTGATCGAGCGCAGCTCGGTGGCGTAATGGAACATCTCTGCGGCCGGCACCTGCGCCCTGAGGTGCTGCGTGCCGTCGCCGGAGTCCATGCCCAGCACATGACCGCGCTTGGCGGTGATCTGGCCCATCACGTCGCCCATGTACTCATCGGGGACGATGACCTCGACCTCCAGGATCGGCTCCAGGAGCGTTGGATCCGATTCTACGAACGCGCGCTTGAGGGCCTGCGAGGCGGCAACCTTGAAGGCCATTTCGGAGGAGTCGACGGTGTGATACGAGCCATCGACCAGCGTCGCTCGCAGGTCGACAACCGGATAGCCGGCCAGCACGCCCTCGGCCATGCCCTCGCGCAGCCCTTTCTCAACAGCGGGGATGTACTGCTTGGGCACCACGCCCCCAACGATCCTGTCACCGAACTCGAACTCGCCACCGGGATTCGGCTCGAACTCGATGACGACATGCCCGTACTGGCCATGACCGCCGGTCTGGCGCTTGTACTTGTTGTCGATCCTGGCCGACTTGCGAATGGTCTCCCTGTACGGCACGCGCGGTGTTCCGGTTCTGACCGATGCGCCGAACTTGCGCTTGAGCCGCTCCATGAGCACGTCGACCTGGCTGTCACCGACGGCGGTCAGGATCGTCTCACCGGTGCCATTTTCGCGGTGTACCCGAACCGTCGGTTCCTCCTCGAGCAGGCGTTGTAGCGCCTGGCCGAGCTTATCGAGGTCCGCTTTCGATTCGGGCTCGATGCTGACCTGTAGTGTCGGCTCCGCGAACATCAACGCAGGCAGCTGCACGGCATGCTGTCGATCGCCGGTCAGGGTGTCACCGATCTGCGTGCTGGTCAGCTTGGCGACCGCCACGATGTCGCCCGGGCCTGCCTGAGCCAGGTTCTCCTGGTCTTTGCCCTGCAGCCCCAGCAGATTGCCGATGCGCTCTTCCTCGCGGCGCGTCGCGTTGTAGAGATGCCCCTGTGAGCGCAGCGTGCCGGCGATCACGCGGAAGTAGGTCAGCCGTCCGACGAACGGGTCGGCGGTCGTCTTGAAGACCTGCGCCACGAACGGCGCGGCAGGATCAGGCTTGATCTCCTCGCCGTCATCAGTGGTACGCGCGGCGACCTCAGCCGGCGACGGGACGTGTTTGCCGATCATCCGGATCAACTCACGAACGCCGATGTTCTTCAGCGCACTGCCCACGAAGACGGGCACCACGCTGCCCTCGCGGGCGCCCTTGTGCATCGCCGCGGTGATCTCGTCGTCGGTCAGCGTCTCGCCGTCGAGGTACTTCATCATCAGCTCGTCGCTGGCCTCGGCCGCGGCCTCGACCAGGGCGTTGCGCCGGGCCTCCTCGGCGGCGCGCATCTCGTCGGGGATCGGCCCTTCCTTGGGCTTGCCGCCTTCGTAGATGTTGGCGTGCTGCTCGATGACATCGATATAGCCCCTGAACCCATCCCCCGATCCGATGGGCAGATAGACCGGGGCGATCTTCGGCCCGAATGCCGCCTTCAGCTGATCAAACGTGGCGTCGAAGTTCGCGTTCTCGCGATCCATCTTGTTGATGAAGATCATGCGCGGCAGCTTGCGCTCGTCGGCGAGGCGCCACACTGCCTGGCTACCGACCTCCACCCCGGCGCTGGCGTCGATCACCACGATCGCGGCGTCGACTGCAGCCAGCGCCTCGACGACATCGGCCTGGAAGTCGGCGTAGCCCGGCGTGTCGACGACCGTGATGCGGACGCCATCGTCCTCGAGTGTGCCGATTGCCAGGTTGATGCTCTGGTGGTGCTTCTGCTCGTCGGGGTCGTGATCGAGCGTCGAGGTGCCCTGGTCCACAGTGCCCAGCCGACCAATGGCGCCGGCGTCGAAGAGCATCGCCTCGGCAAGGCTCGTCTTGCCGGCGCCACCGTGAGAGATGAGCGCGACGTTGCGGATCTTGTCGGGCGGGGTCGGCTTCATCGGTCCTCCAAGATGCGGTGTGACGGCTCGTTGGGGAACGCCATTCTAGTCGCGCCACCCGCTTGGTAGAATCGGTCGGCAACACACGCCGAACGGGGAACACGCATGTCCGGCCACAGCAAGTGGTCCCAGATCAAGCGGCAGAAGGGCGTCAACGACGCCAAGCGTGGCGCCCTGTTCACGAAGCTCACCCGCGAGATCATCACGGCCGCGCGGCAGGGTGGCGCCGATCCTGACGCGAACTACCGCCTGCGCATGGCCGTCGACACCGCGCGGGCCAACAGCATGCCCGCCGACAACATCAAGCGCGCCATCGAGCGCGCCGCTGGCGCAGGGGCGGACGCTGAGCAGTACGAGGAGATCACCTACGAGGGGATCGGCCCGGCCAGCGTGGCGCTCATCGTCCAGGCCATGACCGATAACCGCAACCGCACCGCATCGGAGATTCGCAGCATCTTCAACAAGGTCGGCGGCTCGCTGGCCCCGGTCGCCTGGCAGTTCGAGCACAAAGGCCTCATCAGCCTGCCGCTCAATGGCCGCGACCCCGACGAAGTGACGCTGGCCGCCATCGATGCCGGCGCATCTGACGTCGGCGCACCCGAGGGCGGCGCCGTGGAGGTCACGACCGAGCCCGCCGACCTCGAGCGCGTGCGCCGGGTGCTGGATGCCGCCGGCTACCCTGCCGCATCGGCCGAGCTGTCCATGGAGTCGACGACCAACGTCGAGCTCAGTGACGAGAAGAGCGCTCGCCAAGTGCTGCAGTTCGTGGAACGTCTCGAGGACCTCGACGACGTGCAGCACGTGTATGCCAACTTCGACATCCCCGCAACGCTCATGGAGCAGCTCGAAGCCGAAGTCGCATAGGACTCGCACACCCTGATTCTAGTGCGCGTGCAACAGGTTTACATTGATTGGGCTTAAGGGCTTGACAGCCGGTCTATCGTGAACGCGTGGCATCGAGACGTGCTTCAGTAGCGGCACTTATAGCAGCGGTTGGACTTCTAACCGCCCCGCTGCAAGCCACGGCGAGCACGTCAATCGTGATTCTGAACTCCTGCAGCGTCCCGGGAGGCGGCCTGTTCTACGCTGGTGGCCCAGCGTCGACTTGGCATGTGCACTATTACGGCCCGAGCCCCGCGGGCTGCCACCTCTACACAAACACGACGAGCTACAGTTCACCGATAAATTGGGCCGCCTATTACCTGCCCGTCGAGACCAAGTACGACGGCGTCTATAGCAGCGTCCGTGAGTTCATTCCATGCGATAGTCATTCGTCGGCGCACTCGTACCTATGGTATGTCTACGACAAGGGCACCGCGTACGGTTATGACAGCTATCTCATCAATATCGATACATCTTGCAGTGTCTATCAGAAGTTCCTGTTCGGCTATCGTTTCTATGAGAACCCGGATATTCCGTACGGGGGCTACGTGAAGCAGGTGGACAACACCGGAGCCGCGTACTATCTCATGGCAGCCGATGCGATGTGGTACCAGAAGTGAAACGACGCTCAGGATCGTTCAGTCTCATCCTCATCGTCGGCGTCGCGATCGGCGTCGTCTCTGGTTTCATGCTGCCGGCACGGTCGACGGCGCGCGCTGGCTCAACGACCTATCTGTTCTCCACAGATGCGCTGGTCCAACTTGCCCGATCACAGTCACCCTACGACCTCTTGGTGCCGACTCATTTACCTGCTGGAATGAAGCTTCGCGCGGTGATTCCAACCGGCCCGCCAGAAGCCCCCGTTGGAATCTACTCCGTCGATCTCTTCTACGAAGATGGCGGAGGCAACACGCTTCACATCTGGCAGACCAATATCCCAGACCTCGCGGCGCTCGGGAAGGATCCGGTTGGGGTAGGAGAAACGCTCAACCTTGACGCGCGAGCGTGGAGTTCCACGACGCAGACAAGCGGCGCGCGCCCGTTGCAGATTCTGAGCGCCCGTTTCCCAACAGGGCTGACCGTGTCGATTGACAGCACCTTGGGACTGGGTGAGCTGGAACGGGTTGCGAGCTCCATTCATTAGGGCCTCCATCGTCAGAAGCGCGCTGCTCACCGTCATCTTCGCCGCCGTCGCGGCGGGCGGAGTGTGGCTCACGCGCTCCATGATCGATCGGGAACCGGATGACTGCGCGTACCTCGGGCGCATTGATTCCTTTGTAGAAGACTCTGTCACGCAGGTGGGCTGCCCGCCCGCCTTCGTCGTGAACTCCGTCCGGAGCGGCCTCACCGTGTTCCTGGGGATGACGCCGCACCTTGATAATGAGCGGCTCTTTTGGGACAGCCACGCCGCGGATTTCTACTCACCCCTCCATGGGGAGCGATTCTCAATTACGGGAGAGGTGCTCGAAGGGCCTGCATCTCGACCGCTCTGGCGGTGTCCCATCGAGCGGCGAGGGGACGAGCTATGGATCGGTGCTCCGCCAGGCGAGTCGCCTCAGCAGATTCAGCAACTCTGCAAGGCGAGTGCGGACGCCGACCGGCCCTAGGCCGAGCTACCATGCCGAGGTGATCGCACTCGGCATCGACCCCGGCACCGCTCGCCTCGGCTTCGGCGTGGTCGCCATCGAGGGCGGCCGCCTGCGACTGATCGACGCAGGCTGCATCCGCAGCCTCCCCTCCGAGACCGATGCCGAACGGCTGCGCCAGATCCACCAATCCCTCAACCTTCTGCTCGACGAGCACCGGCCCGAGCGAGTCGCCATCGAGCGCCTCTACTTCCAGCGCAACGTGCAGACGGCGATGGTCGTAGGCCAAGCGCGCGGCGTGGCGCTGCTGGCGGCGGGGCAGCGCGGCCTGCCGATCGACGAGCCGACGCCCAACGAGGTGAAGCAGTCCGTCTGTGGCAACGGCGCGGCCGACAAGCAGCAGGTGGCGACCATGGTCGCGCGCCTGCTGGGCGTGACCCTGCGCGGCGTTCCGGACGACGCGACCGATGCGCTGGCGCTGGCCATCGGCTGCTGCTACCGGGCGGCCGCCACGCAGCGGGTGGCTGCCGGTTGATCGGCTCACTGCGCGGCCAGGTCACCCACATCGGTGCGGACCACGCGCTGATCGAGGTTGGTGGAATCGGCTACCGCGTCGTCGCCGGGCCGGCGTTGCTCGCACGATTACAGCGAGGCGCGGAGGCATCGGTCTTCACCCATCATCTCGTGCGCGAGGATCAGCAGGCGCTGTTCGGGTTCGCCGCGACCGAGGAGCTGGCGTTCTTCGAGCTGCTGTTGACCGTGTCCGGCGTGGGTCCGCGGCTGGCGCTGGCGATCACGTCGGCCCATGCGGTCACCAGGCTGCAGTTGGCCATCGTGACCGATGACGTCGACGTCTTCACCTCGGTGAGCGGCGTGGGACGCAAGACCGCGCAGCGCGTGATCCTGGAGCTCAAGGAGAAGGTGCACGCCGCGGGCCTGGCCGTCGGCGGGGGAGCGTCGGCGGACTCCGACGTGGTCGCGGCGCTCGAGTCGCTGGGCTACACCGCCTCCGAAGCACGCCGCGCGGCAGGTGCCGTGGCCGGGGGCGAGGGCGGGCTGGATGCACGCATCAAGGCCGCGCTGCAGGAGCTGGCCCGCGCGCGCTGATCGCTAAGCTGATGCGTACTTCATCTGCGCAGACCAGCCAACCGATCGCCGGCGATGTAGATCGTGTCGTCAATCGCACGTCGAAGTTCCGCCACGCGATCATTGCGCAGAGCGTGTTCGAGCAGCGGCACGATCTCGGGCTTCGGCCGCCCGGCAACGAAGATCACGAAGCCGAAGCCGAAGCGCTGCTCGTAGATCTCGTTGAGCATTGCCAGCTCCTCGTAGGCCCGCACCAGTTCGGCATCCTCCGCAGATTCATTCGCGTATCCCTGTTCGTCGTATGACGTCGGCGAGACCGATGCCGGAGGAGCACCGATGCGCGGATGCGCCTCGAGCAACTCGAGCTGCTCGTCTTCAGGAAGGCCGCGGGCAACCTCGAAGGCGACCTCGATCATCTGCGCGTCGTCGGCGAATGGCCGTTGGTCGGCCAATCGATGCAGGAAGCGCGGAGCGCCCTCGAACAGGCGCGTGATTTCGCGCACGAACGCCTCCGGCGGCAGGCGGTCGAGGTCCCGCATGGCTGGAAATGCCACCCTCGCAGGCTCGTCGACGCCGTCGCCGACTGCCAGCTCGAGCTCGATGAGATCCTGGATCGGAATGCCATTCTGGCCGTTCATCGCCGGGATCTCCGGCTTCAGCTCGCGATCGTGATCGACGGCGCCGCCGTGCACCGCCGCGATGTGCATCCCGTGCCGCAGGTAGAAGTGGAGCGCATGCAGGTTGTCGTTGGTCGTCACCAGCCACAACCGATGGTGGCCGCTCGCCGCCGCGACCTGCCGGGCGGTGAGCAGCAGCGCGCTGCCCGCCCCCCGCCCCGGGGGATCGGCGTGCAGCGTGACGATCTCCATGCCACGATCAGGCTCCTCGCGCACCGTGGCCAGCCCGACGGGCTCTCCGTCGAGCTCCGCCACCAGGCCGTCGAGCGTCAACGGGTCAATCAGCTCGCCGAGGCGCGCCACGACGCGCGTGCCAGCGGAATGTCGGCTGATCAGCGATGCCGCCCATGGACGATCGGTGGGCGCGAAGTCGCGCACGGTCACCCCGGGGCGCATCGGCTCAGCTACCGCGATAGGTCGTCAGCCCGAAGGGGGAGAGCAGCAGGGGGACGTGGTAGCTGCGGCTCGCATCGGTCACGCGCAGGGCGAGCGCGACGGATTGAAAAAACGTGTCCGGATCGTCAGCGTAGCTGCCCAGGTCAAATGCCAGCTGGTAGTCGCCCTCGGTCAATGGCTTGCCCTGCAGCAGGTCGCCGATGCGGCCGTCGGCACCGGTCAACACGTCGCTCAGCAGCTCGGGGCTGCCGTCATCGGCCAGCCGAAAGAGGGCGACCCCGACGTCCGGCGCAGGGTCGCCGCTGGCGAGATCGAGCACATGGGTGCTGATGGTCGCGCGGGAATCAGCCATGCTTGCATCATGACCGATG
>JBBRXE010000029.1:0-15092 GCA_038248695.1 Candidatus Limnocylindria bacterium | reverse complement strand
TGGCCGGCGGCGACCACTGATCCGCGGTCTCGCGCGCCGCTAGCATTGGCGTGCATGCAGCTCAATGTTCCCTACTACCCGCTGATCGTCGTTCCGCTGGCCGTCGCCGCGTGGTTCTTCTGGCAGCGCGCGCGGCGTCACATCGGGATGCTGCGTCTGGGGCGGCCGCTTGATCGCTCGGATCGTGTGGTGGAGCGCATCAAGGGGCTGGGCATCTTCGTCTTCGGCCAGAAGCGCCTGCTGCGCGACCCCGGGCCGGGAATCATGCATTTCGTCATCTTCTGGGCCTTTGTCGTGCTGCTGGCCACGACCGGCAACTACCTGACTGATGGCCTGGTAGAGACGATCGTCGGCTGGCCGTTGGACGGCGTCCTATGGAGCGTCGTCGTCCTGGTCGCGAACGTGTTCATCGGTCTGATCATCGCGGCACTGGGATTCGCCGCCTACCGCCGGCTGGTGACGCGGCCCACCAGGTTGGCGCTCAGCCGTGACGCGTTCATCATCCTGCTGCTCATCTTCGGTGTAGTCGTCACCGAGGTCCTCGGCGACGCGTTCCGCTACGTGGCCCATCCCGACGATCCGACGCGCGGCGTCGCCCTGTTGGCTGGCCCGCTCAGTGCGGCGCTCGCCGGTCTCGGCACCGACGCGGCGCTGATCGGCTTCGGCGTCTTCGCCTGGGCGCATATCGGCTTCGTGCTGAGCTTTGGCGCCTATCTGCCGTACTCCAAGCACCTGCACATCCTGACCAGCGAGCCGAACGTCTATTTCCGCAACCTCGAGCCGCGCGGCGCGCTGCGCAAGATGGACCTCGAGGCGGAGCCGGCACAGGGTGAGGAGCTGACCTTCGGCGCCAGGACGCCGACCGACCTGACCTGGCGGCACCTGCTTGACCCCATGACCTGCACCGAGTGCGGCCGATGCATGGAGTTCTGTCCGGCCTCGATGACCGGCAAGGTGCTGAGCCCCAAGCACCTCATGGAGGGGCTGCGCGACCAGATCACCATGGCCGAGACGGCAATCGCTGCGGCCGCCAGCGCGCAGCGTGCGGCGAAGGGCGGCGCGGCCGGCGGTATCGCGGCATCGGACGCCGCCCTGGCCCTCGCCCGCGAACGCGCCACCGAGGCGCTGAGCCTGCCGATTATCAACAACGCCATCCCGGAGGAGGCGTTCTGGCAGTGCACCACCTGCGGCTGGTGCGTCGAGAGCTGTCCGGTGCTGATCGAACACGTCGACACCATCGTCGAGGTTCGCCGCAACCTGGTGCTGGAAGAAGGGAGCTTCCCCAAGGAGCTGAACACCGCCTTCCGCAACATGGAGACGGCCGGCAATCCTTGGGGCCAGCCCAAGTCCGCCCGCCTGGACTGGGCAAAGGGTCTGGAGGTCCAGGTTCTGGGCCAGGCGCGGACCGATGCCGCGGCGCCATCGGGACCCCGCTCGGATCGCCCCTGGCGGACCATCCATGGCACCTCGACCGATGGCGGCAGCGACACGATCCTGTACTGGGTCGGTTGCGCCGGCGCCTTCGACGATCGCAACCGCAAGGTGGTGCGTGCCATGGCGCAGTTGCTGCGCCAGGCCGATGTGCCCTTTGCGGTGCTGGGCACCAGCGAGACGTGCAGCGGCGACCCGGCGCGGCGGGCCGGCAACGAGTACCTGTTCCAGATGCTCGCCGAGGAGAACATCGCGACGCTGTCATCAGCCCATGATCGGCACGGCATCCGCACCATCGTGGCGAGCTGCCCGCATTGCTTCAACACCATCAGGAACGAGTATCCGCAGTTCGGCTTGCGTGGCATCGAGGTGATCCACCATACCCAGCTGCTCGACCGTCTGGTAGCCGAAGGGCGTCTCGTCCCGACCGAGCACCACGACGCGGTGGTCGCCTACCACGACGCCTGCTACCTGGGCCGCTACAACAAGGTCTATGACGAAGGGCGCCGAGTGGTGGCTTCGACCGGCGGACGGGTCACCGAGATGGAGCTGCATCACGATCGCGGCATGTGCTGTGGTGCTGGCGGCGCGCGGATGTGGATGGAGGAGCGCGAGGGCAAACGTATCAACCACAAGCGCGCGGAGCAGGCGCTCGAGCTCGAGCCGGATGCCATCGCGACCGCATGCCCCTACTGCCTGATCATGCTCCGCGACGGAACAACGGACCTCGAACGCACCGATGTCGCGGTGCGCGACGTCGCCGAGCTGCTGGCCGAGGCCACCGGGGCGTGGACCAATCAGGCGCCGGCCGGCGACCGGCCGACCAATGAGCCAGGTGTATAACTAACCTAGGGTGGCGCTTCCCGGCGCCACACCGGGGAGCAGGAGGCGAGGATGCTCGAACGCTGGTCGAAGGGGCTGACGGGCCTCGGCAACTGGACCGCGGCCGTGGCGGAGGGCTTCTATCGCGTGCTGGGTCGTCCCGGCAAGTGGTTGCAGGACTTCCTGAATGGCTCGTGGCTGGGTCATCCTCTTCACCCCGCGCTGACCGATGTCGTCGTCGGCGGCTTCACCATGCTCGTCATCTTCGACCTCTGGTCGCTGATCTTCGACGCCACATTCCGCGAAGCCAGCCTGGTGATCATGGGCATTTCGATCCTGGCCGGGCTGGGCGCCATCGTCAGCGGCTGGACCGACTTCAAGGACACCGCCGACGGCGACGAGCGCAATGTCGCCACCTTGCATGCTTACGCCAACATGTTGGCCATCGCGGTCTACATCGTGGCGTTCCTCATCCGTCTCGGTGACGGTCAGGCGATCGGCCAGGTCCTGTCGGTCATCGGCTATCTGATCATCACCACCGGCGCCTTCATCGGCGGCCATATCGTCTTCAAGTACGGCTTCATGGTCAACCGCAACGCCTTTGCGGGCGGCCGTCGCGCCAAGACATTCACTCCCATCCTGCCGGCCGCCGAGCTCGCCGAGAACACGCCCACCAAGGCGTCGCTGGGGCCGACCGCGCTGGTGTTGGTGCGCCGCGGTGACCTCGTCTACGCGCTGAAGGACACCTGCTCGCACGCCGGCGGGCCGCTGTCGGGAGGCACGCTCGTCGGCGATGCGATCGTCTGCCCGTGGCACGCGTCGTACTTTCGTCTGTCGGATGGCACCGTCAAGCACGGTCCGGCCCATACCCGGCAGATCAGCTATCACGCGCGGATCACCGACGGCCAGGTCGAGGTCGAGGGGCCCGCGTGACGTATCGCCTGACCCGCGATCAGGACGAGCTGCGGGCCGTCGTACGCGAGCTTGCCGACGAGCGGATAGCTCCGAGGGCGGCGGAGATCGACGCCACGTCGGAGTTTCCCTGGGATCTCAAGGAGCTGCTCGCCCAGCAGGACCTGCTTGGCACGTGCCTCCCGGAGGCGTACGGCGGCACGAACCTGGACGGCGTGAGCCAGGCCATCCTCGTCGAGGAGATCGCCCGCGCCGACGCCACCACCAGCCTCATTCCCATCGTGCAGAAGCTGGGCGCGCTGCCGATCATCATCGCCGGCAACGACGACCAGAAGCAGCGCTACTTTCCGAGGCTGGCCTCCGGAGAATGGCTCACCGCCTTTGCGCTCACCGAGGCCGCCGCCGGCAGCGATGTCGCCTCGAACCGCATGAAGGCGACGCGCGACGGTGACGACTACCTGCTCAACGGCAGCAAGCGCTTCATCACCCACGGGAGCATCGCCAAGGTCATCACCGCCTTTGCCCTGACCAATGCCGACGCAGGCGGCCGCAAGGGCATGAGCGCCTTCATCGTCGAGACCGACACGCCTGGCTTCAATGCGCCGCGGATCGAGCACAAGATGGGCATCCGTGGCTCGCCGACCGCGGAGCTGACCTTCGATGACGTCCGGGTCCCGGCGCAGAATCGCCTCGGCGAAGAGGGGGACGGCTTCAAGATCGCGATGGCGACCCTCGATCACAGCCGACTTGGCGTCGCGGCACAGGCCGTCGGCATTGCGCAGGGCGCCCTCGACGCCGCCGTGCACTACGCCGCGGATCGGAAGCAGTTCGGCCAGCGCGTCGTGGACTTCGAGGCGATCCAGTTCATGCTGGCCGACATGGCCAGCCAGACCGAGGCGGCGCGCCAGCTGGTCTACGCCGCGGCGGCACGCGCCGATGACAACGTGCCCGATCTTCCATACTGGACCAGCGCCGCCAAGCTGATCGCCGGCGACACGGCAATGAAGGTCACGACCGATGCCGTCCAGGTGCTGGGCGGATACGGCTATATCACCGAGTACCCCGTCGAGCGCATGATGCGCGATGCCAAGATCACGCAGCTTTACGAGGGAACCCAGCAGATCCAGCGCCTCCTGGTGGCGCGCCAGCTCCTCGCGCGGAGCGGCGTGCCGGCGCGTCCGTAGCAAGGAGCACCGAAGCCCCACGTGAAGATCGTCGTCTGTATCAAGCAGGTACCTGCCACGACCGCCGACAAGCGGTACGAGGCGGACCTGACCCTCGACCGCGCATCGGTCGACACGGTCATCAACCCTCTCGACGAGTACGCCATCGAGCAGGCGCTGCGCCTGCTCGACGATGGAAATGTCGACCAGGTCGTCTACCTGTCGATGGGCCCGGAGCCGGCCGGCGAGGCCCTGCGTCGCGCCCTGGCAATGGGCGGTGACGAAGCCTACCTGGTCACCGATGGCGCCCTGTCGGGCGCCGACGAATGGGCGACCGCCCGGGTGCTGGCCTCGGCGCTCGACAGGCTCAGCCCCGACGTGGCGCTGATGGGCATGGCCTCCGATGATGCCAAGGGCTCGCTGGTGCCCGGCGCGGTGGCCGCCATGCGCAATGTCCCGCTGCTTTCCTACGGCGCCGAAGTGTGGCTGCAGGACGGCAAGGCGAAGATTCGGCGCCTGAACGCCGCCGGTTACGACATCATCGAGGCACCGACACCGCTGGTTGTCAGCGTGACCGACCAGGTCGGCGAGCCGCGCTATGCCAGCCTGAAGGGGATCATGGCCGCCAAGCGAAAGCCGCTCGAGACCTGGACGCTGTCGGATATCGGGCTGTCGGCCGATGAGCTGCACGGCGCGGCATTGACCAGGATGACCAGCGCCGAGCCACCACGGACCAAGCCGCCCACCGAGCGCATCGACAACGTGGCACCAGACGAGGCTGCCACCAGGATCGCCGACTGGCTGGCTGCGAGGAAGCTGATCTGATGAGCAACGACATCTTCTTCCTGGCCGAGTTCGCGAGCGGCACGCCGCAGCGTAGCGCGCTGGAATTGGCGGCCGGTGCGGTCGGGCTGACACAGCAGAGCGGCGGACAGGCCGTGGCCCTCGCCTACGGGGCTGGGGCATCCGGGGGCGCAGCCGGCCTCGGGGCATTCGGGGCAAGCCGTGTGGTGGTGCTTGCCGATGACGATCGACCGGCAATCACCGTCGCGCCAGCGGCGGCGCAGGCAGCGGCCGGCTGCCTGGTCCTGCTCGCGCCGGCGACGCCCAATGGCCGTGACATCGCGGCCGCGCTGGTGGGCAGGCTGAACCTGCCGGCATTCGGTCCGGTGACTGCGCTCAGTCTCGACGGGTCGACGCTCAAGGTTGAGCAGGCCACCCTCCAGGGTTCGGTCATCACCGTCTCGCAGCCGGCCGATGGTGCGGCCACGCCATCGGTCGTGCTGGTGCTGGCGAATACGTTCACGCCCATCGAAGGCGGCTCCGGCAGTGCCGAGGTGAGCGAGGCAGCATCGGTCGCCGATGATCCGCTGGCACTGGCCCGGGTGGTCGAGTCGCGCGCAACGGAGCAGGCCGCGGTCAACCTCGAGGAGGCAAGCGTGATCGTTGCCGGCGGTCGTGGCGTCGGTGGCGCCGAGGGCTTCGCGACGCTCGAGGAGCTGGCGCGGGCGCTGGGTGGCGCCGTTGGTGCCAGCCGCGCGGCAGCCGATGCAGGCTGGGTGCCCTACCAGCTGCAGATCGGTCAGACGGGCAAGGTGGTCAAGCCGGCGCTGTACCTGGGCTGCGGTATCTCCGGCGCGATCCAGCATCGTGTCGGGATGCAGACCGCCGAGAACGTCGTCGCCATCAACAAGGATCCGGATGCGCCCATCGGCGAGTTCGCCGACCTGTTCGTCGTCGGCGACCTGTTCGCCATCGTGCCGAAGCTGACCGAAGAGATCAAGCGACGTAAGGGAGGTGGCGGATGACGCTGTTCTTCCGCCGTGGCGGTCGGCGACCGCACTCGTACGGCAGGGAATTGAAGCAGTACCGCGCGGAGCTCGACGAGCGGACGTCGCGTATCGACGCGCTGCTCGGTGACCTGGTCGATGATATCGACGCGCTGCGCCGCCGCGACCTGGACATCGATGATGCGGCGACTCGCCTCGCAGCGGCCGAGGACGAGCTGGACATCGTCGCGGACGAGCTGCGGGACATGCTGGCGCCTCAGGAGCTCCATCCGCTGCACGTCGAGTACGAGGCGAACCTCGAGCGCGCGCTGCGGGGGATCGTGACCGCGGAGCGTGGCTGCGGCATCACGCGCCTGCCGCACCGGCCACCCGAGGACGAGGAGCCGTTCATCTACTGGAAGCGCGGCCACGCCAACATCCTCAACGCGCGGCTGCGGATGCAGGAGCTGGTCGAAGCGCTTGTCGACTGGGAGCCGGGCAAGCCGGTGGAGGCCAGCGTCGCGACGCGCATGCATGGCCTCGACGAGGAGTGACCACCACATGTTGTGGTACGATCGGCGGCGGTACCACTACTGGTGTAGCCCGCACGGGGTAACTGCATGCGCTGTCCACGATGCAACGACGACGGCACGCGGGTCATCGACTCGCGCGACCTGGAGGGGGGCAGCACCATACGCCGGCGTCGCGAATGCGAGGCCTGCGCGTATCGCTTCACGACCTACGAGCGGCCCGAGGGTGCTCGCCTGACTGTCGTCAAGCGCGACGGCGGCCGCCAGGATTTCGACCGCGAGAAGCTGCGCGGCGGGCTGCTGAAAGCGCTCGAGAAGCGGCCGGTCACGCTCGACCGTGTCGACCAGGCGGTCGACGACATCGAGGCGGGGCTGCGGACGCGCGGCGACGCCGAGGTCACCGCCAAGGAGATCGGCCGCTTGGCGACCGATGCTCTCCGCGACCTCGACCAGCTGGCCTACATCCGCTTCGCATCGGTCTACCATTCGTATGAGGACATCTCGACGCTCAAGCGCGAGGTGGATCGGCTGATCAAGAACCGCCAGGGAATCGCCGAGGAGTGATCCTTTCGGACCGCGACATCAGGGAGCAGATCAGGTCCGGTCGTATCGAGATTGAGCCATTCACGCCTGATGCCGTCCAGCCATCGAGCGTCGACCTGCACCTGGATAGCCGCTTCCGCGTGTTCCGCAACAACCGCTACCCGTACATCGACGTGCGCCAGGAGCAGCCGGAGTTGACCGAACTGCTGGAGATCAGCGGCGACGAGCCGTTTGTGCTGCACCCGGGCGAGTTTGTGCTCGGATCGACCCTGGAGCGGGTGGCGATCCCGGATGATCTGGTCGCCCGCCTGGAGGGCAAAAGTAGTTTAGGGAGGCTCGGACTGCTCATCCACTCGACGGCCGGCTACGTCGATCCGGGCTGGGACGGAAACCTGACGCTCGAACTCTCCAACGTCGCGAACCTGCCAATAGCCCTCTACCAGGGCATGAAGATCGGCCAGATCAGCTTCCAGAAGCTCAGCTCGCCGGTCGAGGTGGCCTATGGGGACGCGCGCATCGGTTCGAAATACCGCGGCCAGCGCGATCCGACCGCAAGCCTGTACCATCGCGACTTCGAACGCGGGCGCATCGTCCGCTAGCCCAGCCCTAGAGGCCCCCGTGCCCGATCCGCTCTACGAGATCACCCCCGAAGCCGAGGCTCGCACCTTCGCTGGTGGTGTGCGCGTCCGCGTCCTGCGGGCCGGCTGGTTCCGTCCGGATGCCGGCGGCTTTTTCGGCGTTGTGCCGCAGCCGCTCTGGTCGCGCTTTGTCGAGACCGATGCGCGCGGCCGCATCCTGTGCCGGCTCAACCTGCTGCTGATGGAGGCGCGCGGCAAGCGGATCCTGGTCGAGACCGGCACCGGCGTGCGGATGACCGACAAGGACCGCGACATCAAGGGCATCGAAGGCGGCGACCCGATCGAGGCGCTGCGGGCGGTGGGGGAAGATCCGGAGTCGATCGATTTCGTGGTCGTCAGCCACCTGCACTACGACCACGCCGGCGGCATGGTCGATGCCTCGGGCCAGCCCTTCTTTTCGCGCGCCCGGTATGTCGTGCAGCGCGACGAGGCAGATGCTGCCCACTCCGACGAGCTGCGGGTGCAGGGCATCATGGAGGTCGAGCAACTCGATCGCGTTCGCGCCGCCGGCCAGCTGGCCGAAGTCAACGGCGAGATCGAGCTGGTTCCCGGCATCTCGGTGCTGCCGACCGGCGGGCATACGCGCGGCTCGCAAGCCGTGCTCATCGGTGGAGCCGCCGCCGGTGCCCGCGCTGGTGATCCGACCGAACGGGCCGTCTTCTTCGGCGATCTCATCCCGACCCGCTGGCAGATCCCGGTGCGCTGGACGAGCGCCTTCGACGATTACCCGGTCGCGGCGGTCGAGAGTCGCAACGCGCTGCTGACCCGTGCCGCGTCCGAGGGCTGGTGGTGCTACTTCACCCATGATCCGGGTGCGCTGCCGATCCAGATCATGGCCACCGAAAAGGGGTTCCGCGCCAAGGAGTGACGCGGCGCCGGCCGCATCCCGGGCGTCGCTTGGCGGCTCAGGAAGGAACCCGGTAGGATCAAACGTGCCACGGCATCAGCCATGACACGAAAGGATCCCAATCTTGTCTCCGAGTTCAGTTTCGCCGCGTCCGGTTCGAGGCGCACTCCTGGCCATCGCGGCCTCTGCCCTGCTCCTGGCCGCGTGCAGCGCCGCGAACACTGCATCGAGCCCAGGTTCGGCCGCCGCCTGCACCAAGGCCGTCGACGGCGTCGTCAAGATGAGCGCCGAGAACATTGCGTTCGACACGGACTGCATCGAGGTGCCGGCGGGTGAGGCGTTCACCATCGAGTTCACCAACAAGGACACTGCGCCGCACGACGTGGCGATCTATAACGACTCCAGCAAGCGCACCGCGCTCTTCACCGGCGATGCGGTGACCGAGCAGAACAAGACGGTGAGCTACGCGGTGCCGGCCCTCGATGCCGGTGAGCACTACTTCGAGTGCACCATCCACCCGAACATGAACGGCAAGGTCATCGCCAGGTAACGACCCGGATAGGCGCCAACGCCGAACATCAGCCGGCCTCGAGCTCTTCGACCAGGGCGCGAAGGTCCGGCGCGGTGATCACCAACTCCAGTCGGTCGGCGCCGTCGAGTGCCACCACCGGGATGCGATGGCCGTATCGGACGCGCAGCTCGTCATCGGCCTCGATGTCGACGCGCGCATATCGTTCGGGTCCGACCATCTCGTCGAGCAGGGCGGCTGCCTCCTCGCAGAGGTGGCAGTTCGAGCGTTCATACAGGGTCATCCGGCTCGGCATGCCGCTGATGATACGGTAGGATCGCCGCAGCGCCGCCCGCGTAGCTCAGTGGAAAGAGCGCCGCCGTCCTAAGGCGGGCGTCGGGGGTTCGAATCCCTCCGCGGGCGCCATTCCTTCTTCCGACGACACTTCTTCCGCGGAGGATTGACACGCCCGGGTAGACTCGTGCCGCTTGCCCGCGCGCGATCCAACGGCGTCACGAGCACGTCGGCGCCCACGGGCACACGGAGAACGAGCTCGATGCAGGCGTCCCCCTACGCTTCCGCGATCCGCGCCCTGTACCAGACGGCCCTCGTCGTGTTCGTCGTCACAGTCGTCATCGGCATCCTCAACGGACTGGACCTCGTCGATTTCAATCGGGACCAGATCCTGACGCACGTTCACGCGGGCACGCTCGGCTGGATCACGCTCAGCGTGGTCGCCACCGCGTTCTGGATCTTCTCAGAGCACGGTGAAGTACCGGTCAGCCAGTCCTCGACTCGCGGGCTTGCCTGGCTTGCGGGGATCGGCGTGCCGGTCTACGTCGCGGCCTTCTACAGCGGCGCGCTGTGGGCCAGGGCGCTATTCGCGCTGCCAGTGCTGGCGGCCATCGTCTGGTTCCTGGTCTGGCTGACGCTCGGCCTGCGCTCGGCACCGGCCACGCTGCCGCGCGTCGGCGCCGCGGCGTCCGTCGTGGCGCTGCTGGTCGGTGGCACGCTCGGCACATTGATCCAGATCCAGCTGGCGACCGGGGTCACGATCTTCGGCGCGGGCACCGAACCCGTTGGCGGGCACGCCAGCGCCATGGCCTTCTCGTATCTGATCCTGTTCGGGATGACCATCGCCGACTGGCGGCTGAAGGGCGTGCAGGATGGACCGATGCCACGCGCCGGCCTTGTCCAGATCGGCCTGCTGCTGGTCGCCGGCCTGCTGCTCACCACGGGCGTTCTCTTCGGCATCCAGCCGCTGTTGATGCTGAACCTGCTCTTCGAGCTGGGCGCAGTGGGCGTCTTCGTCTGGCGCATGTGGCCCTCGCTCGCCTCGATCAACTGGCTGGCCGGGACTTCGCAGCGGCAGTTCGGGGTGAGCGCCGCGTTCATCGTGGTCGACGTGGTCCTGCTCGTCTGGCTGATCACCCAGCTCATCGGCGCGGGGGGCGATATTGCGAAGGTTCCCGCCGGCCTGCTGGTCGCCAGCGACCATGCCGTGTTCATCGGGGTGATGACCAACGCCATTCTGGGGCTTCTGCTGTACGCCATCGAACGCCGAGGATCCGGCATCGTGTGGCTGTCGCACGTCGTGTTCTGGGGCGTCAACATCGGGCTCATCGGCTTCCTGGTCGGCCTGATCGGCGACGTCACGATCCTGAAGCAGATCTTCACGCCGATCATGGGCGTCGCGCTGCTGATTGCGATCGGGGCCCTCCTGATGCAGGTGCGTCCCGGACGTGAGCCGATGGCTGCGCCCGTGTGAGTCCCTGGCGCGACTGAGGCCCGATGCGCGGCGCATCGGCCCTCGCAGCTACAGGATGAAGGTGAACAGGCTGGCCATGCGCGCGAATGCGTTGGTCAGGATCAGGATGCCGATGATGATGATGAAGACCCCCGAAACGACCTCCACCGCCCGATGCTGGCGCCGAAGCACATCGAACAGCGGCCGCACGTGTGGGAGTGCCACGGCCGCGGCCAGGAAGGGTACCGCCAGGCCGATGGAGTAGGCGAGCAGCAGGATAGCGGCGATCCCTGCGCTCTGGCTCGAGAAGCCCATGGTCAGGATCACGCCGAGCACCGGGCCGATGCACGGCGTCCAGCCGATCGCCACCAGCGCACCGAGGGCCAGGGACCGCGCGGAGCGACCGGCGGGCAGGTCGCCGGCGTCGACGCCGCGGCCGAACCGGTCGAAGACGCTGCCAAAGACGCCAGTCGTCAGGATGCCCAGCACGATGACGGCGAGGCCCGCAACCTGGCGCACGGCGTCGACCCGGAACAGGGCGCTGCCGAGCAGCCCGACCGAGGTCCCGAACAGGACGAAGACGGCGGTAAAGCCCGCGACGAACAGCAGTGCCTGGCTGAGGACCGGGCTGCGCAGCGTGGTCGTCCCCACCGTCCCGCTTGCGCCGGCGGTTTCCCCCAGGAAGGCCAGGTAGACCGGCACGAGCGCCAGCACGCACGGCGAGGCGAAGCTCACGAGGCCGGCGGCGAAGGCAAGCGCCAAACTGACCGATTCCACGCGGCCGATGCTACCCCGGCGCTAACGGAGAGCGATGCGTCGCGCGGCCAGCGGCACTGCACCGAGCAGCAGCAGGAGGCCGATTGGGGCCAGCGGCGCCAGCGGCGCAGGGGCATTGACGGCCGTGTCCGGCCCGTGGTCGTCATCGTCGCCGCCGGTCGCCGACGGAATCGCGGCATCTGCGCGGTAGCCGAAGCTGAACGTGCCGCTCAGGATGGCGCCGTCGATCGACTTCGAGATGTACACGACTGTGTAGACACCCGGCGTGATGATGCTGACGTCCGCGATCAGCACGTTGCGGTCGGCAACCGTCAGGTCCATGCTGCCGGTCGCGATCTTGGTCCCGCCGGGATCGGTGACGCTGAACGAGCTGCCGTCCGGGTCGAGCTCACTCTTGAACGTGAGGGTGACCTTCGTGGGGGCGGTGTCCAGGTTGTCACCGGCCTTCGGTGAGCTGCCGGTCAGGGGAGCGTGGGCGGCGGCAAGGGCCGGGACAGCCAGGAGCACCGCGGCGAACGCCGCAGAGACCACGATTCGTGAACGCATCAGCTTTCGAGAGCCTCCTCTTGAAGTGTGTGCAAGGGTCCGCCGCCCAAGTCTCTCAGGTCGACGCATCAGCGACAGATACGGCACCGTCAGCGTCGCGACAGGGTCCGCAGGTAGTTGACCAGGTCCCAGCGATCGTTCTCGCTGAGGCTCGTGGCGAAGGCGGGCATCGCCGTGCCCGAGACCCCGGTGGAGATCACGTGCGCGAGCTCGCCATCGCTCGACGATTTGATGATCGGGGAGAGTGCATCCGGGGCCGGGAGCAGGCCGGCCGCGGTCGGGCCGTTGCCGCTGCCGTCCGCCCCATGGCAGCTGGCGCAGTTAGCCAGGTACAGGCTGCTGCCGCGCGCGGCAGATTCGAGGTCGAGACGAATCGGGTTCGTGGCGAGGTCGCCCGGCGCCGCGTTCGCCGCCTCGACGATGGCGCGCGAGCCGACTCCCAGGCCGGCGACCAGCAGCAGCAGGATGGCGCCGAGGCGCAGCGGCAGGGTCCATGACGGTCGCGGCCGGCCGGCGCGCTGACGACGACGATCGAGCACGGCAAGCACCGCCACGGCCAGCAGCAGGCCGATGAGCAGCAGCCAGCCCGGCGTACCCGATGGCACCACCAGCCACAGCGCCGCGACCGGGGCCGGAACCTGGATCCCATCGTCCGGCGGCGGAACGCGCTGCGGCGGCAGCGGCTGCTGGACGGGCAGCGCGAAGGAGGTCGATACGTCGCGCTGCCCTTCGCGTCGCACGATGACGCCGAGCGTCCAATCGCCGACGATCGGCGTATAGGCGCCGTCCACTGACCACAGTCCGGGGGGTGGCTGGGCCTTGAGCTCGATGCGTTCCGCCGGCAGGTTGCTGTCCGGCGGGGGCGTGAAGACCATGAACACCTTCTGGACGTCGGTGACGTCCGCGCCGCTGGCGGCATCGGCGATCGAGAGCTGGTACTGCTGTTCGCCCGGCGAGGGCAGGCTGATGGCGGCATGCACGGTCACCGGGCCGGCCGCGCCGTAGAGGTGCATGGTGCCGATCGCCGACGTCGAAAGCACCGGGACGCGGCTGGCGGCAGGCTGGATGGTGACCATCGTGGCAGCGACCACCACCGCCAGGGCACCGATCAGCACCTCACCGAGCACGAGCTGCAGGACCCGACGCATGGCACCGCGTTTAACCAGGAAGAAATTGGCGGAGCCGATGGCGACCGCCACGCTGAAGAGCAGCGCCTTGGCGATGAGCAGGTCGCCATAGCCGCTTGCAACCAGGTCGCGGGAGTCGCCGAGGACGATCGGTGAGTTTGCCAGCCCGGTCAGCGCCACGATCGGAGCCGCCACCAGTGCGATTCGCGAGTGTCGGCGCAGCGCGTCGATGACCGTCTCGCGCCGGTGCTCACCGCGTGACAGCCTGGCGAGCAGCAGCAATCCCGGAACAGTGCCGAGCCACGCGCCAACGGCGAGCAGATGCAGCCAATCGAACAGGGCGAACAGCGGTCCGCCCAATGACGACGCATGGCCGGCCAGGCTCGATCCGGCGAGTGACAGCGCCGCGGCGCCAGCGATGCCAACCAGCAGCGGGACGGCCCAGGCTCGCAGCCGCTCCCCGCGGCGAGCTGCGGCATCGACGAAGAAGAAGCGTCCGGTGGCGATCAGGAAGGCGACGCCGCCGGAGGCCAGTGCAAGGCGCATGGCCCAGGCGAAGGGCGTGGAACCGAACGGAGCGGCAAAATCGAGCGGGAATCCACTGCTCGTCGCGAGCTCGTGGGCCGCACGGTCCCCGGTCGCGGAAGCCGCCTCCCCCGTGAACGGCTGCGCCGCGAGGGTGAGGTAGATCGCGAGTGCGGCGACGGTCAGCGCGCCGAGGCCGCCGAGCACCCCCCAGACGACGCGTTCACCCCGGCCGGCGATGCCGGTGCTGCCCATCGCCGGCCGCGCCGAGGCGAGCCAGAAGAGGGCCGTGCCGAACAGCACGAGTGCCGCGACGAGGGCGACCCAGCGGGCCGCGACGGACGCCGGATCGGACGAAGGCGAGCTGCTGCTGGCGGATCCTGTCGGCGCCGGCACGGTGCCCGTCGGATCGATCTGGAAGGCGAAGATGCCCGACGTGACGTGGCCGTCGGTGGCTGATGTGACGCGATAGCTGACCGTGTAGACGCCCGGGTCGAGGGCCGGCAGCGAGACCGTTGCGACGGTCGCGTCGCCGGGTGCATCGACAGCGCCGACTCCCTCGATGACCGTCTGGTTCTGGTCGAGAAGCTGCACCGATGCGGTGGCCGGATCGATGGGCTCGGTGAAGGTCATGCTCAGCTCGCTGGGAGCCTCCGTCAGGCTGGCGTTCGCCACCGGGGAGGAGGAGACGAGCTCGGAGTGGGCAGCGGCAGGACCGGGCAGCAGCAGCCACAGGATCGCGGCGAGCACCAGCGGGGCACGCCGGAGAGAGCCTGGAACACGATGGATGCTGATGGTCGACCTCATAACGGACCGCGCTGAACTGGCGCGACGGCGTTCGGGGCGCATCGAGTATACGGTTGACGTCTGGCCGCGCGGGCACCGCCGCGAGGCTGATGGTCTATTCGGCGAAGAACTGGTCGTCGCCGTAGAGCTCCATCCAGCGCCGCCGCATCTGGCGGATGGTGGCCACCACGCTCGAGTCTGGCGTGCCCGGCGGCAGCAGCCGCGCGATGGCCGCGCGAACGGGCTCGCTGCCCTCGATCTCGAGCAGCGCCAGGTAGTCGTGGACGCGCTGGACCGGCGTCTTTCCGTCGGCCCGCATGCGAACCAGGACATCGGCTTCGTGCTCCAGGGCGCCGTGATAGTCACTGTCTGGCCGCGCCAGTTCGGCCATCAGTGACGGCACGTGATCGAGGCGCGGGTC
>JBBRXE010000028.1:0-15679 GCA_038248695.1 Candidatus Limnocylindria bacterium | reverse complement strand
GGTACGAGCGGTGGGGGACGCCGAGGTCCTGCGCGTGCCGCGCAGCGCGCTGCTCGACGTGCTCGGTTCCGGCCCTGAGGCAGCGCTGGCCATCCTGCGCACCGTCCTCGGCCGGCTGCGCTCGACCGAGTCGCTGCTGCGCCAGCGCGAGAAGCTTGCAGCGCTGGGAACCCTGTCCGCCGGCCTCGCGCACGAGCTCAACAATCCCGCGGCAGCCATGCGCCGCAGCGCCGCGGCGCTGTCCAAGGCGCTGGCCGCGCGAGACGCGTTGCCCGCGCCGGCACATCACGTCGGTACCCCACCCGAGCGTGTGCCGTTGGGCGGCCTTGAGCGGGCCGATGCGATCGAGGCGCTCGGCGACGACGACGCGGCCGCAGCACTTGTCAACGCCGGCTGGACGCTGGCCGATCTCGAGTCGCCGCTGGTCGGCATTGATCCCGATGCGCGTCGCGCAACGCTTGCCTGGCTGGCGGCCGATGCATCGGTCCAGTCGCTGCTCGGCGAGGTGCGTCTGGCAGCCAACCGGATTGGCGAGATTGTCAGCGCGGTGAAGGCGTACGCCTATCTCGACCAGGCGCCGGTGCAACGCGTCGACGTCAACCGCGGGCTGGAGGAGACGCTGCTGATCCTGGGGCATCGGGTCAAGGATGGCGTCAGCCTGCGGCGCGAGCTGGCTGCCGATCTGCCCGAGATCGAGGCGTATGGCAGCGAGCTGAACCAGGTATGGACCAACATCATCGACAACGCGCTCGACGCGATGGGTGGCCACGGGGAGCTGCTGGTGCGGACCGAGGCGATCTCGCCGAGCGACGTGCAGGTGACGATCTGCGACGATGGGCCGGGCATCCCGGCCGAGGTGCAGGAGCGCATCTTCGAGCCGTTCTTCACGACCAAGGCGCCAGGCGTGGGGACCGGCCTGGGGCTGCACATCAGCCATAACGTCATCGTTCGCCACGGAGGGCGACTGGAGGTCGACTCTCGGCCGGGAAGCACCTGCTTCCGCGCCGTGCTGCCCACCAGGCTTCCGAAACTCGCTGAACGGAGATGAGAGTGGAGGCCCGAACCGTCACGTTCCTGTTCACCGACGTCGAGGGGTCGACCCGGCTGCTGCAGGACCTCGGTGACCGATGGCCCGCCACGCTGGAGCGTCACCGTGAGCTGATTCGCACCGCGATCGCCGCGAACGGCGGTGAGGAGGCCGGGACCGAGGGCGACTCGTTCTTTGTCGTCTTTCCGAGTGCCTCCGGCGCGCTCGCCGCGGTGATCGCCGCGCAGCGCGCGCTCGACGCCGAACCGTGGCCCAAGGAGCACCCGCTTCGTGTGCGGATGGGCCTGCACACCGGCGAGGCGGAACGCTCCAATGACACGTACACCGGCCTCGACGTGCATCGGGCGGCGCGGATCGCCGCGGCCGGGCACGGCGGGCAGGTGCTCATCTCGGACGCGACGCGTCTCCTGCTCGGCGCCTCGCTGCCGGCGGGCGTCGGTTTCGGCGACCTGGGGACGCATCGCCTCAAGGACCTGCCCGAGCCGGAGCACCTTCAGCAGCTGGTGATCGAAGGCCTGCCGGCCGAATTCCCCCCGCTGCGCACGGTGGAGGCGACGCCGAACAACCTGCCGGTGCAGCTCACTAGCTTCCTGGGCCGCCGGCGCGAGATCGAGGAGGTGAGCGCTCTGCTGCAGAAGCATCGGCTGCTGACGCTCACCGGCCCCGGCGGCACTGGCAAGACCCGTCTCTCGCTGGAGGTCGCCACGCGAGCGATGGACCGCTTTCCGGATGGCGTCTTCTTTGTGGCCCTCTCGCCACTTCACGAGGTGGAGCTGGTCGCCCCGACGATCGCGCACGAACTGGGCCTTGCCGACCGCGGTGGGCGCGAGCCGGAGGATCGGATCATCGATCATATCGGCAGCAAACGCATGCTGCTGGTGCTGGACAACTTCGAGCAGCTGGTGCCAGCGGCGCCGGTGGTCAACACCCTGCTGAAGCGTGCGACGAACCTGTCGGTCCTGGTCAGCAGCCGCGAGTCGCTCCACCTCTACGGCGAGCAGGAGTACGCCGTCCCGCCGCTCGGCACGCCACCCATGCCTGGCCGCTCCCGCACGACGGATGCCGCATCGGTCTCACAGTACGAGGCGGTTGCGCTGTTCATCGACCGGGCAAGCAGTGTCAAGCCCAGCTTCCGGGTGACGAACGACAACGCGCCGGCCGTGGCGGAGCTCTGCGTGCGACTTGACGGGCTTCCGCTGGCGATCGAGCTCGCTGCGGCACGCGTCCGGATCCTCACCCCGGATGCAATCCTGCGGCGACTGGCCGATCGCCTTGACCTGCTCTCCGGGGGCGGCAGCGATCGGCCAGAGCGGCAGCAGACGCTCCGCGGTGCCATCGCCTGGAGCTACGATCTGCTCGACGAGCGCGATCGGCGTCTCTTCGCCGCACTGTCCATCTTCGTGGGCGGCGCCAGCTTCGAGGCGGTCGAGGAGATCTGCGGCCCGCTCATTGAGGGTGACCTGTTCGACGGCCTGAACTCGCTGGTCGAGAAGAGCCTCGTCCGAGAGCTCAGCACCGACGGAGACGTTCGCTTCAGTCAGCTGCACACGATCCGTGAATTTGCCGCCGAACACGCGACTGAGCTCGGGTTCCTCGAAGAGTTGCGGCTGCGCCACGCGGACTACTTCGCCCGCCTGGCGGCCGACGCGCAGGCGGTGATCATGGGCTCGGACAAGCGCACCTGGCTCGACCGGCTCGAGCTCGAGCACGACAACCTGCGCGCCGCGTTCGCCTGTGCGATCGATGCGCACGACGGCGCGCGCGCCCTGGACCTGTCGGCGAGCCTGTGGCGCTTCTGGCAGATGCGCGGCTACCTGGTCGAGGGCCTCGAGCGGGTCCGGCAGGCGCTTGCCATCCCGCCCGATGCGGCAACCGATGCCGCTCGTCGCCGCGCCCTGGAGGCTGCCGGCGGCCTGGCCTACTGGCAGGCTGACATGCGGACCGCCGAGGGCTACTACACCCAGGCCCTCGAAGCGCAGCGCGCTGCAGGCGACGAACGAGGTGTGGCCGATGCGCTCTACAACCTGTCGTTCGTCTACTCGGTTCCGTCGGGGCGCGGCGCGAAGATGACCGATGTCAAGCGCAGCCGCGAGCTCGTGGCCGAAGCGCTGGAGATCTACCGCCGGGTGGACGACCGCCCCGGCGTGGCGCGCGCGCTGTGGTCCATGGGCAACGCCGCCTGGGTGGACGCGGATCTCGGGCCGGCCGAGCGGTATTCGATCGAGGCGCTCGACACCTTCCGCGAGATCGACGACCGGTTCATGGTCGGCTGGAGCCTGTACACCATCGCGATGCTGCGCTTGGGGGGACAACGGCTGGACGAGGCGGACGGCCCGCTGCGCGAGGCACTGCGCATCTTCAGCGAGGCGGGGGACGTCTCAGGATATGTGCTGGTCCTGGACGGGCTCGCCGCCGAGGCCTTCCTGTCCGACGATCGCGAGCGCGCGGCCCGGCTGGTGGGTGCCGTCGAACACTTCCAGGAAACGAGCGGTACGGGGCTGACCGTGGTGAATCGCGAGCTGATCGGGTTCAGCCACGATCCGCTGCTCGCCGACCCTGCGCTTGCCGACGCGGTCATTGATGGGCGACGCATGACCCAATCCGAGGCGGTCGCCTACGGCCTCGAGCCAGTCCTCGCTCGGACAGCCAGCCAGGAGGCGGTGGGAGGCAGCTACGACGGGGCCGCGAGCTCCCGCCGTGGGAAGACGACCAGCGCATAGGCGATCGGCACCAGTGTCGCGACTGCCAGGATCAGCACATCGACCAGGTTGGCGCGACCCGAGAGGATCTCGACCGGCTGGAAGTGATGGAAGAGGGAGTACTCCTGCGTCCAGGCTGCATCGGTCCACAGCGAGCCCAGGATCTCCAGGAAGTAGTTGACCAGCAGGTAAGCCAGGGAGACGCCGAGTGCCGGACCCGTGCGGTCGAAGCTGACCGATGCGGCCAGGCTGAATGTGGTGAACGCGCCCCACAGCAGGAAGCCGCTGGCGAACACGAGCGGAAGCTGGGCCAGGTCGAGCTGGTCAAGCACGCCCTGCCACGCAGCGCTCGCCACCATGCCGGCCAGGATCAGTCCGACCATCAGCGCGACCACCGCGAGCAGCGCGACGGTCAGCGTGACGTACAGCATCCGCCGCGAGATCGGCCGCGACAGGAGCAGCTCCAGCGTTCCTCGTTGCCGCTCCCCGGCGATGGCGAGGGCACCACCGCCAACGGCGAAGATACCGACCAGTGCCAGCGTCAGCGGGTGCTGAAAGCCGAGCGTGATGGTGCCGGGCAGCGTCAGCAGTGAGCCGGAGCCGAAGTTCATCAACTGCTGGATCATCGGGCTCGACTGCGCCAGTTGCTTGAACACCTCGGCGAACTGGACGTAGAAAAATGGGAAGAGCACGCCCCACGCGACGCCAGCCAGGCCGACCAGCACCAGGCGGATGCGCTGCCAGCGCCACGTCTGCAGCAGCAGGTGGCCATTCACGCGCGGACCTCGTCTGGCTCATCCTCGGCGTAGTACTCGAGGAATGCGTCCTCGAGTCGGGCCGGCTCGATCGTCAGGTCCTCCAGGCTCGGCGAGCTGACCGCGCGGACGAACGGCGCGACCTCTCCCTGCAGCGTGGCGCTGATCTGGTCGCCGTTGATCTGCACATCAGCGAGGCCCGGCACCTCGGAGAGGTCCGGCGCGGTGCCGCGCCAGCGCAGGTTGATATGCCGTTTGCGGTTGGCGAGCAGCTGGTCCACGTCCTGCAGGGCCATCAGCCGGCCAGCTCTGACGATCGCGACGCGATCGCAGACGCGCTCGACCTCGGACAGGATGTGGGAAGAGAAGAAGATCGTCCGGCCGGCGGCCCGCACGTCGTCCAGGACGGCGTAAAAGGCGTGCTGCATCAGCGGATCGAGCCCCTCGGTCGGCTCGTCCAGGATGGCCAGCTCCGGGTTGCCCTCCAGTGCCTGCACCACTCCGATCTTCTGGCGCATCCCGCGCGAGTAATCCCGCACCTTCCGCTTGAGGACCGATGCAGGAAGCTGCATCCGCTCGCAGAGCTCGTCGCGCCCGATCGGCGCGCGGCCACTCAGATCGGCGAGGTAGTCGAGCGTCTCGATCCCACTCAGCGCGTCATACAGGTCGATGCCGCCGGGCAGATACGCCGTACGGCGCCGGATCTCCACGCTCTCTGTCGCGACGTCGTGACTGAGCACGGTCGCGCTGCCGGAGGTGGGATGCAGGAATCCCAGCAGCGTGCGGATGGCGGTGGTCTTGCCCGCGCCGTTCGGGCCAAGGAATCCGAAGATCTCGCCACGTTGGACCTCGAGCGTCAGGTCGGTGAGCGCTGCCACCTTGCCGTAGCGCTTTGTCAGGTTGCGTGTCGTGATCGCCGTCGCTTGCCGACTCTCCATGGCGCTAAGCGTAGCCGCGGCTTGCCACACGCGGTGGTGCTGGCGCGCTCTCTCGAACCTGGACCTCGGCCAGCGCCGAGTTGGCCCGCAGCGGATCGTGACGCCTAGCTGCGGTCTCGCGCACCGCCGGTTGATCGCTTGGGTAGGACGACCATGGCGTAGCCGATCGGCACCAGCGCCGCCAGAACCAGGACCGCGAGGTCGTCAGGGCTGGCATGGCCACCCAGGATCTCGCTGGGGCGGAAGCTGTGGAAGAGCGGGAACGGCTCGGCCCAGGCCGCGCCGTTCCACAGCGAGCTAAGGATCGCCACAAGGTAGTTCAGCAGCAGGTAGGCCGCGGAAAGGCCGATCGCCCATCCGGTTCGCTCGAAGGTGACGGCGGCGGCCAGGCTGAAGCCGGCAAACGCCGTCCACAGCATGAAGCCATACAGGAACACCAGCGGCAGCTCCGCGATGTTGAGCCGATGCAGGACGCCGGCGCCGGCGGCTCCCGCGAGCAGTCCGAGCAGCATCAGCGCGACCATCGTGGCGACAACTGCCATCACACGCGCCTGAAGGACGAGATATCGGCGGCGCCCGATATGGCCGCCGATCGCCTGCGTCGAACGCCGCCGATCGGCGACCGCGAACGTGATCGCGCCGCCGACCGCAATGAACCCGAGCAGACCGAGGACGAGGGGATCCAGCAGGCCAATCCCCGCAGTGCCGCGCAACGTCAGCAGCGAGCCGGACCCGGCACTGAACACCCGAAGAGGCGCGGCGATCTCGGCCGCGGCCCAACCATGACCGGCCAGCTGCACGTAGAAGAACGGGACGAGGCCGCCCACCACCAGCAGTGCGGCACCGATGACCAGCCAGCCCCGCCAGCGATGCCACTCGGCGAGCAACGGCCGGCGGGCTATGGGCTCGTGGATGACCATGCGAGCATGGTGCATCCGCAACATCAAGGCGCGGTTAATCGCCCGTGAAGTTTCGCGTAGCGGGTCGTATCCTCGTTCGATGGATCTCAGCGGCCGCGCGGCGGTCATCGGCGGTGGGGTGATGGGCGCGTGGACGGCGCTCTGGCTGGCACGCCGCGGCCACGCCGTCACGTTGCTCGATGCCTACGGCCCCGGAAACTCGCTGTCGTCCTCGGGCGGCGAGTCTCGCGTCACGCGCAGCGCCCACGGCCGGGACGCACACTACCCGCGCTGGCAGCGTCGCGCGCTCGTCGCCTGGCGGGCGCTGGAGGCTGCGACCGGCACGAGCCTCTTCCAGCCAACGGGCGTGATCTGGTTCGCAGGTTCCGGCGACGGATTCGAGGCCGATGCGGCCGCTGTTCTGGAGCGCCTCGCCATCCCCGTGGAGCGGCTCTCCCCGTCGGAGGTCGCGGCCCGACATCCGGGTATCGCCACCGACGATCTCGCCTGGGCGCTGTTCGAGCCCGAGGCCGGCGCTCTCATGGCACGTCGCGGCGTGGCGACCGTCACCGAGGAGCTGCGACGGATTGGAGGAGAGATCAGGATCGGCCTCGCGGAGGCTCCCTCCGCAGACGGCGACCTGCTCGCGCGCCTGCGCCTGCGCGACGGTTCCTTCGTGGAGGCCGATGCGTTCGTCTTCGCCGCCGGCCCGTGGCTGCCTGCGCTGGTCCCGCAGGTTGAGCTCAGTGTCACCCGCCAGGAGGTCCTCTTCTTCGGCACGCCACCGGGCGACGCTCGCTTCGATGCGGAGCGCATGCCGACCTGGATCGATTACGACGCCGCGTACTACGGGATGCCATCGATCGAGGGACGAGGCTTCAAATGCGCGCCCGATACGCCAGGCCCATTGGTCGACCCCGACCGCCAGGAGCGTGTGGTGTCCTCCTCGGTGGTCGATGCCGCGCGCACGTTCCTGGAGCGGCGCTTTCCGGCGCTGGCCAGGTCACCGCTGGTCGAGGGGCGCGTCTGCCAGTACGAAACGACAGCCGACGAGCACTTCGTCATCGACCGCCACCCGGCGTTCGTCAACGTGTGGGTGGTCGGTGGAGGATCAGGCCACGCCTTCAAGCACGGGCCGGTCATCGGCGAGTACGTCGCGGCGCTGGTGACCGGCGACGATCCGCTCGCCGCCGAGCTCGCGCCGGAGGATGACCGCTTCAGGCTGCGGCCCCGCGTGCCGGGGCACGGCATCCGGACCGCGGGTCACAGGACCTCCAGCGCTGCGACGAACGCTGGATAGGTGTCGGGCCAAGTATCAGTCGGGAGTGCCGGCAAGTGGCGGAACGTGGCGGCGGCGTCGCCGGGCGGCTGCGCCGACTGGTCAAATGTCGCCGATGATCAGCGTTAATCCGGTCGGGATGGGTGCCGCACGAGCAACGGCGCCGGATCCACGCTCACGGGAGCCGTTGGCCGGGATCAGCGCGGGGCTGCGACCGGTCTAAGGATGGCTGACACCGACATCTGACCAGTCGCCATGCTCCGGTGCTCGAATCCGGTCGCCGCCGGGGGTCGGCGAGGACCACAGCAACCTTCACGTCGGCATCTGTGAGGCGCGGCATCGTCGCCTCAGCGCGAGACGCGCGCCGCCCGCAGCACCTCGCGGATGCCCAGGCGCTGGCCGTAGAGCAGCACGCCGGCCGAGTAGATGCGTGCCGCGAGCCAGACGGCGCCGGCAATGGTGACCAGCAGGACCCCGGCGATGATCGGCACCTCCCACGGCGAGATCGTGCCGAACGCGGCGCGGATGGCCACGAGGTACGGACTGGCGAACGGCACGTACGAGGCGATCTGTACCCAGGCAGCGTCCGCCGTGTTGAGCGCAACGAACGAGGCGAAGTAGCCGGCCATGGCGATGATCATCAGCGGGGCGCCCGCCTGCTGGACGTCCTCCAGGCGGCTGACCATCGAGCCGGCAGCGGCATATAGGGTCGAGTACAGGACGAAGCCACCCACGAAAAACAGTAGCGACACGATCACGAACGGTACCGTCAGCCCCGGAATCGCGAGGTCGAGGCCGCTCGTACCCAGCAGCGCCTGCGCGACAGCTCCCTGCACGAGGAAACCCACGACCAGGGCAACGATCAGGGCGCCGTACTGCGTGAGCGCGGCGGAGCACGTCCCGAGGAGCTTGCCAAGCAGCAGCTGACGCGGCGTCGCGGCGGTGATCAGCAGCTCCATGACCCGGCTGCTCTTCTCCCCGGCGACGCTGCCCGCCACCCAGTTGCCGTAATTCATGATCGCCATGAAATTGAGGAGGACGAAGAAGAAGGCGATGGCATAGCGCCCGCCGAACTCCCCGCCGGTGCTTGCCACGGCATTCGGGTCGGGTGATGCCAGATCGAAGGCGACCGGCGCGAAGATCGCCCCCTTGTCCGCGGCGGCGACTCCGGCTCGGTCGAGACGATCCGAGATGGCCAGCCCGCTGGCCGCCTGCCGAATGGCGGCGACTGACGGGTCGGTGATGCCGTCGTTGCTGACGTAGTCGTACTCCAGGTCACCCGTTGCCGTGCGACTCACCTTCAGCAGGCCGCTGAGGTCGCCATCCTGGACCTGTCGCCGTGCCGCATCGGCGTCGTCGGTCAGGGCGAGGCGGAAGCGTGTGTCGGCCTGGCCCCCCGCCTGACTGCCGTTGAGCGCCTGCTCAAGCTGCGTGACGAACGCCTGGCCCGATGGCATGTCGGCCGGCACGCTGACGGCCACCGACATCGGCTTGTCCCCGGCGATCGCCTGGAAGATGACCGGCGCCATGGCCAGCAGGAGGCCGACCACCACCAGGCCGATGGTGATGATCACGAAGGCGCGGCTGCGCACCCGCACCAGGTACTCCCGGCGGGCAACGTGCAGCGCGTTGGGGAAGAGGTTCATTCGCGAGCGACCTCCGGTGCCAGGTGCTCCTCCTCCGCTTCCGCACGGCGACCGACGTGGGCGATGAACACCTCTTCCAGCGAGGGGTCGGCAATCTCGAAACGCGTCACCTGTTCGCCGCGATCGAGCGCCGCGCGCAGCACGCGCTGCGGGTCGGTGCCGGTCGGCACGGTCAGCTCCAGGTAATCCTCACGGTGGCGGCCGATGCGCACGCCGTCGAGCCCCTCGAGCCACGCCTCGTCAGCGCCGTCTGCGGTCGCCAGGCGCACCACGCGGCGGCCCATGTCTCGCTTCACGTCGCGAACGTTGCCGTGGACCACCAGCCGGCCGCGATCGACGATGGCGATCGACTCGCACAGTTCCTCGACCTGCTCCATCTGGTGCGTGCTGAAGATGAGCGTCTTGCCGCGGTCGCGCATGGCCAGGAACGCCTCCTTGAGCAGCTGCACGTTGACAGGATCGAGCCCGGTGAACGGCTCGTCCATGATCAGTACGTCGGGGTTGTGCAGGATGGCGGCGATGAACTGGATCTTCTGCTGGTTCCCCTTGGAGAGCTCCTCCACTTTGCGATCGCGGTACTCGGGAATCCGGAAGCGGTCCAGCCATTCGCTGATCTCGTTGGTCGCATCGGTGTTGGAGACGCCGTACAGCGAGGCGAAGAAACGCAGCACGTCGATGACGCGCATCCGCATGTACAGGCCGCGCTCCTCCGGCAGGTAGCCCCACGTCCGCCGCGGCAGCTCCGTGTTCGTCTTGCCCTCCCACATGACGCTGCCGGAGTCGGCGCGCAGGATGTCGAGCACGATGCGCATGGCGGTCGTCTTGCCGGCACCGTTGGCGCCCAGCAGCCCGAAGATGCGGCCGGGCTCCACGCTGAAGCTCACGCCATCGAGCGCGGTGACGTCGCCGAAGCGCTTGACGACATTGTCGAGGACGAGGCTCATGAGTGACCGATGCTAGCAGCGGCTGGCCGACGCGTCAGGTACCGTCACCGGACGGCGGCTGGGGACCCCGGCGCGCGCGACGCAGGTGCGGTGCGCGCGGGATGAAGGTGCGAATCTTCAGCGTCCGCTCGCGGTCCTGGTCGTCTTCGAGCGCCTGGACGCGGGCACCGAGCAGGTCGCGCAGCGAGATGACGCCCAGCAGGCGCGTCGGGTCGTCTCGCTGGACCACCGGCATGCGGGTCAGTCCCGTCTCGGCCATGCGGTACACCACCGAGCGCAGCGGCTCGTCCGGGTAGGCGACGACCGGGTCGGGGCGCAAGACGTCGCGCAGCGTCGTTTCGCCGCCGGGGCTTTCGGCGAGCAGCGCGCCGAGGTCGTGGCGCGTCACCACGCCGAGCATCAGTCCGGCGTCATCGGTCACCGGGTAGAGGCCTTGGAAACCGCGCGCCCCTCCGCTCTTGAGCGCGGCGGCCATGTCGGCCAGCGGTGTCGAGGCGAGCAGTACCATCAGATTGGAGCGCATCACCTGGCGCACAAATACGCCCTCCATCGGGTCCACCGCGTACTCGCGCGAGAGATGGTGGCCGCGCCGCGACAGCTTCTCGGTCAGGATCGAGCGCTTCATGAGCAGCACCGTGAACGTGTATGCGGTGGTCACCGCGATGAGCAGCGGCAGCAGCGCATTCAGGTCGTGGGTCAGCTCCAGCACGAAGACAATGGCCGTGAACGGCACGCGCATGGTGCCGCCCAGAATGGCGCCCATGCTGATCAGCGGCCAGAAGCCGATGCCCATGTCGGGCAGCACCATGGCCTCCACGCCGCCCAGCGCAGCGCCCATCATCAGCAGCGGCGCCAGGACGCCGCCAGACGTGCCCGAGCCGAGCGCGATCGTCCAGATCAGCGACTTCACGACCAGCACGCCCAGGATCACGCCACCGGCGACCTGCCCGTTGAGCAGGTTCCGCAGCGTGTCATAGCCGACGCCCATCGCATGCGGGAAGACGAGGCCGCCGAGGCCCACGAACAGGCCGCCGATGGCCGGCCACCACATCCAGTGGATGGGCAGCCTCTCGAAGGTGTCCTCGGCGAAGTAAACGCCCTGGGTCAGCAGCGTCGAGAGTCCGCCTGCCAGCACGCCCACGCCGACGCACGCGAGCAGCGCCGGCAGCGCGATCTCGGACGGATGAGGCGGCACCGGGAAGAGCGGCCCGAGGCCCAGGATGTCGTGGCGCAGCACCGTCGCACAGATGGCTGCGACGGCGACCGGCACCAGCGAGCGCGGACGCCATTCGAACAGCAACAGCTCGACTGCCAACAGGACCGATGCGACCGGCGCGTCGAACGTGGCGGCCATGCCGGCAGCGGCCCCGGCGACCAGCAGCGTCTTGCGCTCCGAGCTGGTCAGATGCAGGAACTGGCTGAGCATCGAGCCGACCGCGCCGCCAGTCATGATGATGGGTCCCTCGGCGCCGAACGGACCGCCCGAGCCGATGGCGATGGCGCTGGAGAGCGGCTTCAGGATTGCGACTTTGGGCTCGACCCGGCTGCGGTTGATGAGGATCGCCTCGATGGCTTCGGGGATGCCATGTCCACGAATGCGTTCGCTGCCGTATCGGGCCATGAGGCCGACCACCAGGCCGCCGAGCACCGGGACGATGACGATCCAGATGCTGGTCGGAGCGGCGGCGGGGGAGACGAGGTCATAGGCGACCCGGCCGAAGAAGAGCAGATTGGTGACGAGGCCGATGAGGCCGAGCAGCAGCCACGCCAGCAACGCACCAATGAGCCCGATCGGAACGGCAAGCAGCGCCAGCACCAGGATGCGCGGGCTGGCGATGAAGTCCCCGAGCGTCTCGGCTCCGGTGGCGCTGCGATGCGCCTTCTTGGCGACGCTCACCTGGGCCGCCGAACGAGCCTTTCCAGGCCCTCGACGAGCGCCCGCGCTTCGCCGCGAAGCTCCTCCAGGTGGGCCAGGCTGAGCTTGCGCAGCGCGTCCTCGCCGTCGCCCGTCAGGCTGACGATCACCTGGCGCCGATCCTCCTCGGCGCGCTGCGTGCTGATGAGGCCGCGCTGCTCGACGCGCCGGACCAGCTCGTCGACGGTGTTCGGCTTGAGCTGCAGCCGATCCGCGAGGTCACCGATGCTTCCGGCGCGATCAGCGGGCATGCCCTTCACGGCCAGCAGCAGCTGATGGTGCTGCGGCTCGAGGCCGGCATCGCGAGCCGCTGCTTCGCTGAAGCGCAGGAAGCGCCGAATTCGGTAGCGCAGCTCGGCGAGTTCTCGATATTCGGCGTCGCGAAGATCCCTGGGTAGCCTGGCCATCTGGCGTATATCGTAACACGACATATCTGCTGCGTCCCCAGCACCCGGTCGTCGAGCGTCGGTCGATGTTACTCTTACTCGTAGGAAGGAGTCATTCCGCCATGCGCATCACATCCAAGGGCCAGGTGACGATCCCCCAGGCAATCCGTGAAGAGGTCGGGCTGTTGCCCGAGACCGAGGTCGAATTCGTCGTAGAGCGAGGCGGCGTGCGGATTGTCAAGGCACACGCTTCTCGGCGATCGAGCCGCGGCGCCAATGCGCTGAAGCGACTTCGTCGGCACGCCGGTCAGGTGTCGATGAGCACCGACGAAATCATGGCGCTCACGCGCGACGAGAGATGACCCCGGTGCTGGTCGACAGCAACGTTCTGCTGGATGTCGTGACCGATGATCCGATCTGGGCTGGCTGGTCGAGCTCGACACTGGAGCGAACTGCCGATGAATCGGTCCTCGTCATCAACGCGCTGATCTACGCTGAGCTCTCGATCGGCTTCCCATCGATCGAAGCGCTGGAGGAGGCCATTCCGACGAGCATCTACCGTCGCGAGCACCTGCCCTACGAGGCGGCCTTTCTGGCCGGCAAGGCGTTCCTTCGGTATCGACGGGCGGGGGGTGCGCGGCAGGCGCCGCTTCCCGACTTTTACATCGGCGCTCACGCAGCCGTGTCCGGCTACCGGCTGATGACCCGCGATGCGACTCGCTATCGCACCTACTTTCCGCGGCTTGAACTGATCGCGCCAACGGAGGCAATGGGGTAGATGACGGACCGTCGCGTCGAGATTCACGCACCCTTTCGAAGGCTCCACGTCGTGATGTACCTCGTGACCGCGGGCCTCATCGCTGGGCCAATCCTCTTGTTTGGGTATGCAATTGCTGACGACGCGATTGCTGGCCGGGGAGTGGCGGCCGTGTTGGCTATCACCGCGGCGATGTGCGTCACAGGGGGAGTGGTCATCTGGCTCGCATACCTCGGAAGCCAGCGAGTCGCGTACGTAGGCGACGATGCCATCGTGTTCCGAACGTGGATCCGGCTCGGACGATGGGGCAGGGAGCGGAGGATCTCCCTGGCGGACGTCAAGGGCGTCCTGCTCCCACGATCAGCAACGATGTGCCGCTTGCGTAACTCCTGCGAGCGAGCGTCGCTGCGTGGCGGGTTGGGTTGGGCCAGCACGACCTCACGGGCATATTCCTGGACGCCACCGATGTACATGCCAAGACATGCTAGCCACTGTCTTTCTGGCTCAGGGGTGGCCGTCGTGAGCGGAGCCTTCCTCACAGTGATGGACTACCGGCCGTCCGCGTCGGCGATTGGGACGTGACCAGCTACGTGCATGCCAATGCCAACCCGACTCGTCCCACCGATCCGAGCGGGCGGTACTCATCATTTACGAGGCAATGATTGGCGGGCTGATCGTGCTTTTCGATTTTGGGCCGATTGCACCGCGGTGACAGCCCCTGAATCGGTAATTCCTTCGTCTGGTAGACTCGGATTCCCGGACCGCTTCGCGATGCGAGGCGGCTCTGCGCGTGCCACATTCTGAGTCCACGGGAAGAGATGCATTGAAGATTGCTGTCCCACGCGAGTCCGCCGAGGGCGAGACGCGCGTCGCCCTCACGCCCCAGATTGCCGGCCAGCTCGTCGGCGACGGCGTCGAGGTCCTCGTCCAGGCCGGCGCCGGTGAGCAGACGTTTGCCTCCGACGCGCAGTACGCCGAGGCCGGCGCCACGATCGTCGCGGACGCAGAGGCCCTGTATGACCAGGCCGACCTGATCCTGCGCGTCGGCCGGCCTTCCGACGACGAGATCAAGCGCCTGAAGCCCGGGCAGGTGCTGATCGGCACGTTGGGGACCCTCTCCCATCCCGACCTCGCCGAGAAGCTGGCCAAGGTGGGCGTGACGGCCATCAGCATGGACTCCATCCCACGCATCACCCGCGCGCAGAGCATGGACTCGCTGTCGAGCCAGAGCACGGTCGGTGGGTACAAGGCCGTCCTGCTGGCCGCGGATCGGCTGCCGAAGTTCATGCCGCTGCTGACGACGGCCGCCGGGACGGTGCGACCGGCCAAGGGCTTGATCATGGGCGCCGGCGTGGCCGGCCTGATGGCCATCGGTACGGCTCGGCGCCTGGGCGCGGTGGTCGAGGCGACCGACGTGCGGCCGGTCGTCAAGGAGCAGGTCCAGAGCCTGGGCGGCACCTTCCTGGAGGTCGAGATGACCGATGAGGAGAAGGCGCAGGCCGAGACCGCGGGCGGCTACGCACGCGAGATGAGCGACGATTACAAACGCCGACAGGCCGAGCTCATCGCGCAGCGCGTCGGCGAGGCTGATTTTGTGATCACCACAGCGCTCATTCCCGGGCGCCCGGCACCGCGCCTGATCACCGACGCAATGGTGGCCAGCATGAAACCCGGCAGTGTCATCGTCGACATGGCGGCGGAGGCTGGCGGCAACGTCGAGGGCAGCGAGCCGGACAAGGTGGTCGAGAAGCACGGCGTGACGATCATCGGCTTCACCAACCTGCCGGCCATGATGCCCGCTCACGCCTCGCAGATGTACGCCAAGAATATCCAGACGCTGGTGAAGCATCTGCTCGCCGATGGGAACGTCAAGCTCGACTTCGACGACGAGATCACCCGCGGCGCGACGATCACGCATGACGGCAAGGTGGTCCACGAGGCGACCGCCAAGGCGCTCGGCATCGAGCCGGCGGCCCCCAAGCGGACGGCGCCAGAGCAGGTGGCAGCCGAACCCGCGCCCGGGACGACCCCGCCAGAGACAGCCACGGAGGCAAAGTAAGTGGACGCCAGCTCACTCAGCGCGTTCGCGCTGCTCGCCGCGCTGTTCATCGTGGTGCTAGCGGCGTTCGTCGGCTTCGAGGTCGTCAGCAAGGTGCCGACCATGCTCCACACGCCGCTGATGAGCGGCGCCAACGCCGTGCATGGCGTGATCGTGGTGGGCGCCATGCTCGTCGCGGCGACGGTCGAGGGGCCGCTGCGCATCGTGCTAGCCCTGATTGCCGTGACGCTCGGCACCATCAACGTCGTCGGCGGCTTCGTGGTCACCGACCGCATGCTCGAGATGTTCCGCAAGCGCCCGGGGGATCGCTAGATGCCCGAGCTCAGCGGCATCCAGATCCTGACCTTCATCGTC
>JBBRXE010000027.1:0-16003 GCA_038248695.1 Candidatus Limnocylindria bacterium | reverse complement strand
GCGAAGGCGAAGCGCTCCCCGGCAATGATCGGCCGCAGGTCGCTCCACAGCTCGTCGACGTCCGGATCCAGGGCGCGGTCGACCCCGGTAGCCGGACTAACAGTTCTGGTCACCGAAAGTATTTACACCATAGCAACGAATTGTGCAAGTCGAGCCCTGCCGTGGCCTTCGACGCCGGGAGCGGTTGGGATCCGAACGACGGCGTGCATCGGCCGCTTATGGTGGCGCCGTGAAAGTCTCGTTACTGACTGATGCCGACCTGGCGCTGCGCCCCGGCCGCGGCGCCCGCAACCCCTGGCTGCGCGAGGCGCTGGCTCTCGAAGACGATGCGACGGCCGCTCCCCCACTGCACGGTTCGACTCATGCCGACGTGGCGATCGTGGGTGGCGGGTACACCGGCCTGTGGACCGCTCTCCAACTGATCGAACGCGCGCCGCAGCTGCGCGTCGTCGTCCTGGAGCAGGACATCTGTGGCGGTGGTCCGTCGGGGCGCAACGGCGGCTTCCTCAACGCCTGGTGGGACGAGCTCGGGACGCTCCTGGAGCTGTATGGCGCCAGCGGTGCGTTGGCTGCCGCGCGTGAGGTTGCCGGGTCGGTGCAGGCCATCGGCGCATGGTGCGACGCGCAGGAGCTCGACGCTCACTACCGTCGCGGCGGCATGCTGACGGTCTCGACCACGCCACTGCACGACGGTGCGTGGCGCGCGTCGGTCGCCACGGCACGAGCGCTCGGCGTTGCCGGCGAGTACGTTGAGCTGAGCACCGAGCAGGTCGCGGCGCGCTGCCGGTTACCGCGGTTCCGCGGCGGGGCGCTGATGCGCGACGGTGCCACCATCCAGCCAGCCATCCTGGCTCGCGGCCTGCGCCGCGTGGCACTGGAGCGTGGCGTGGTCATCCACGAAGGTACCCGCGTCCTGCGCATTCGCGGCAACTGCCTGCTGACCGATGACGGTGAGGTGCGCTCACCCCAGGTCGTGCTCGCCATCAATGCCTGGGCCGCCGGCTGGCCCGGCCTGCGCCGCTCCGTGCTCACCTGGAGCAGCTACATGGTGCGCACCGAGCCGATCCCCGAACGCATCGCCGAGCTGGGCTGGATGGGCGGCGAGTCGATCGTCGACGCCAGGCTCTCGGTCCACTACTTCCACGTGACCGCCGACGGCCGCATCGCCTTCGGTGCCGGGGGTGGCCGGCCGGGATACGGCGGACGCATCGGTCCTTCATTCAGCGACGACGTCAGCGCCGCTCGACGGGCTGCCTCCGGATTTCGCTGGTTATTCCCGCAACTGGCGGACGTGCGCCTGACCGATGCCTGGGGCGGCCCGATCGATGTGTCACCAGACCACCTGCCGCGGTTCGGGTCCATTCGGCGCGGCCTTCACTACGCGGCGGGCTACTCCGGAAATGGCGTGGCGCCGTCGCATCTTGCTGGCCGGGTACTCGCCGCACTCGCTCTCGAGTCGGACGAGCCGCTGACACGCCTGCCTATGGTAGGGCCGCCGAAACGGCACTTCCCGCCGGAGCCGCTGCGCTGCGCGGCCGCGCGCGTCCTCCGCGAGGCGATGATCCGGCGCGAGGACCTGGAGGAGCAGGGCCGCGACGCCCCGTGGTGGCTGCGCGAGCTGACGCGGATCCCACGCCGGCTGGGGTACCACATCGGTCTCGACTGACGGCTACTCGCCCGGGCCGATCTCCTCGAAGCCACCGTCTGCCGTCCGACGCAGGCGGACGGCCGCGGGCTTGCTCGGACCCTCCTCTGCATGCAGCTCGTGCATGATCCGCCAGGTCAGCGCGAAGCCGATGACCGGCACCACGAAGATCGCGATGCGCAGCACGTCGGTCATCGCCTCGACCGGGATATGGAAGATGATCGCCGCCACGTCATTGCCAGCCGCCAGCGTGGCGATCACAAAAACGAGCAGCGCCGCAACGCCCAACGCGGAACGGAACGCATTGTCCCGTGGCCGGTCGAGCAGCTCATGCGCGGAAGCATCGTGGGTCACGAAGCGCCGCTCGATGAACGGCCACAGGGTCATGATCGTGAATGCCACCCCAGGGAGCAGCACGCCGGGGATGAACGGCGACGGGATGGTGACGCCCAAAACGGTGACCTCGACGGGCGGGAACAGGCGTAGCGTGCCGTCCAGCCAGCCGAGGTACCAGTCCGGCTGCGCCGGCGCCGAGACGGTCGTGGCGATGAACGGGCCGTACGTCCAGACCGGGTTGATCTGCACCAGTCCGCCCATCAGCGACAGCACGGCCGCGACCAGCAGCATCAGGCCGGTCGACTTGAAGACCTGCGACGGCCAGAAGCTCTTGCCCACCACGTTGTCCTCGCGGTGGCCCGGGCCGGGAAACTGGGTGTGCTTCTGGCGCCACAGGATGGCGAGATGGACCGCCACTCCGCCGAGCAGGATGGCCGGCAGCAGCATGACGTGGAAGACGAACAGGCGACTGACGATGGTCGCGGTGGGGAACTCGCCGCCGAACACCAGGAAGGCCAGGTACGGACCGATGAACGGGATGCTGATCACGACGCTGTAGACGATGCGCAGCCCGGTGCCTGAAAGCAGGTCATCGGGCAGCGAGTAGCCCGTCAGGCCCATGGCCAGCGCCATCAGCATGAGTCCGATGCCGAGCAGCCAGTTGATCTCGCGCGGCTTGCGAAACGCGCCGGTGAAGAAGATGCGCAGCATGTGGACCACGATCGCCGCCACGAAGACGAGCGCCGCCCAGTGGTGGACCTGGCGCATGACCAGCCCCGCCCTGACCTCGAAGCTGAGGTCGAGCACCGAGTTGTAGGCCGCCGACACTTCCTGGCCGCGCAGTGGCAGATAGCGACCGTGGTAGGTGACCGGTGCCGCATCGGGCACGTAGAAGAGCGTCAGGAAGACGCCGGTGAGGACCAGGACGACGAGGGAGAAGAGGGCCACCTCGCCCAGCAGGAACGACCAGTGATCGGGAAAGATCTTGCGCAGGCCTGAGCGCGCCCAATCGGCAATACCCAGGCGTTCGTCGAACCAGTGGAGCATCAGTCAGCCCCGCTGTCGGTGTGGGTCATGTCCCAGAACGACGGCCCAACAGGTTCGGTGTAATCGCTGCGCGCCACCAGGTATCCATCGCCATCGACCTCGAGCGGCAACTGTGGCAGCGGTCGCGCCGCCGGCCCGAAGGTCGGCACCGCGCCGCGAAGCACGTCGAAGGTCGACTGGTGGCATGGGCACAGCAGGGAATGATCCTCGGCGCGATACAGGCCGACCGGGCAGCCGGCATGCGTGCAGATCTTCGAGTAGCCGACGACGCCATCGGGAGCCCACGCCCGACGATCGGCCGCCAGCTGCAGATCTCCGGGTCGCAGCTTGATGAGCAGAGTCTGGCTGTCCGCCCTCCCCACCGCGCCCTCGGGAAAGACTGTCTGCACCGCGTCCAGGTCGAGATCTGCGGAGCGGATGGGCTGGCCGTCAGTGCCGACGACGCGTGCGCCCTTGCGCCACCCCGTCTGGAACAGCGCGCGCCCCGGATGTGGTCCCAGCGAGAAGGCAGGCAGGAGCAGCGCCGCGGCGAGCATCCCGCCGGCGCCGCCGAGAAGCCGGACCAGGAATGTCCGCCGCGAGATCTCGTCGACGTCGAGCGCCTGCCTGGTGGCTTCCACGGCGACCGGGGAGCCGAAGGGATGCCGCGGTTCCCCCTCGACCGGTGCATTCATGGGGCCGATGGCCCAGATCACGATGGCGACGCCAACCCCGCCAAGCGCCAAGGCCAGCAGGATCCCCTCGATCTGCGGGTTGCCGCCCACAAAGACGTAGACCACCAGCAGGCCGATGGAGCCCAGCATCGAGGCGACGAGCGCCACGCCGATCGCGCGCTCGGCCTTCACGGTATGTGGTCCTCGTCGCCACCCTTCAGGCGCCACCGACGCCCGACCAGGACGACGATCACCAGCATCAGGCCCATCCCAAGCACCCAGCCGACGAAGCCTTCGGGCACCGGACCGATGCCGCCGATCGAGAAGCCGCCGGGATTGGGGCTGTGCTGCAGGTAATTGACGTAGCTCGCCACGGCGTCCAGGTCCTGCGCCTCGTAGCGGAACTGCGGCATCTGCCCGGGACCGGTGAGCATCGCCTCGGCGATCTGCACCGGCGAGGCGACGTCGAGCGCTGGCGCCAGCGCGCCGCCGCCCACCGCTCCCCCTTTGGCCGTCGCTCCGTGACACGGCGCGCAATTGCCGATGAACAGTTGCTGTCCGTCCGACACGAGCGAGTCATCCACGCGCACCTCGGGAATCTGCGGCCCATCGCCCAGCGAGGCGACGTAGGCGACCAGTTGCTGGATCTGCGCATCGTCAAAGGCGGGCGGCTTGCGCGCCGCCTGGTGGCCCGGCCCGTCAGTGAACGGCATGCGACCGGTGCGCAACTGGAAGTCAGCAGCTGCCGCTCCGACCCCGACCAGCGACGGCCCGAAGCCGCCCCCCTGGCCCTCGCCGCCGTGGCACGAGGCGCATGACGTGGCGAAGAGGGTGGCGCCGGCCTCGACGAGCTGGGCGTCATCGGAGGCTGCCAGCACGGCGCTATCGTGGCCGCCGGGGAGCAGGACCAGCGCCGTGACCACCAAGAGCAGGGCCGCCGTCAGGGTGCAGAGCAGGCGCATCGGTCCAAACATGTTCAGCCTGTTGACAGCAGTCGCCAGGCCAGAAGCAGGATCAGCATCCCCGCGATCGCCGCGGCGCCGGAGTATGAGCGTGGCGGCGCCTCGGACGCGAAGCTGGATGCGAATGGCAGGACGGCCACGATCACGACGCCATACAGCAGGTGCAGCCCTTCAGCTGGCCGCGTTCCGCCGAGGTAGAGGACGACACCGGCGAGCACCTGGATGACGAGGATGGCGCCCATCGCAAGGACGGCCCGCCGAACCAAATCATGACCACGGTCGAGCCAGGTGGCGACGCCGGCGCCAACGACGAACAGCGCCGCCACCGCCATCACGATGCTGCCGAGGAGCGCGTGCAGCGGCTGCATCGGGCAGGTGCCGAATATCAGTCCGGAAAGATGCGCCGCAATCGACGGAAGGCGCGTGCGGCGGGATCGCGGCGGCCGCGCAGCCATTCTGGTTCACCGATGGGCGACGAAGGCTCGGCGGAGTTCGGCGCCTCGCCGTCGGACGGTGACGGCGACGGTGACGGTCCAGGAGCTGCAAGGGATCGGCGCAGCGCGGCCTCAGGCGTCTGCGCGAAGGCGTCAGGCCCAGAGTTCTGCGTTTTCGCCCACCCCTGCGGTTCGGCGTCGGGCGCCCGCGCGGCCGATTCAGGTTCGGGGTCGTGCATCTTCGACCACTGGTGCGGCGCGGCTCGCTCCGGCGGCTCGGCTTGCTCCGGCGTTTCGGCTTGCTCCGGCGTTTCGGCTTGCTCCGGCGTTTCGGCATGCTCCGACGTTTCGACGGGCTCCGCCGGCTCGGCCCTGGCCGCTCGCGATGGGGTCGGCAGACCGAGCGCCTCGAGCGCCCGATGCAGGTCATCCCCGCCCGGAAGCGTGAATGTCACCGAGTGGTCGGCCTTCGGCCAACCCGTCGGGCTGTCCCCCGGGCCATTCGCCAGTGGCTCCGACGGCGCCGGTTCCGCGTCGGCTGGCGCGGGTTCGTCGGCCGATGCGAACGAGGCCCTGGGCTCCGTCTCCTCGGGTGGCGTCTCCTCGGATTGCGTCCTTTCGGGCGGCGATTCAAGCAGGTTGCGGATGGCCTCGACCTCGTTGGGGTCCCATCCCTGGTCCTGGGCGATGCGCGTCAGCTCGTCATGGGGCTCGGTGGCGGGCGAACTGTGTCGCCAGCCGGCCGCGCCGACCTCGATCTCGGCCGCGTATTCCTCGCTATCGTCGAACTCGCTGCCGAGCCACATGAGCGCGACCTCACCCGTGTCAGCATCAGTCTGCACATCAGCTGAAGCGGCGGCCGCTGCGGTGGGCGCTTCTGGCGGCGCTTCTGGCGGCGCTTCTGGGGTCGTGACCATTTCGGACGGCTCGCCGCTCGCGGGATGGGCTGGATGAGCCATCGGTGAGACTACATCCGCCGCGCTCGGCTCCATGTCGTCGGCGAATGATTCGTCGAATGGTGCTTCGGGGGCCGCCTCGAGTGCGATCGCCTCGACGGCGTCGGGCTCGGTCCCGAAGTTCCAATCCTGGTCCCACTCAGGTCCCTGGATGTCCGCTGGCTCCATGGCGACGGCCGATTCGGTCGCCTCGTCCTCGAAAACCGTCTGCGACTCGGCGCTCTCCGGCTCGGCGCTCTCGGGCTCGGTCGTCTCAGACTCGGTGATTTCACGCACGGCGACGGCCAATTCGGTCACACCGTCCTGGAGGGCCGTCTCGGGCTCCGTGGTCTCGGCGCTCTCCAGCTCGATCGGCTCGGGCGCGGCGTCCTCGGGCGCGATCGGCTCGGGCGCGGCGTCCTCGGGCGCGACGGGCTCCAGTTCGAGCTCAACAGCGCGCGCCGTCTCGAATGACTCGGAATCCTGTCCGCCGACCACCTCGATTGGCTCCGGCAGCGGCTCGGCCATCAGCTCATCGATCATGACCGGCTCGGGCTCCATCTCCACGAGGTCATCGGTCCCGGGCTCCCGGTCAGCCTCGGTAATAGCGGACTCCCATGGTTCGGCATCGGGCAGCTCGTCGCTGGCGGCCTCCGCCTGCGTATCCGCTGCGGGCATGTCCTCGATCGTCGCCTCGCTGGCCTCGGTATCGGCCGACTCGGCATCGGCCCCCGCGCCACGGACGGTTTCGGCGCTGGCCGCAACGTCGGGGGTTTCGAGGTCGGTCGCATCGGTTTCGGAGGTGCGAGGTTCGTCGGCAACCGATTCACGCGCTGCCGCATCGAGCCAGGTGTACTCGTCCTCGGCGAGCCAGTCCGGCTCCTCGACATCGGTGCTGTACCGTGAGGTGTCGATGGGCGGTCCGGCATCGGTCTCGTTGAAATCTGCCGATCCAATCTCTGCGCCATCCGCGGCGGCGTGGGCCAGCTCGGTCGGCGCCGGTAGCTCGGCCATGCTGGGATCCACGGCGCGCGCCAGCGCCTCCGCTATTCCGGCGGCGGCAAACCCCGATCGCCGGGAGCGAGACGGTTTAGCCGGCTCGGCATTGCTCGCCGCGTTGGCCTCAGCCGCTTCGCCGTCGACCGATTCAGTTTCGGCAGTTTCGCTCTCGACGGGTTCGACAGGCTCGGCCGGGGCGACCTTGAATGCCGCCTGGAGCTCGCGCTCCTCGGCGGTCAGATCGGGTTCACGCTCTTCGGACGCAGCCGGTTGCAATTCTTCCGTCGGCTGCTCATCCGTTTCGGCGACAGCCTCGAATTCCGTCCCCGCCTCCGTTTCCGTCCCCGCTTCCGTTTCCGTCTCATTGGGCTCGGCGACAGCGTCGAGTTCAGCTTGGGGCTCGAATGCGGGCTCGGGCTCGTTCACGGGCTGAGACTCCGGCCCGGGCTCATTCACGGGCTCAGACTCTGGCTCGTTCACCGGCTCGGGCTCGGGCTCTGGCTCGGGCACTGGCTCATTCACGGGCTCGGGTTCGCTCTCGGGCTCAGGCTCATTCACGGGCTCAGACTCTGGATCGGGCTCGGGCTCGGGCTCGATCACGGGCTCAGACTCTGGCTCGTTCACCGGCTCAGGCTCGGGCTCGCTCTCGGCCTCGACGACGATGGCATCCGCGGCAACAGTCTCGTCCATTGCCAGGTCGGCGAGCGTCTCGGCCTCAAATACCGCGGCCGGCGAGTGCCATTCGACCACGGATGGCGCACTGCCGAGCCGCAGGTCCATGCGCGTCTCGAGCGCCTCGACCCGGCCGCGCAGCGCCGCGACTTCGCCCCGCGATTCGCCGAGCGCCAGCAGCGCCTGGCCGTACCGCTCGGTGAGGTTGCGGAACTCGGTCAGCAGCTCGCGGAAGGGGCTTGCCTCGAAGCCGAGGTCTTCGTCGGGCGGGGATTGGATGGACGCGGGTGGGCGCGGCTGCAGAAAGACGCGCAGCTCACCATCGTCCTCCTGCGAGCCCAGAATGACGCCGCGAGCAACGAGCTCCCGAATGCGTCGCTTCGGAACTCCGAGGACCTCAGCCGCCTCTGGGATCGAGTAGCCATCCACGGGTTCGATAGCGTAGCGCCTTGTGACGCCGATGGCACGCGTTGCCGCGTGATTGATGCCAGGTACTCGTGTGCCGCGCGTTCTGACGCCTGAGTCGCGTGATGACTGAAACGAGTGAGCGGCCGGGGCTCACCTGCCATTAATGCGCCAGGCGACTCGAATCGACCGGGTTGACGGTCAGTCACCCTCAGATCGGGCGATTTCAGTCACGTGACAACTCAACTGCACGACAGCGGCGCGCTCACCCTCGTTTGAGTCGCCTGGTGACTCAACCTCACTCATTCGACGGGCGGGTGGCACGACAGGCCGGGCAAAAGCGCAGCCGGCATGCTCGAGGTGGTTGCGCGATGGACGAAACACACGTCGGCGGCAGTGGACGCGGGCGCCGATGCCACCCCGTGGCGCTCTCGGCCTCTGACCACGCGGGGGCCGAACGGCCCAGCGGCTCCGTCGCGACCTGCGGGTCGAACGGCCCAGCGGCTCCGTCGCGACTTGCGGCTCGAACGGCCGCGCGACTCGCACGGCCTCGCGGCTCGAATGCCTTCGCGGCTCGAACGGCCTCACGGCCTGAACAGATCGGTATCATCGGGGCTCCATGACGTCTTCCATTCGGGTGCCCACCCTACCCGGGCATGACTTCAACCTGCCGCCGAGCCTCGAGGGCTTTGCCGAGCTGGCATACAACCTGTGGTGGAGCTGGACGCCGAGCGCCCGCTCGCTGTTCGCCCGCATCGACTCGGCGGCATGGACCAGGTTCCGCAATCCCATTCCGGTGCTGCGAGGCCTGCAGGCCAGCCGCTGGGCCGAGCTGGCCGCCGACGAGGACTTCATGGTCGATGCATCGCGGCTGCTGGACGAGTTCGCGCGCTACCTCGACAACGGCTCCGACAGCTGGTATCGGACGACGCCGGCACGTCAGCTTCCGGGCCCGATCGCCTACTTCTGCGCCGAGTACGGCATCCACGAGACGATGCAGATCTACTCGGGCGGCCTGGGCATCCTGGCCGGCGACCACTGCAAATCAGCGTCCGATGCGGCACTCCCGTTCGTCGCCGTCGGCATCTTCTACCGCCATGGCTACTTCCGCCAGCAGATCGACGCCGATGGGCACCAGGAGCACGCACAGCCCGATCTCGATCCCGCTTCGCTGCCGCTGCGACGCGCGCGAGCGCGCAACGGTTCGCCGCTGGAGGTCAAGGTCGAGTTCCCCGGACGCATCGTCAGCGCCGCAGTGTGGGTGGCGCAGGTCGGCCGCGTGCCATTGCTGCTGCTCGACACGGACACCTCCTCGAACGATGCGGCGGATCGGCCGATCACCCACATCCTGTACGTCCGCGGCCGCGAGATGCGCCTGGCACAGGAGATCGTGCTCGGCATGGGCGGCGTGCGCGCACTGCGCGAACTCGGCATCCAACCGGCCGCGTGGCACCTCAATGAGGGACACTCCGCCTTCCTGCTGCTCGAGCGCGCCCGACCCTTGATTGCCCAGGGAAAGGAACCGGAGACGGCGCTGCGCGAAGTCGGGCGCAACGCGGTGTTCACCATTCACACCCCGGTGCCAGCAGGCAACGAGGTCTTCGAGCGAGATCTCATCGCCACGCACCTGGCGCCGTGGCTGGACGCCACGGGCATGCCAGCCGAACAGCTGTTCGAGCTCGGTCGCGGTCGAACCGACGACCCTCACGCGCTGTTTGATATGACCGCTTTCGTCCTGCGCCACGCGCTGGATGCCAACGCCGTCAGCAAGCTGCACTCGCAGACCGCCACGGAAACCTGGGAACCGCTGGCCGGCCACCCCATCCGTGCGATCACCAACGGCGCCCACGTCGCGACCTGGCTGGGCGGCCGAATGCGCGGCGTCTTCGAGCACTCCATCGGGACATCGCTTGCGAGCGACCTCTCCGGACCGGATCCCTTCGAGCGGCTGGAGCAGGCAACCGACGGCGACCTGTGGGCCGCGCACAAGCAGCAGAAGCGCGAGCTGATCGGCTTCATGCAGGTCCGCCTCAGGCAGCAGTTCGCTCGACATGGCGAGTCGCCAGAGGTCCTGCGCCAGCTCCAGGCAGGCTTCGATCCGGGCGCGCTGACCATTGGTTTTGCGCGGAGGTTCGCGACGTACAAGCGCGCCGATCTGCTGTTCCGTGACGAGGAACGCCTGGCTCGGATGCTCGCCGACGCCGATCGCCCGGTGCAGGTCGTGCTGGCTGGCAAGGCGCACCCGGCGGATCGGCCCGGCCAGCGCGTCATCCAGCGCATCTTCGAGCTGTCGCGCACCGATCTGCTGCGCGGTCGGGTCTTCATCCTGGAGGACTACGACATGCGCATCGCGCGCTTCCTGGTCGCCGGCGTCGACATCTGGCTGAACAATCCACGCCGTCCGCTCGAGGCGAGCGGCACATCAGGCATGAAGGCGGCCATGAACGGCATCCCGAGCGTCAGCATCCTCGACGGCTGGTGGGACGAGGGCTACAACGGACGCAACGGCTGGGCGATCGGTGGCCGCGAACCGTCAAGCGATGAGGGGGCGCAGGATTACGCCGACTCCGAGGAGCTGTATCGGCTGCTCGAGGAGGAGATCGTGCCGCGCTTCTTCGCACGCGACGACGACGGTGTGCCGCGCGACTGGCTGCAGACCATGCGCGCATCGGTCCAGGCGTCCATCTGGCCGTTCAGCAGCAGTCGCATGGTGATGGAGTACGTCGACCAGCTCTACCTGCCGGCGGTACGCTCGGGCGAGCTGGCCGCCGCCGGTTGACCCGGGAGGCGCCGCTCGAGGGGAGCGCCGCTCTGCGCGCAGCTCAGGGGAGGTACGCGCGCGGGTTCTGCCAGCTTCCGTAGACATTCACCGCGAAGTGCACATGGCAGCCGGTCGAGTTGCCGGTCGATCCCTCGTAGCCGATGACCTGGCCGGCGCTGACCGCCTGTCCGGGAAAGACGATAACGCGCGGCTGCATGTGCCAGTACCAGGTCATCACGCCATTGCCGTGGTCGATGATCACGCCGAAGCCGCTGTCAAAGGGCCACGACGGCTGGCCCGATCGCGCCACCACCCCGGTGGCAGCGGCGACGATCGGCGTGCCGCAGCCGCTGGTCAAGTCGAGCCCCGTGTGGAAATGCGGGTAGTACGTGCCGTGGTAGGTGTAGCTGGGCTCGAGGACGAAGCTCGTCGGCCCGAATTCCTGGGTGATCTGTGGGGCGCTCTCCGGCCAGCGGAATCCGCGCGCGGAAACAGGAGGATGCGCCTTTCGCTTGGCCTCCTCGGCAGCGGCGCGCCGCTTGGCGTCCTCGATGGCCTTCTGGCGTGCTGCCGCTTCGGCCTGCAGCTGGGAAACCAGGGCATCGGCCTGTCTGGCCGCCCTCTCGCTTGCCGCGACCTGGGCCTCGACGCTGCCCTTGGCCTGCAGCGCGGCATTCAGCGCCGACTCCTGCGCGCGACGCTTCTGGTCGGCCGCGGCCTGCAGCTCGGCGAGCTGCTGGCTCATCTGGTCAAGCTGCTGCTGTCGCTCCTTGAGGAGCGCCTGCTGGTCCTCGGCCGCCGATCGGGCATCGGCCAGCTCGGCGCGACCATCGCGCAGCGTCTCCTGCCTGGTCTGCAGCTGCGCTCGCAGGCCGCTGATCTCATCGGCCAGCTCGGAATCCTGCTCGGACATGTCGAGCATCCGGCTCACCTGGGTGGACGCGTCATCGAGTGAATCGGCCGAGATGAGGATCTCGAGCAGCGAGGTCTGGCTCTGCTCGTAGGCGGCGCGCAGGTGATCCTGCAGCAGCGCCTCGCGCGCGCGCAGTTCGTTGCTCTGCCTGGTGATGTCGGCGGCGACCTGGGTCAGCTGCGCGTCGAGCGCCGCGATGCGCGCACGAAGGTCCTCGAGCTGCGACGTGATCTGCGCGACCTGATCGCGGACCTGGCCCAGCAGCTCCTTGACCTGATCGTACTGGGCGGTGACCTGCGCCAGCTCGGCCTTGGCCAGGTCGAGCTTCTGCGCCAGGGTCGCCGAGGTGGCCTTCAGTTGAGCGAGCTTGGCGCGCTGCTGGCTCAGCGTCTGCTGCAGCTGCGACTGCTGCTGCTTCGCTTCGGTGAGCGGGTCCGCCGCCCGGGCCGGGCTGCGAGGGGGTGTCGAGGCGAGGATCGTGCCGACCGCCAGGAGGGCTACCAACGAGGCGGCCAGTCGGTTTCGTCGCCTCATGCGACGCGGTCCGGAGGGTCGAACAAGATGCTGTGTGCCCCAGCTATGAGTGTTCCGTTCTCCATGCTACCCGCCTGATCCGGCGCGTAACGTCCCCGAAGGTACTACACCGTACTACATCGGTCCTTCCGACTCGACAACGCTGGCACGCGCAACTTCCGCTCCGAGGAGCAGCACGACGCTCGCGAAATAGAGGAAGACCAGCAGGGAGATGCCGGTCGACACCGGCCCGAAGGCCGAGTCGTAATGCGCAACCTTCGTGGCGTAGTACGTGAAGCCCCAGCGCAGCAGGCCCCACAGGATGGTCGCGACGAAGGCACCGGGCCACACTTCGGCGAGGCTCACCGACCGATTCGGCACGACGCGATAGAGCAGCAGCAGCATGGCGAAGACGAGCACCAGCGGCAGCAGGAGGCCGATGAGGTAGAGGGCCAGCTCGCCACCCGGTACCACGTTGACGACATCGGCCGTCATCTCCTCCACGATGCCGGCCACGAAGCCGATGACCGCCGCCACGACTACCAGTACGCCGCTGATCCCCATGAGCACCAGGCCGAGCAGCTTGTCCCGCAGGAAAGGGCGCGGCTTGGACGCGCTGAAGGCGCGCGACACGCCCCGGCTCAGGGCCGAGAAGAGGCCCAGCGCACCCCATACCAGCAGCAGGAAGCCGATGAGGCCGATGCTGCCCCGCGATTCGATGATCTTCGTGATCACGGTGCCGATCGTGTCGGCGTCGAGCGGTGTCGCCAGCTGGAGCTGCTTGAGCACGAAGTCGCGCGCTCCGCCATCGCCCAGGAAGAAGCTGAACCCGACGATGCCGAGGACCAACAGCTGAAAGATGGACAGGATCGCGAAGTAGGCCATGCTGCCGGCGTACTGCAGCCCGTCGTGCTGCAGGAATCCCTCGCCGGCGCGCCGCGCCACGCGCGTGATGCGATGGCGACGGCTCCATGCGTCCACGATGGCCAGGATTCGCTTGGCTCGGTCGATCATGCTCCCGCTCGATCGCAAGGCTCGTGCCGCTTTCCCCCGCAGGCTACCCTGTTGCGTATGCCGAGCGAGAAGGAGACGCTGATCCTGGACGGTCACGAGGTCAACATCAGCAATCCGTCGAAGGTGTACTTCCCTGATGCCGGGATCACCAAGATCGAGTTGGTGCGCTACTACCTCGCCGTCGCCGACGGCGCTCTGCGGGGCGTTCGGGACAGGCCAATGGCGCTGAAGCGATTCGTCGACGGTATCACCGGCGAGGCGTTCTTCCAGAAACGGGCGCCGAAATCGGTCCCTTCGTACGTCAGCATTGTGGAGCTGGCGTTTCCCTCAGGACGCACCACCGACGAGGTCGTCGTCTCGAACGTCGCCGCCTTGGCGTGGGTCGTGAACCTGGGCTGCGTCGACCTCAATCCTCACCCGGTGCGGGCCGATGACCTCGAACACCCCGACGAGCTGCGCGTCGACCTAGATCCCGGTCCGGGCGTTCCCTGGAGCGACATTCGACGCGTGGCGCTTGTCGTGAGCGAGGTGCTCACCGACCATGGCCTGACCGGCTGGCCGAAGACATCGGGCTCGCGCGGCATCCATGTCTACGCCCGCATCTCGCGCGAGTGGGGCTTCTCGCAGGTGCGCCGCGCGGCCCTGGCCCTGGCCCGTGAGGTCGAGCGCCGCGCACCGAAGATCGCCAGCAGCAAGTGGTGGAAGGAGGAGCGCCACGGCGTCTTCCTCGACTACAACCAGAACGCCAAGGACCGAACGGTTGCTTCAGCCTATTCGGTGCGGCCGGTGCCAAACGCGCAGGTCTCGGCGCCGTTGAGCTGGGAGGAGCTGCCCGACGCGGAGCTCGGGGATTTCACCGTCCTCAGCATGCCGGACCGATACGCGCGTCTCGGCGACATTGGTGCCGGCATCGACGCGGCCGTGGGATCGTTGGAGGGGCTACTCGAGCTATCGGCGCGTGACGAGACTTCAGGCCTGGGCGACGCACCGTGGCCACCGAACTACGCCAAGCAGCCGGGCGAGCCGCCTCGGGTGCAACCGTCCAAGCGCCGGGCCGATCCGCCGCCGACCGACACGACCTCGCCTCGCGGCCGGGCCGGCTCGGTGGCGCCAGCTTCGGCATCAGCATCGTGGCGGCGTGCGGACGGCACAGTGTCGCCGACTGGCCGGCGGCGTTCCAAGCATCCGCTGCTGGTCGTGGCGCAGGCCAAAGCCAAGGAGGATGCGTTGGCCGGCCTCGAAGGCTGGAAGGAGCGTCATCCGCAGGCCGCAGCCTTCCTCGCCGTCGACGACGTGCTGGTCGACGGCATGCGCGGCCGCTCGTCGCTGTGGTACCGGGTGCGGGTCAACCTGCGCCACGTCCCGGAGGCGGATCGGCCCCCGCAGGAGAAGCCGGATCCCGACTACGACCCCGCCGTCGAGTGGCATGGCGCCTCGGAGTAGCCAAGCGGCCAGCGATTCCGACTGATTCGCCTGGTCCCGCCGCCTGATTTCGCCAGTTACCCATTCGGCGGGTGATTGGCGAGGGCGGGCCGGTCGTTTCCGCCGTCCCACCGCCGGCGTACTCATCGGGCGAGTGAACTGGCCGGCTTTGGGGCTCATTCGCTGCCTTTCACCCATCCCATCGGTAAGTGGCCGGTAAGCGGCCGGTAACGACCGCTGCCGCAACATGCGCGATGTGTTCCGACCACAGCTCGCGCGCATCCTGCGAGCGCTTCGGCGCCGCAAGGGTCTGTCCCAGAAGCGGCTCGCCGCACTCATTGGTATCTCGCAGCAGACCGTCAGCCGTTTCGAGACCGGGAACCTGGAGGCATGCTCGATCGAGCTGCTCGACCGATGGGCCGCCGCGGCCGGCGGATACCTCCTTCTGGAGATCCGCGTGAACGGGCAGCGCCCGCTCACCGACGCGCGTCACGCAGCGCTGCAGGAGTGGCTCGTTCGACTGCTCGTCCAGCTTGGTTGGGAGGTCGCAGCCGAGGTGAGCTTCAACCATTACGGCGACCGTGGACGCGTCGACGTGCTCGCCTATCACCCGCGCCTCCGGATCCTCGTGATCTTCGAGATCAAGACGCGCATCGATGATGTCCAGGACGTGCTTGGCAGGGTAGACGTGAAGGTGCGGCTCGGCCGAGACATTGCGGGGCAGCGCGGCTGGGCTCCTGTGGCAGTGGTCCCGACACTCGTGCTTCGTGACGACTCGACGAACCGGCGCAGAATTGCCACTCACGCCGCCCTCTTCGCGCGCTTCTCCACGCGGTCGACCGCCGCCAGGCGATGGCTCCGTCAACCGACGGCACCGGCGCCATCGGGCTTGCTTCTCTTCCAGGCCGATCCCCATGTGGAGTGAGGTTCGCCAGTTACTCACCCGATGGGTGGATGGCCCACCGAAACTCTTAATTCACGTCATCGCACATGAGGCTCACCCACTGCGCGCGTGAAATGGCGCTCGCAGCTGCGATTTCGTCGCAGTTCACTCGCCGAGTGGGTAACCGGCGAAAATGGTGCCGCCCGCCTATCGGTGGCGCCGGAGCGCCGCAGTGTCGCGAGGGGTGTGGCCAGGTACTCAGCGGATGGGTGATCGGCGGATCGGAGTGTCAGTATTTACGCCATCGCACGCTGGACTCACCCGCGGCGCGAGTGAAATGGCGCTCGCAGTTGCGATTTCGTCGCCGTTCACTCGCCGGGTGGGTAACCGGCGAAAATGCCGCCGCTTG